>NZ_QTLZ01000017.1:6904-116262 GCF_003635425.1 Parabacteroides sp. AF27-14
ACTCGAATTGCGCTGTCTCTTTCTTACGCAGAAAGAGACAACAGGAGTATAAACGCTCCTATCCTCTGTTTTTCAAGCCCTTGGAAATGTTAATAGGACAAGGCACGTCACGCTTGACGGCTCGCTATTGTTTGTCTTTTTTAATTTTGACAAAAGATTTAAGCACTCTCCTTGCCTTTATCAGCTATTTGAGCTACTTTTACACCCGAAAACGGATATTTACCCGTCATTCTGAAAGTTGTCTCTTTCTGCGTAAGAAAGAGACATTTTTTTTCTCCCTACTTCTTTATTCTCAATCACTTCTATTTTTCGATTCATTTTACATTATCGTTTTTTTTACCGTTTGTCTCTTTACATCTCACTACTCATTTAACATTTAGGACTTACTGTCCGGAAAGGCACGCACGAGCTAGCACGATTCCCGACGGAAGAACCGTGTAAAGATCCATACATGCAAACTTCATATTGTTACATGACGTTGAATTGATTCACATTCTCCCGCGTTTCGAATTGACGGTCATAGAACCGCTCACAATAATCAAGTAGGAGTTTTATATTGTCTGTAATCAGTGATTTCGTATGCTTATACAACACCTGTACTCCACACAGCCGTAGAAGTGACAGGAATGGTGGAATTAAAGTTGTATGTATCTTTCAAGCAATTACAGGAAAGCCGACGAAGCTAGCTTACTTTAAAACAATGGATTTGAATGGAAAAAATTCATAACTATGAATGAAGAAAAACATAGTTATGATTTTTCAGTATCAAAATAGGCAAGTAATTCTTCTATCGTTTGGGTGATATAGGTACCGCCGGAAGTCTCATGGATGATAAAGTGGGTGGTCTTTAAATCGCCAGTCTCAATCCAGATATTCGATTCCACTTCCCGATTCGCCAAAATTCCGTTTCGCTGGAGCGCTTTACGCACCATAGCGTATTTCTGGCCATGTCCAACGAGGCGGATCTGTCGGGAGAATTGATTATCTATACGGAATAATCCGGTATCCTTATCGAAAACAATCCCTTTCCGGGCGAAGAAATTGCTTAGATGACCACTCAATGCCAAATCCTCGGGGGTACCGGTAGAGATACCATTCGCTTTGTCCATTAACCAGATCTTATCCGATATCTGGAGAGCCAGCTCCAAATCGTGAGTGGACATAAATATCGTCTTATTCGTTTTCCGGGTTAGATGATGGAGTAATTGCATAATCTCTACCTTGCTGGGAAAATCAAGGAATGCGGTAGGTTCATCCAAGTAAATAACCGGAGTCTCCTGAGCGAGCGCCTTAGCGATCATCACTTTCTGGCGTTCTCCATCCGATAAGGTATGGACCATGCGGGATGCTAGTTCCTCAATGCGGACAAGGGCGATGGATTCTTCCACGATCCGCTTATCATCCTTGCTCAACTTGCCCCAGAAGCCGGTATACGGGCTACGTCCCATCCCGACCAATTCCCGTACCAACATATTCCGGATCTCACATTTATCGGTCAGCACGACACCGATCGTGGTGCTCAATTCCTTATCGGAATAAGCATCTATATCTTTTCCTAGGACCAATATTTCCCCATCTAATTTAGGTTGGAAAGCCGATAACGTGCGCAATAAAGTAGACTTCCCCACCCCGTTAGCACCCAGCAAACAGGTTAATTCACCACTATAGATCGTAGAGTGTATACCTTTAGCTACCAGCTTTGTACTACTCTTAGAATGGTAACCGATCGAAAGGCCGTTAATATGAATCGTATCTTGTTTCATCTTACTCGTTCAATTCATTCTTTCGTTTTCTAAATAATACCGAGGCCACTACAGGAGCACCTACTAAAGCGGTTACCGAGTTGACAGGTAACGCTCCCTCGAACCCCGGCATACGGGCGATCAAATTACAGATCAACGCCAACGCCGCACCTGCGAATAAGACCGCAGGCATTAAAATCCGATGGTCGGAAGTTTGAAATATGGCCCGGCATAAATGCGGAACGGCTAGCCCCAAGAAGATAATAGGTCCGCAATAAGCCGTGACAATCGCCGTAAGGACCCCGGCCGAGGTGATAACCAACAAACGGGCCCGCTTGATATTAAGTCCCAAATTGCGTGCGTAGCTATCCCCAAGAAGCATCAAGTTCATGGTCTTGATAAGCAGGAACGAGAGAGGGATCAAGACTGTCATAAGAATCACGAACAACGTCATCTGATTACCGGAAACACGGGCGAAACTACCCAATCCCCAAATCACGTATGCACGGATATCCTCCTCGACGCTAAAGAATTTAAGTACACCGATCACGGCGTTTGCCACGTAACCGATCATCACACCGATAATCAACAACGTGACATTTCCTTTTACCTTTTGGGAAACATACACGATCAGCGCCATCACGGATAAGGAACCGATCACGGCCGCTATCGATAAGGCGATCTCCCCCATAAAACCAAGTTTACTCAAGGCAACGCCCCCTAAACTACCGCTTAACAACACCACGAAAGCGACACCCATGCTCGCTCCCGAACTGATACCTAAGACCGAAGGTCCGGCCAATGGATTACGGAAAACGGTTTGCATCTGTAAGCCGCTGATGGATAAGCCTGCTCCCGCTACCAACGCTGTCAATGCCTGTGGTAGTCGGGATTTCCAGATAATATTCTGCCATGTAATAGGCTCATTTCCTGAATTCCAGATAATATGCCAAACCGATTGAAGAGGAATAGAGACTGACCCCAACACCAAATTCAAAAAGATTAGAACAAAAATAGCCGTGACAATCGCCAGCATCCATAGGGTATTTGAATGTCTCATCAGCGTTCCTTATTTAAGTCGAGAATAATAGACCGGCTCATGATCCGGTAATAAATCCGGATGAAAGATATGAAGCAAATCCGCTAGGACGATCTCCGGTTCTGTCGGCATACTCTCATAAAACGGCGTGTTCTTCATATTACAATAGATAATCCCTTTCTCCCGGAACGCACGGAAATCCGCATAACGAGGATCTTGCTCTTTCAATGCCTCATAGCTAAACGTTCCCGGGAAACTATTCACGATACGCCAGAAATCAGCATCGTCCGCTTGGTTATAGACCGTCTCGAAGTCTAATGTAACACCACCGGATCGCTCATCGTCTTTCAAGAAATAATCAGCGCCGGCATCCTTGAAAAGCTGTGCCAAGAAACTCTTTCCTCCTACGGCATACCAGTTTCCACCCCGTAACTCGCCACTAAAAACGATCGGACATTTTTTAACCTTGCCATCCGCCGTAAGTTCCTTTAATTCATTATACCTCTTCTCAATGGCGGCAAAACGCTCATTGCCCTCTTTCTCTACCCCTAACAACAAGCCTATGAACTTGATCCATTCAGCTTGTCCCAATGGCGTAGTCTCCTTATAACCCAAATGGGGAATCAAGGGGATACCCACGTCTTTCAGCGTCTCATAGCCTCCCCGCTTGAATGGCGATACAAGGATCAAATCAGGATTCATACTCATGATAACCTCGTTATCGAAATTTCCCTCTATACCGATCTTTGCGGTTTTACCTTCTTTCAGGCGTTCGTTCATCTCTTTATTGAACAAATGCCGTGTACTGGTAATCCCAACGACCTTATCCAAGGCACCCAATTTAATAAAATTCGATAATTGCAGGGAAGTCATACAGATAACGCTTCGGATAGGAAGCTCTATCATCGTATAATCAACGGGAATCCCCGTGGGTTTCGAACCTCTTTTTACGAACGCATAATGAAACGTGGTGCTTTCCTCGTTTTGAGGATCTTGAATATCAGCCAAGACATATTGATCCGCATAGGTAAGCTTGAATCCTTGGGCGTATAAAGGCTTAACCTGCTCTTGCGAGAATGCGGATTGCTCTACGGAAGCCGTCTTCCCTATTTCTCCTTTTTCACGGATACCTGAAGTACATGATAAAGTCAATACCGATAAAAGCAAGCATCCACCCGCTATAAACTTATTCATAATCCTTGTTTAATTGACAGTTGATCATTGACAGTTACTCTCGTCCTGCTCCACGGGACAGCAACATTTATTTATGAACCGGCAGGTCTTCTGACTTACTTCCATTCTAGACGCCTTCCCGATTACGAAACCAGTGGCCAAGGTATTGTCCGAATGTTTAGAAGTTCACAGCAGCGTGGTCTGTCCGGGATTCTCACCCGGTTCCCTTTTAATCCGCCTCCCGGAAAAAGAGATAAGCGGAGCCTGTTACAGCGACAAAAGTAGTAAGAATATTTGTATACATCCGCAATTTTAAGGACTTTTGCGTTTCAAATAAAAACAGATACACATGAATCATCCTATTCACTTCGTCTCATTAGGTCCCGGTGATCCGGAATTAATTACGCTGAAAGGGCTTAAAACATTACAAAAGGCTGATATTATCTATTGTCCTGCTACACAAGGCAAGCATGGAATCATATCTCGGGCGACGGATATATTGAAAGCTATTGAGGTAGACGAATCCTTGATCCATCCGTTTATTTTGCCAATGAGTAAGGAACGGACAGATGCGTTAAACGCTTATAACGAATTGTTTCTGGATGCCCAAGCTGAATATTTGAAAGGAAAACAAATCGTGATCGTCGCCGAGGGAGACGCTGGTTTTTATTCATCTATACAATATGTATACGATAAATTCGAGGAAGCAGGAATCCCGGTCGATCGAATCGCAGGAATTCCGGCATTTATAGCGGCAGGTGCCTTGGCCGGGATACATATCGTAAAACAAGAGGAGCAAATTAATGTAATCCCCGGGACTGCGTCGTTCGATGAACTTTCGGCAAAAATAGAAAATGGAATGATCATCGTCATCATGAAATTACCGGGTTGCCAAGAGGCTATTCATACTTGTATCCGGCAGTATGCGGATAAGGCGGTTTTTCATTATTTCGAGAATGTAGGAACAGGAAAAGAATATTATACTACTGATATCGCCACTATACATTCCAAGGATTTCCCCTATTTCTCCCTACTGATTATCCAACCTCGCTAAAAGAAGAAGGCTGCCCGGAGAGTAACCAAACCCGGACAGCCCATCTTATTACGCTACATGCAATATATGCTTAAGCTGATCGATATGGAAACGAAGTGTATCCATATAAGGTTTCACTGAATTATGGTACATGATCGCTTTTGCGTGCATATCTTCCAACTCGCTTACTTTACGGTTCGCCTCACGCATTTTACAAGCGTTGTAGCGAATACCCGATACATGCCCTTTGATATCCTCGATCGCTTGGTTTCCCCGGTTGAAGATAGACTCTGCTTCTTCCGGAGCGTATACCGTATAGGCTTGGGCAACGTCATCCAGTAATGCCTGTTGATAAGAGCCGGCTATCGGGAGCAATTGATGGATCGCATGATGACATAAAGAATGAACCTCGTTTTGAAGCTTCTTCAATTCTACTTCCCACTTTGATTCACATACTTCATCCAATTGTTTGACTTCCGCTACGACACGACCGCTAAACAATTCCACTACCATCTTTTCCCATGCTTCTGCTACCCACGATTTAGTAGCAAATGTAACCTGACTAAATCTTACTGTTGACATAACCTTAAATTTACATATTATATTGCTAATGTTATTAATCTCTCATCTATTTCAATTTATCACACTCAAACCATTTTAGCTTTCTTTTTATCGTTGTGACACCACAAAATTAATCAAATTATCATAGACGGATAATTTTAAAGACTATTTTATAATTCTTTAAGAGTGCAACAAGCAAAACGTATGATTTTTGCAAAGTTCACTTTACAAAAAGTTCAATTTCAAGCCTAACAGCTATCACAAAAAGCGAGATCATCGCCATTTTCGCACAAAAATATCAAAATAACACAATCTTCTTATTCCATAAAGGGGGAAAACCTTGTTCCGTATCATTTTGTTATTATAATAAATTAGATTTACTTTGTTCAAACTATATAAACTTACATAAAGCACATGAAATCGGACATTGAGATAGCAAGAGAAACAGACTTGCGTAAAATTAAGGAAGTTGCGACAACGTTAGGTATCCCTCGTGAGGAAGTACAAAATTATGGCAGGTATATTGCCAAGGTTCCTATCCATTTGATCGATAAAAAGCAAATGGACCAGCATAATTTAATTTTAGTGACCGCTATCACTCCCACTAAAGCGGGAATCGGAAAGACTACGGTTTCGATCGGTCTGGCTTTAGGGCTGAATAAAATAGGGAAGAAAGCGGTGGTCGCTTTACGTGAGCCGTCTCTTGGCCCGTGTTTCGGCATGAAAGGTGGTGCTGCCGGAGGTGGATATGCCCAAGTGCTTCCCATGGAAAACATCAACTTGCATTTTACAGGGGATTTTCATGCGGTTACTTCCGCCCACAATATGATTACCGCTTTATTGGATAACTATATTTATCAGACTCGCAACACCTGCGAGGGATTGAAGGAGATCAAATGGAAACGGGTTCTTGACGTAAACGACCGTAGCTTACGTAACATCGTATCGGGTCTAGGCGGCTCGGCGAACGGTGTCCCTACCGAGACCGGATTTGACATCACTCCCGCTTCAGAGATCATGGCGATCCTTTGCTTGGCTACGGATATAGAGGATTTGAAACGACGTGTCGGAAATATTTTATTGGGTTATACAAACGAAGATAAGCCTTTCACGGTAAATGATCTTGGCATAGCCGGAGCTATTACCGTATTGCTAAAAGACGCATTACTGCCGAACCTAGTACAAACAACGGAGAATACTCCCGCATTTGTACATGGAGGTCCTTTCGCTAATATCGCCCATGGATGTAATTCCATATTGGCCACCCAAATGGCTCTTACTTATGGAGATTATGTGATTACGGAGGCTGGTTTCGGCGCTGATCTGGGTGCGGAGAAATTCTTTAATATCAAATGTAGAAAAGCGGGGCTTTCACCGAAACTGACAGTCATCGTAGCGACTGCCCAGAGCTTAAAACTTCATGGTGGCGTTCCTGAAAAAGAAATCAAGGAACCGAATATCGAAGGATTAAAGAACGGATTCGCTAACTTAGATAAACACATTGAGAATATGAAGAGCTTCGGACAGCAAGTAATCGTGACTTTCAACCGTTTCGCTACCGATACGGACGAGGAGATCGCTTTAGTGGCTGAGCATTGCAAGGAAAAAGGGGTTGGATTCGCCATGAATAACGTTTTCTCCGAAGGAGGTGAAGGGGGTACGGAGCTTGCCCGCTTAGTGGTTGATACGATCGAAAATCATCCTTCCGCTCCTTTACAATATACATATGATCTGAATGATCCGATCCGTACGAAGGTACAAAAAGTGGCCCAGAAGATATACGGAGCCTCTTCGATTGTTTATACGACTTTGGCCGATAAAAAATTGCGTCAGATCGAAAGCTTGGGTATTTCCCATTATCCGATCTGCATCGCCAAGACTCAATATTCATTCTCTTCCGATCCGAAAGCTTATGGGGTTGCCAAGGACTTCGAACTAAAAGTACGAGATGTAATCATCAATAACGGAGCCGAGATGATCGTTGTCGTCATGGGCGAGATCATGCGTATGCCGGGGCTCCCTAAAGAGCCGCAAGCCCGAAAGATCGATATCGTGGATGGCATGATTGAGGGATTGAGTTAATAGACAGTAAAACAATTTAAATAAAAAAGGTACGCCTCACACATTCAGTAAGGCGTACCTTTTTTATAACCACTCTCGCCCCGAAACCGGGGGGCGATCAATAAGCTCTGGCGAACAGTACCCGGCAAGCCGACGGTTTACCTGTCACCATACACTTACCCGGAGTCTTATCACCAGCTAAAGGAATACAGCGGATCGTAGCTTTCGTCTCGTTCTTGATCAATTCTTCTGTTTCCGGGGTTCCATCCCAGTGGGCCATGATGAAGACGCCATCCTCGATCTTCTCCTTAAATTCCTCATACGTATCTACGTTTATGATGTTAGCCTCACGGTGATCGTACGCTTTCTTGAAGATATTCGCTTGGATTTCCTCCAACAGATTCTTCACGTATTCCTCAATGCCATCACAAGTGATCGTCTCCTTCTCCAAAGTATCACGGCGCATTACTTCGATCGTATTATTCTCCAAATCACGACCACCCATAGCCAAACGCACGGGAACACCTTTTAACTCGTACTCAGCGAACTTCCAGCCCGGCTTCTTGTTATCAGCGTCATCATATTTCACGGAAATGCCTAACGCTTTCAATTTAGCCACGATACCAGCGACCTTCTCGCTGATCTGCGTCAATTGCTCAGCGCTACGGTAGATCGGTACGATCACAACCTGTATCGGAGCCAAATGTGGAGGCAATACCAAACCGTTATCATCAGAGTGAGACATAATCAACGCTCCGATCAAACGTGTGGAAACACCCCAAGAAGTAGCCCAAGCATAGTCGCTCTTACCGTTCTTGTCGATGAAAGTAACGTCGAAAGCCTTACCGAAGTTCTGCCCCAAGAAATGGGAAGTTCCCGCCTGCAAAGCTTTTCCATCCTGCATCATCGCCTCGATCGTATAGGTATCCAAAGCACCGGCGAAACGCTCGCTCTCAGACTTCACGCCCTTTATTACCGGCATTGCCATATAATTCTCAGCGAAGTTCGCGTAAACCTCTTGCATCTTCTTAGCTTCTATCTCCGCTTCTTCACGAGTAGCGTGAGCGGTATGGCCTTCCTGCCACAAGAACTCAGCCGTACGAAGGAACAAGCGAGTACGCATCTCCCAGCGCATCACGTTCGCCCATTGGTTGCACAAGATAGGCAGGTCACGGTAAGACTGAATCCAGTTACGGTATGTATTCCATATAATGGTCTCCGAAGTCGGGCGAATGATCAATTCCTCTTCCAGTTTAGCTGCCGGATCTACGACAACCCCCGTACCGTCATGATTTGTCTTCAAACGATAGTGAGTAACCACGGCGCACTCCTTAGCGAACCCTTCTACGTGCTCAGCTTCTTTGCTTAAGAAAGACTTCGGGATCAGCAAGGGGAAATAAGCGTTCACATGACCGGTTTCCTTGAACATATCGTCTAGGATACGTTGCATCTTCTCCCAAATAGCGTATCCGTAAGGCTTGATCACCATACAACCACGCACGGCGGAATTCTCCGCCAAATCTGCCTTAATTACCAAATCTTGGTACCACTGCGAATAGTTTACACTTCTCGGTGTAAGTTCTTTCAGCTCTTTTGCCATTTCTTTATATTTCTAAATTATATTGTTTTCCTTAATCTGAATAAGTAATGGGTTGCAAAGGTAAGAAATAATCGTATATCTTTGTAAAAACTATATATAGATAATATCATGAATATACACAAGATCACACGTTACTTACTTATGTTATGTACATTTACGTTCTTAACTCTCACGGCGAAAGGGCAAGATGGAGAGCCTTTGCGACTGGCCGTGGCAGGGGTATCCCACGGACATCTATGGGAGGTGATAAGCCGTTTGGATAGAGGCGATTTCAAGATTGTAGGAGTCGCCGAGAAAGATGATTACTTACGGGAACATAACGGTCTGCGGGATAAGCTGGATCCTAACCTATTCTATGCGGACCTTGGCGAGATGCTGGATAAGACCCATCCGGAGGCGGTCATCGTATACGAGCCGATCCACGACCATCTTCGTGTGGTAGAGGCTTGCGCACCGAGAGGCATACATGTTATGGTAGAAAAGCCATTGGCCGTCAATAACGAACATGCTACCCGAATGGCATCGCTCGCCCGTGAGAAAAATCTCTTGTTGCTTACCAACTACGAGACTACGTGGTATAATACTAACCATGAGGCATTCCGCCTTATCGACAGCGGTGCTATCGGGAAGATCGATCGTATCAACGTATACGACGGGCATCAAGGTCCCTTCGAGATCAACTGCGGAAAAGAGTTCACGGACTGGTTAACTGACCCCGTGCTGAATGGCGGCGGGGCGGTTATCGATTTTGGATGTTACGGAGCCAACTTAGCCACCCGTCTCATGAAAGATGAAAAGCCTCTTAGCGTATACGCCGTACTACGGCAGAATAAACCGAATCTTTATCCCAAGGTAGACGATGACGCGACTATTATCGTGGAATATCCTTCCGCGACCGTCCAGATCATGGGATCATGGTGTTGGCCGATGGGTAGAAAAGATATGCATATCTATGGCGACAAAGGATATATCTACCAAGATACACCTAAGGAAATGCGAATTTATACCAACGGAAAGGAGCGCCAAGAAATAGCACCTTCCTTGAACGCTCCTTATAATGATTCCTTTTATTTCTTGAAAGCCGCTGTCCGTAAAGAGATTGACGTACCTCCCACGGACCTTTCCTCGTTGGAGAATAACCTAATGGTAGTGCGGATATTGGACGCTGCCATTCAAAGCGCAAAATCTAAAGCGGTTATCCAGCTCTTTTGAGAGTTTAAAACACCTCTTTCCAATGTTTTAGATTCGTATCGATGGTATCCAAGACCTCCTTGCTTCGCCCCTCCATCATTAACTTATACATGGTCTGGGCAAAACCAAGCATTTGGGAGAACTCAATCTTGGGAGGCATCGCTAATGCGTTCGGATCGGTCATGATGTTAACCAAGGCCGGTCCGTCAGCGTTAAACACTTTCTGCAAGGTGGGGAATACATCGTCGGGGTTGATCACGTTGTAGCCCGCCATTCCCATTGAAAGGGCTACCCGGGCGAAATCCGGGTTCAACATCGTGGTCTGCCAATCCGGCAGTCCAGCCACCTCCATCTCAAGTTTTACCATTCCTAGGGAACGGTTATTAAACACGATTAATTTAATCGGCAAATGGTATTGCACGATCGTAGCAAGGTCGCCCAACAACATTGAGATACCTCCATCACCACACAACGCAACGACTTGCCTACCGGGGTAAGCCAATGCCGCCCCTATCGCTTGCGGCATGGCGTTCGCCATCGAGCCATGATTGAATGATCCCAACATCTTCCGCATACCCGTAGCTTGCAAATAGCGGGCACCCCATACACAAGTCATACCCGTATCCACGGTAAATATGGCGTCGTCCGAGCTAAGCTCGTCTACGACCGAGATCACGTACTCTGGCTGTATCTTCTCTTCTTTCCCCCGGACAGCGGCGGCAGAACGGAGATTTTCCCGAACTTTCTCATATTTAGCCAACTGTTCCCGCAAGAAACTATCATCTTCTTTCTGGTGAATCAACGGAATCAACTCATCCAAAGTATCCTTCACATCGCCACAAAGCCCCATTTGTATCTTGGCACGACGCCCCAGACGATTCGGATTGATATCCACCTGTACGATCGTGTTGCTCTCTGGCATGAATGCCTCGTATGGAAAATCGGTTCCCAACAACACCAACACCTCTGCCTCATGCATACTATAATAGCCGGAAGGCATGCCCAATAGACCGGTCATCCCCACCTCGTTCGGATTATCGTATTGGATCTCCATCTTACCCTTGAAAGAATAGGCTACCGGAGCATTCAGTAATTTAGCCAACTGCACCAATTCCGGATGGGCATCTTTCGCCCCTATTCCACAATAAAGTGTCACTTTCTTTGCGTTATTCAACAAATCCGCTAATTCCCGGATTTCCTGTTCGGCGGGACAAACCCGTTGTCGCGTAGGAAAAGAAATGGTAGAGGACAAACCCGCTGTAGCATTCTCTGCCGCCAAGTCACCTGGAAGTCCGATCACCCCGACCCCACGTGATGAGATCGCCGCTTGCATAGCGCCTTGAAGCATCCGGGGAAATTGTTCCGGCGTAGTGGCTACTTGGTTATAATAGCTACAATCATCGAATAATTTGATCGTATTTGTCTCTTGGAAATATTCCGTACCAAACTCCCGGGAAGGGATCGTGGAAGCGATCGCCAAGACCCGTGCTCCGGATCGTTGGGCATCATACAGCCCATTAATTAAATGTACATGCCCGGGGCCACTACTACCTGCGCAACAAGCCAACTCGCCTGTCAACTGGGCCTCCGCCGCAGCGGCATAAGCCCCCGTTTCCTCATGACGGACATGAATCCACCGCAATCTGCCGTTTTTCCGAACAGCCTCGTTCACCTCATTCAGGCTATCGCCTGTCACGGCGTATATACGTCGTACGCCTGCTTTTTCCAGCGTATCCACTAACTGGTCCGCAACTTTCTTCGCCATAGTTTAAACTCTTCTTTTTATTTTATAAGAAAACTATCAAGGGCTGGAGAAAGTTTTTGGAAAGGCTGATTTTTATTTGATGCAATCCGTCAATGTTCGTAAAAAAGCGACAATCGCAGTCTCCTCTTCCTGAGATAAAGCTAAGTTCCCCAGTTCATCCTTATTTACGGTCTCGGGATATTCCGCCAGGGGGAAATCCTCTACATCCCTTACATTATGAAGCTAAATAGACACTTCACGACCCCTTCCGAGGTGATACGGGCGTATTTATCGGCAAAACCTTTTTCCGGGATATGGCATATAGTAAACATATCACCAAATGTACGATTTATTTCTCAAGATATATGAGCGATGGCCTCTATTTATGGAGAGACATCCCCATGTAGATACCGATGCAATAAGGAATTAACCAGATGAACCACACAACAATGCTAAATCTGTTGAAATGCTGCTTGGCTTTTAACGAACCTTTAAAGTAAGTCCAAATCGCCCAGATCGCATGGATTAGCATCAAGCAAATAGCGATAATTCCCGTTACGGTATGCGCCGTATCATGCAGATGGGTCAGCTGGGCGATATGCTCCATCAAGCCCGTTCCAATAGCGTCCGCATAAAGTCCTAATACAAAAAACCAAAGATGCCACGCTTTTAACTGTCCTTGGAAACGCTCGCCCCAGACCCCGATCGTATAGCATATCAAGGCGGATGATATCACACAAATGGCCGTAATCAGTAAATGAATATCAAGTTGATTGAATACCATATTTTTCCTTTTTCAAAAAGAACAGAAGCTTCCTAAAAAAGTTCAGGCTATTGGCAAAGAATTCATACATTCGCGTGTCTAAATAAAAACGACAGGGCAATCCCGTTGAAAAATATGAAACAAAATATACTCGCTCTCTATCTGATCAAGTTATCCAAATGGTTCTCGCTCGTAATGCCTATCATTGTCCTTTTCTATGAGGATCATGGGTTAGGATTGCAAGACGTATTTATTTTGAAGAGTGTCTACTCGGTCGCCGCTGTCGCTTTGGAGATTCCCTCGGGCTACCTGGCGGACGTATGGGGGCGTAAGAAATGCTTGATTCTAGGTTGTATACTTTTCTTTGGAGGGTACCTATGTTATTCTTTCACCTCCACTTTCACGGCATTTCTCTTTGCCGAGATCCTGTTGGGAACCGGGCAAACCTTGGTCAATGGAGCGGATTCGGCGCTGCTCTACGATACAACCGTACGATATAAAAAAGAAGAACTTTACTTGCGGTACGAGGGACGTATCACGATGATCGGTAATTTCGCCGAGGCCATCGCCGGGATATTCGGTGGATTGCTGGCCGCCTATTCCTTGCGATTGCCGTTTTACGCCCAAGCGTTTGTCGCCTTTATTGGCATTCCGGCGGCGTTCGCCTTGCAGGAATTCAATACTAAGAGCAAGGTGCAGAACCCGGTTTCCGAGATTCTCCGCATCTTGAAATATTCCTTGGTCACGAACCGTAAGCTATGCTATAACATCATGTTCTCCGGTATCATCGGAGCCGCTACATTAACGATGGCATGGTTCGTGCAGCCCGTATTGATGAAGTTGGAAACCCCGACCTCCTATTACGGTGTCATTTGGACCGTGCTCAATCTGACTGTGGGATTGTCCGCCCTCTATTCTGATCAGGTAGAGCGGTATTTCGGGATGCGTAAATCAAACACGTTTATACTACTTATAATCGTAGGTGGATATATATCGCTCGCTTATAACCTTACTTATTGGGGATTAGCGATCTTGTTCATTTTCTATATAGTCCGGGGCTTCGCCACACCGATTTTGAAAGGTTACATTAATCAAATGACCTTCTCGGAGATGCGGGCTACGGTCTTGTCGATCCGTAACTTTGTGATCCGCTTGATATTCGCTGCCATCGCCCCATTTATAGGTTGGCTAAATGATTTCTATTCTTTACGTGTCGCCCTGTTAGTTTCCGCCGGAATTATTGCCATACCCGGAATTTTATTCTTAGTTTTGCAATTCCGTAAAGCAGATTAAAAATATAATAGCATGAAAAGACAACTTATGACCGGACTGTTTGCCGCTTTGGCTTTCACAGCGGTAGCCCAGTCGAATGAGTGGCGAGACCCCGAGGTCAACGCCGTAAACCGTGCCCCGATGCACGCCAATTTCTTCGCCTACGAGACCGCCGAGGTGGCAGCGAAGGACGCCAAGGAACAATCCCAGAACTTCATGACCTTGAACGGTCCTTGGAAATTCTTTTGGGTAAAGAACGCTGACGCTCGTCCTACCGATTTCTGGCGGACCGATTACAACGACAAAGGATGGAACAATATGCCTGTGCCCGGTGTATGGGAACTGAACGGATATGGAGATCCTCTCTACGTAAACGTTGGTTACGCTTGGCGTGAGCAATTCAAGAACAACCCGCCCGAGGTCCCTACCGTTAATAACCATGTGGGTTCCTACCGTCGTGAGATCATGGTTCCTGCCAGCTGGAACGGAAAAGAGATCATCGCCCATTTCGGCTCCGTTACCTCCAATATGTATTTGTGGGTAAACGGGAAGTACGTAGGCTATAGCGAAGATAGCAAGCTGGAAGCGGAGTTTAACTTAACTCCTTACTTGAAACCCGGACAAAAAAACCTGATCGCTTTCCAAGTATTCCGCTGGTGTGATGGCACTTATCTGGAAGACCAAGATTTCTTCCGTTACAGCGGTGTCGGACGTGATTGTTATTTATACGCCCGTAACCCAAAGCAACAGATCGCCGATATACGTGTGACTCCGGATCTGGACGCTCAATACCAAAATGGCTCGTTGGCTGTCAACCTGACCATGAAGGGTAAAGGTACGGTAGAGCTTGAACTATTGGATGCCCAGAATAAAGCTGTCGCTACCCAATCCTTGAACGCTTCCGGAAAGGTCAGCACGACGATAGAAGTCTCCTCTCCCCACAAATGGACTGCGGAGACTCCTTATCTATATACTTTACGGGCTACTTTAAAAGAGGGAGGCAAAACAATCGAAGTAATCCCTGTAAAAGTAGGTTTCCGTAAGATCGAATTAAAGAACGCCCAGATACTCGTGAATGGGCAACCGGTTCTTTTCAAGGGTGCCGACCGTCACGAGATGGATCCCGATGGCGGTTATGTCGTTTCACGTGAACGCATGATACAGGACATACAGATCATGAAGAAATTCAACTTGAACGCCGTTCGTACCTGCCACTACCCGGATGATAACTTCTGGTACGATCTTTGCGATAAATACGGTATCTATGTCGTAGCCGAGGCCAATGTAGAGTCTCACGGAATGGGATACGGCGAGGAAACGTTAGCCAAGAACCCATCTTATAAGAAAGCGCATCTGGAACGTAACCAACGTAACGTCCAACGTGGTTTCAACCATCCGAGTATAATCTTCTGGTCCTTGGGTAACGAGGCGGGATACGGTCCTAACTTCGAGGCCGCTTACGATTGGATCAAAAACGAGGATCCCAGCCGTGCCGTACAATACGAGCAGGCCGGAAAGACCGGAAAGACAGATATCTTCTGCCCGATGTATTACAACTACGAGGATTGCGCTAAATACTGCGAGGACAACTCCATGTAAAAGCCTTTGATACAATGTGAGTACGCCCATGCCATGGGTAACTCTCAAGGTGGTTTCAAGGAATATTGGGATTTGATCCGTAAATACCCGAAATATCAAGGAGGCTTCATCTGGGACTTCGTGGATCAATCCGTACGCTGGACCGGCAAGAACGGGAAAATGATCTATGCTTATGGCGGCGATTTCAATAAGTTCGACGCTAGCGATAATAACTTCTGCGATAACGGCTTGATCAGCCCGGATCGTGTTCCGAACCCGCATATGTACGAGGTGGGGTATTATTACCAAGATATCTGGACAACCCCCGGCGATCTGTCGAAAGGTGAGATCAAGGTGTACAACGAGAATTTCTTCCGTGACCTTTCCGCTTATTATCTGGAATGGGAAATGCTGAAAGGTGGCAAGGTTGTTCGTAGCGGACGTGTCGATGACCTGAAAGTAGCTCCCCAGCAAACATCAACAATCCGATTGGATCTAGGCGAGACTTGCCAATGCACGGAATGGTTGCTGAATGTATCTTATAAACTGAAGAACCGTGAGGGTTTATTACCCGCCGGACATACCGTAGCCAAGGATCAGCTGACGTTGAATCCATACAAGGCTCCATCTATGGAATTGAAAAACGTGGAGACAACCAATATCGAAACCAAGGCTCCAGTCGTACAAGATAGCGATGCGAATTACCTGATCGTGGAAGGTTGTGGTTTCCGTACCGAGTTCAATCGAGAGAATGGTTATCTGATCAAATACGAGGTAAACGGCCAAGACATGATCAAGGAAGGAGAGGCTTTGACTCCTAACTTCTGGCGCGCGCCGACAGACAATGATTTCGGAGCTGGCCTACAGAAAAAGTACGCCGCATGGAAGAATCCGGAGATGAAGCTGACTTCTCTTAACCAACGGATGGAGAACAAGCAAGTGATCGTAGAGGCCGCTTACGATATGCCGACCGTATCCGCCAAGTTGAACTTGACGTACGTGATCAATAACAAGGGTGCGATCAAGGTTACCCAGAAAATGACAGCAGACAAGAATGCCAAGGTATCCCCCATGTTCCGCTTCGGTATGCAAATGCCGATGCCGAGATCATTCGAGAATATCGAATACTACGGCCGTGGTCCCGTGGAGAATTATATCGACCGCAAGGGTAACGCCGACTTGGCTATTTACCGCCAGACCGTAGATGAGCAATTCTATTCGTATATCCGTCCGCAAGAGAATGGAACGAAATCGGATATCCGCTGGTGGAAAATGCTGAACGAGGCTGGCAACGGTATCGAGGTTGTAGCCTCTGCCCCATTCTCCGCTTCCGCTTTACATTATACGATCGAGTCTTTGGATGACGGTGCCCGGAAGGATCAAAGACACTCTCCCGAAGTAGAGGAAGCTGACTTGACAAACCTTTGTCTCGATAAGGTGCAGATGGGATTGGGCTGTGTAAATAGCTGGGGAACTATCGCACTCCCGGAATATCAAATTCCTTACGGCGACTATGAGTTCACGTTCATTCTTACTCCGGTAAAACATAGCATCGAGATCGAGTAAAACGAATCTTTTATCTAGCGAGAGATATATGAAAGAAGGGGAAAGCAATTGTTGTTTTCCCCTTCTCTCGTTTTCTATCATCACTATTCTTTAACAGCCACTACCTACAAAATTCCTAAACCGTTCCAGTCCCTTTATCAGCGAGGAACGTGGACAAGCGATATTCCAACGCATGAAACCTTCGCCTTCTGCTCCATACATCGTTCCGGCATTGAGCCATAGCTTCGCTTTCTCGATCAGCAAGTGCTCCAATTCTTCCGATGATTTACCTAACTTACGGCAATCCATCCATACTAGATAAGTGCCTTCCAACAAGGTTATCGGGAAGTCCGGCAGATATTTCCCGCAAAAATCTTTCATGTATAAGTAATTCTGCCATAAATAATCGATCAGTTGCGACAGCCATTCCTCTCCCTCATTATAGGCCGCTATGGTAGCTATTACACCAAAAGGATTCACATCGCATACCTCGTTGATATTGATTGCCCGGTCTATCTTCCGACGTAGGTTCTCATCGGAACACACGATATTGGCGATCTGTAATCCAGCTATATTGAAAGCCTTACTAGGTGACAGGCATGTTACGGAATGCCGTAGGAATTCTTCCGAGATAGATGCGAACGGCGTAAAAGTATATTCCGGAAATACGAGTTCGCAATGTATATCATCCGATACGACTGTTAAACCATTACGGATACATATCTCGCCGATATGACTTAATTCCTCACGTGTCCATACCCTTCCAGCGGGATTATGAGGATTACACAACAACATGACCTTTACCCTCGGATCAGCGGCTTTTCTCTCCAAATCCTCATAATCAATCGTGAATGTATCATGGGCATAAGACAAAGGGTTGCGGATAATCTCACATCCGTTATTGCGGATGGATGAGAAAAAACAGTTATAAACCGGAGTCTGCACCAGTACTTTATCACCCGGCTCGGTCAACGCTTTGATAACGGCGGAAATAGCCGGAACAACACCGGAGGTATAAATCATCCATTCTTTCCGTATTTGCCATCCATGCCGACGTTCAAACCAACCTGTCACCGCTTCGTAATATGCATCCGGCACTTGGGTATAACCGAAAATACCATGTTCTACACGTTGCCGTAAAGCTTCGATAATAACGGGTGCCGTACGGAAATCCATATCGGCCACCCACATCGGTAGTACATCCGTGCCCACGGCACTATCCCATTTATAAGAGTTCGTACCGGTACGAGGCACTATTTCATCGAAGTTATATCTCATATTCTTTATGCGGAAAAGCAAGTACGTTCATTCCATAGCCTCAGTTGGCAATTACCCGGAGCCTTGATGTTCTCGTCGAGGATTACCTCACCATAACTTTCGGCGGTGATACTTCCCGTACGGGGATTCTTCACGCTACGGATCGAGCTGTTGATAGTCGCCTGCACGGAACTGTATTCAAAGGCTAGATCGCAATCATCTGCCATCGTACAGTTCTCCATCATAAGATCGTGGGCGTAACAAAGCGGCTGCGTACCCGAGATCTTGCAATTTACCAAACGCAGGTTCTTCGAGTGCCACCCCAAGTACTCGCCGTTAATCTCGGAATCGTATACGGTAACATTCTCCGTATTCCAGAAAGCGTCTTTCGAATTGATGACCGCATTACGGATTTCCACGTTCTTACAATACTGGAACGAGTAGTTTCCATTTTGAGCGTAGTTCCGGATTTTAATGTTCTCGCCGTGCATAAATAAATAATCAGCATGATCTATTTGCACATTTATCAATTCCACGTTCCGGCAATGCCAAAGGGTTTCTTGAGCATTGGGTAGTTGTACGTTTTCCAGTCTGATACCGTCCATCTCCCGAAACATCTTTGGGGCTTCCACCCGTGTATCCGTCATCACTAGATTTTGGGAGTACCATAACGCGGCACGTCCACCTTCGGTAAACAGGCTATTCTTGATGGTGAAGCCATCCACGTGCCAAAACGGATATTTACCCTCAAAACGACAGCCTACGGCTATGATATTGCTACACTCTTTCAATGCCGACTCCCCGGCATGAATAACGACATTGTCTAATTGTAAATCGTGAGAGGCGAACAAAGGGCGCTCACCACTAAATTCCATATTCTTTATCTGTTGCATAATGGATCTTATTTGAAGTTTTCTACAAAGAACCGTTCAATCTTATCGAAGGGAATGACATTCATCTGATCGTACAAATCCACATGATTCGCTCCGGGTATAATTAGCAATTCCTTGTTATCACCTTTCAGTTTCTTGAAAGCATCCTCGCTGAAGTAACGTGAATGCGCTTTCTCTCCATGAATAATCAATACGGCGCTACGAATCTCGTCACTATACGAGAGTATAGGCATATTGATGAAAGATAAAGCCGAGGTCTTGTTCCATCCGCCATTCGAGTTGAGCGAACGCTTGTGGTAACCACGCTTCGTCTTGTAATAAGCGTAGTAGTCTTTCAAGAATTGAGGCGCATCGTCGGGTAACGTATCGGGTAAGCCTCCCGCAAGGGCATATGAGCCGTACTTTGCGTCAGCGGTACGCTGTTCATTGAGTTGCTTGCGCAATTCATAACGTGCGTCGGTATCCATCGCATCAAAATAGCCATTAGCGTTCACACGGCTCATATCGTACATCGTAGAGGTAACGGTCGCTTTGATACGAGTATCGATAGCCGCCGCATTAAGAGCCATGCCTCCCCATCCGCAGATACCGAGGATACCGATATGTTCCGCATCCACATCATCACGTGTCGAAAGGAAATCGACGGCCGCACAGAAATCTTCCGTATTGATGTCGGGAGAAGCTACATAACGAGGCTCTCCGCCACTCTCGCCTGTATATGACGGATCGAAAGCGATCGTCAGAAATCCACGTTCCGCCAATTCCTGCGCATATAAACCCGAGGATTGTTCCTTCACGGCACCGAACGGACCGCTAATAGCGATAGCAGGCAATTTTCCATCCGCATGCTTGGGTTTGTACATATCGGCGGCAAGCGTAATGCCATAGCGATTACGAAAAGTAACTTTACTATGGCTCACCTTGTCACTCTGTGGGAATACTTTATCCCACTCCTTAGTTAGATTCAAATTCTTGTCCATTGTATGACCGGTATTAAATTGATTGTCTGTAGCGAACAGATTTCCCGTAGCGCAAAAGCATATGGCTATTGCCGTACATAATTCTCTTAATGACTTCTTCATGTCGTTCCTTGTTTATTTTTACGATGGCAAAGATAGAAGCTCAAATAGCATCCCTTTGTAGATAAATTACGGATGTCATGACCTCAATTACAGGTTTTGCGGAATCAGCCAGAAAACCTGTAAATACACATAATCCGTAACAATGGTTATATAATCCGTAATTAGGGTTATAACTATATATGAATTATCCTCTATTTTCGCGTACAGAATTATTGATTAAATACGTACGGCTATGGATAAGATACTTAACTTAGATAGTGTAGACCTATATAACAAACTATATGGCCTCGAAACCCTAAATCCGCTTGTCAGTGTCATAGATTTGAATAAAGCGACGAGTAGTGTAGATCTCATCCGCTTCAATTACGGCATCTATGCGCTGTATCTAAAACTAGAGAAAGCCTGCGATATCAAATACGGACGCCAGACATACGATTACCAAGAAGGCACGATCGTTTGCTTCGCCCCCGGGCAAACAGCGGAAACAAATCCGACAACCGATAAAGTCCAAGTAAACGCACATGGTATTCTTTTCCATCCCGATTTACTGCGTGGAACGTCACTCGGAAAGAGTATCAAGAAATATACGTTCTTTTCTTACGAGGTAAACGAGGCGTTACACCTCTCGGAAGAAGAAAGATCTATCGTGATGGATTGCCTGAAGATTATCCGTATGGAACTGGAGCATGGCGTGGATAAACATAGTAAAACCTTACTTGTAAACCATATCGAACTGCTACTTAATTATTGTATGCGTTTTTATGAAAGGCAGTTCATCACCCGAGGCAAGACAAACCGGGATGTGCTGACACGTTTCGAAAATCTATTGGATGAGTATTTCGAAAGTGCACTCGCCGAACAGGACGGATTGCCTACGGTGAAATACTTTGCCGACAAGCTTTGCCTCTCATCGAACTATTTCGGTGACATGTTCAAGAAGGAAACCGGCAAATCACCGCAGGAATACATCCAAGAGAAAGTAATCGAGCTAGCCAAAGAACGTATCTCCGACACGGCGGACACAGTCAGCCAAATCGCATATTCCCTCGGTTTCCAATATCCGCAGCACTTCTGTCGGCTATTCAAGAAACGGGTAGGATATACGCCAAGTGAATACCGTGCGCAGATCGGTCTATCAACGAATCTATAGAAGGCGTTCAAGAAGATGTTAGATATTAAGACCGTATATGAATGTAACCGGTGCTTGGGATGCAAGACGCTGCACCCACAAGTAAGCCTCATCAATCTAGAGAGCCCGAACCTAGAGCAAGAGGCCGTAAAGTTCGAGTTCTACGCAATACTCTTGATAGAAGACTGCCTGGACGGTTGCCATTGTTGCGGACGTAAGTATTACGATTATTCCAACGCTACGATGGTGTTTCTTACACCCGGTGAGATTTTCCGCATGAGCGAGAATAATACGTTACCCGACAAAGGGTACCTTTTAGCGTTCCATCCCGACCTATTGTTCCGCACGTCATTGGACAACCATATTAAGAACTATACCTTCTTCGCTTATAATAAGGAAGAGGCGCTACATCTCTCCCAACGTGAGACAGCCAAAGTTACGTGTTGTCTGGAAAACATCGAGGATGAGCTTCACCATGCCATCGATACACACAGTGGTACCATTCTATCCCGCCACATTGAATTATTATTGGATTATTGTACACGCTATTATGAGCGACAGTTCATTACCCGGGAGAATAAGAACAAGGCTATCTTGGAGAAATTGGAAGGGCTCCTCGACGAGTATATCATTTCCGGCAAATTAGAGAACGGCCAGCTACCCACCATCGAATATTGTACGGCAGAACTGAATCTTTCTGTCGCTTACTTCAACGACCTGTTAAGATTCGAGACCGGCAAAACGCTGGAGGAATATTTTCAGTTCAAACGGTTGAGTGTGGCTAAGACAATGCTACTGAAAAACGGTAATACTCCCGCTCTGGTAGCACGGCAACTAGGTTATCCGAACGTACAGTATTTCAGCCTTATATTTAAGAAGATCACAGGCATCGCCCCCAGTGAATATCCATATGCGCAAAACTAAGAAACGGAAGGAGGCCATCCCCCTTCCATTTCTTAGAATAACATTATTTTCCTAGCTTCTTTTCCAGCATCTTCATAAAATATCCCCCGACAACCGAACGGGCTTGAAAACCTCGTTGCGTACCATCAGAAGTAAAATGCCAATCGCTTAGAGGAACACGTGAAGTCGTCTCGTTGGCATAGTTCCAGACCGGAATCATCAACGTATTAAAATCCTCCATCGATCCGGTCAAACAAGCGGACCATAAAATCCAGTCGGACTTCGTATAATCCTTCCGGTTATCCAACGGCAAACCGTATTTATTTTGCTTTGTCTTGTAATAAGCCATTTCCATAGCGGCAACCTCTTTCGGGAAGATATTCAAGTCCAGCAAGCGATCCCATACCAAGTTGTATTTCAGGCTCCAAGTACCCGGCTTATCGAAAGTCAAGCGGTAATGATCGCCATCATCTGCCATTTTTACCCACTTAGCGGCCATCTCACGGGCGGCTTCCGTATATTGCCTAGCGATATCCGTCTTGCCTAACATCTCCGCCAATTTCCCGTAGCCGGCAACTCCCATAATTGCCTTGATGGACAAATTCGTGTTATGGGCGAAATGCCCGGCGAAATCATCCGTACAAAGTTGGTTCTTCGGATCAAGGCCTTCCTTCAACAAGTAATTCGCCCATGTAGTCAAAACCTCCCAATGTTGGGCGGCATAATCGGCATTACCATCCACTACCGCTATGGCAGTCGCTAGCACAAGCATATTACCACTTTCTTCCACGGGCATATCGCCACCGTAGGTCTGACCGTTCGCAACGGGATATGTACCCACGTCGTGAGCCGGGAAAGGTTTCTTCCACAGTCCGCTCTCGCTATAATAGAAAATAGGGTTCATCATTCCTTTCAACAAATCCGTATTGTACACTAAGAATAAAGGAGCGGAAGGATACGTTATATCCACCGTTCCGATAGAACCGTTGCTGAAATTTTCTTTAGAGAGGAATAAGAGAGTCCCTTCTTTATCAGTCACCAATTTATGGGCGGCGATCGCCTGCCGATATGCGATAGCGCATAACTCGGCGTACTTCTTCCCTCCCACGGCACTCGTCTCGCTCATCAAAGAAGAATCAAAGGAACCGCAACGCCGCATCAGATCCTCGTAAGAAGCCTCCCCTTTCTCAAACGCCTGATGGATATCCACTTTCCCGTCGTGCTTCCAATAAGGCATCCGGTTGTCTTGGAAATACTGGATCGAATATAAATCATCGTAACCGATCATCAAATGTCCGGAGACGGTTTCCTTGGAGACCTTGCCGATCGGGTCCGTATAAGCGAGAACCGTCATTTGCTTGCGCATATCCGAAGAGATACTTTGCGATCCAGCCGGTAAATTACCAGTAGTCATGAAAGCTTTCTTCGTAGCATAATACTCGTCGATCGTTGCGGAGACTCCCGGTTTCTTTGGGATAGCCAAATAGAAATATCCCCAGTCAATCCGTACATCATCCCCGGTTTTCGCCAGAACCTCTTGATCGATTGTTCCTGTCTTTAGGTAAATTAAATTAGGGGTTTCCGTTTTCTCAAAAGTCACCTCTTGATCGATCGTATTCACGGCCCATTGCGGCGTGGCTTCCATATATAATTGCACATCGTGATCTTTACCATCGATGGAGCGGACTTGATAGGTTATATAATTAAACGGAGAGGTCATAGCTTCCAGATCATTCAGCAAGAAGGGAGCCGTGAAAATCAAGTCCAGACTTACACCACCGCACTCAAAGGTGTAGAATGTTTGCGTAGGCATCACGTTCACGGATTTCTGGATCGCTTTCTCATCGAACGTATCTCCTCATTTCACCTTCCGCATGATTCCCATATCCACATAAGCGCCTCCCCCATTGTTCCGGCAATGAGCGGCCAACACGTTACCCGTAGGCTTCAAGTTTTCCGCCACCGCTTCCGGTATCTCTTTCAGCAAATCATAGTCCAGACCATTCCCTGCCACGGCGATTTGCTTTCCATTTAGATACACCTCGATATTATCATCGTGCGAATATTGAAGGTAAAGAGCATCCTTTCGCGCATCCGAAGGCCAGTCAAACGTACGGCGTACCCAGATATCGCCCGTAGACCAAGGCGTGGAACGATTCGGATTATCTTCCGTTCCAAAAGCGGCTTTTCCCCGCTTCCAATCTTTCAGATCATAAGCCTCGGCGAACCAATCTCCGGCAGGCTGAGACATCGTATAATCGGCCTCCCATAGGCCATCCGAGGCCGTACCGATCACCGAGGTCACCTGTATATCGTCCATTCCCATGAAACGGAATGATTTACCATCTACCCGTATACTGCCCAGAAGCGGATAATCACGGCCGGTCCAATGCCGTACCGACTCATCATTCAATTGATCGGCAAACGACCATGCGCTTGTATAGGGATCGATCGTGACCAAAGGAACGGCAGGAGCACGTAAAGAGTTCTCTGCCGCCGCCGTATAGACTTCAGAAACTTTCACCTGCGTACAACTCAATAAGGCCGTACAACAAGATAAAGCCAATAAATAGTTTCTCATCCGCTTACTTTACGGTTTTATGAATGGCCTCCAATACGATCTTCTCCATGATCTTATAACCTTCCAAGGTCGGATGCACACCATCTTTCGACAGGTTAGCAGGCAATCCGTTTCGCTCATCTTTCATGGCGGAATGATAATCCACGTATGTCAAACCATTCTTATCCGCATACTCCTTGATCCATTTATTGAGCTGGATAACCTTATCGGCCGGTTGCATGCCCGGTCTCCAAGGAAAGTCATAAGCCGGCAATACGGAGCAGAAAATCACCTTGATATGATTCGCCTTCGCCAATTCCGCCATGGAGACCAAGTTCCCAAACACGTTTTCCAAGGCGATCACACCATTATTGTGAGCGATATCATTGATTCCCGCCAAGATTACCACGGCTTTCGGCTTCAAATTAATAACGTCTTGGCGAAAACGCACTAACATCTCCGAGGTTGTCTGTCCGCTGATCCCACGGTCTACGAAATTATTCTGGATAAAGAAGGTCGAATCCGCCGGCCACCATCCGTCTGTAATGGAGTTCCCCATAAATACCACATTAGAAGGGACTTTCACGGTCTTGTTAGCCTTCGCATAACGACCAAACTGAGCCCAATCCCCTTTCTCGGTCTGGGCAAATAACGTAGTGGTAGCCAATAAACAGCCCGCTACTAGTAAAGCTTGTTTCATGTTTTTCATATTACTTGATTATAAAATACAAACCAACGATCTTGTTTTCATCAAACAAAAGTAATCAAAATTGTCCACCCACCCATTCACACAAGAAAATATCTTATATTTGCTGTCATTGAAAAATAAAAACATCCGAATATGCTGAAAAAGATTCTTTCCAACACGATCGTACGGTTGATACTGGCCGTCTTGATCGGACTTCTGGTTGGGCTTGTCGTAAACGAGCCTGTGTTAAAAGCGGTCATGATCATAAAACAAATTACGGGACAGATTATTTTCTTCTTGGTTCCGTTGATCATTCTAGGATTCGTGGCACCATCCATCGCCCGCTTAAAAAGCAACGCATCCAAAGTCTTATTATTCGCTTTTAGTATCGCATACCTGTCATCGGTTGGCGCCGCTACCTTTGGCGCCGTTGTGGGTTACGAGTTAATACCGCATTTGCATATTCAAACCGCCTCGGAAGATCTAAAAGACATCCCTCCCATGTTGTTTAATCTAGAGATTCCGCCAGTGATGAGCGTTATGTCGGCATTGGTATTGGCCGTGATGCTGGGACTTTCTACCGCATGGGTTAAATCCGAGGAGATGGAGAGGTTGCTGGAAGTATTCCAGAACATGGTGCTTAAATTGGTAGAACGGGTCTTGATGCCGGTGTTGCCGCTTTTCATCGCCGCGAATTTCTGTGTCCTCAGTTATGAGGGGGCGATTACGAAGCAGTTGCCTATCTTTTTATCCGTCCTGTTGATTGTCATCATTTGCCATTACATCTGGTTGACCTTACTGTATGTAGTCGCATCGATTTACTCCCGGAAAAATAGCTGGGGCGTATTGAAATACTACGGACCCGCTTATTTGACAGCCTTAGGCACCATGTCATCCGCCGCCACCTTGGGCACGGCCTTGACCTGCGCCAAGAAAAGCAAGATTTTGCGAGAGGAAGTAATTGACGTGACTGTCCCCCTGTTCGCGAACATCCATCTATGCGGCTCTATCTTGACGGAAGTGTTTTTCGTATTGACCGTCTCACAAATATTATATGGAAGTATGCCGGACTTCACGACCATGCTCGTATTTATCATCTTGCTTGGTTTCTTCGCGATCGGCGCTCCCGGCGTACCGGGCGGTACGGTGCTCGCCTCATTGGGCTTGATCATCGCTATTCTAGGTTTCGACGAGGCAGGAACGGCATTATTGCTTACGATATTCGCTTTGCAAGACAGCTTCGGTACGGCTTGCAACGTGACGGGAGATGGTGCCCTTACCTTAATCACGGATACGTTCGATCAAGGGCAAACGGAAAAGGCTTCCACGGCTTTATAAGAACAAACTTCCATGGTGTCTTTTTGTAGATATGGTTGATTCTTTAAGAGTCAACCATATCTACAAAAAGACATATCACTTCCTTTTCATTCGATACTCTATGGGTGACTCCCCGGTATGCTTCTTGAAATACCGTCCCAGATAGGATTGGCTGGGAAAGTTCAAGTGATTCGTTATCTCCTGCACGGTCATTTCCGTGGTACGCAACAACACCTTTGTCTCCAATATGATATGCCGGTCTATAATGGTCTTCGCCGACTCGCCCGTCACTTGCCGGGTGATAGTGGAGAGATAACGGGGAGAGATACAAAGCTCGTTCGCATAGAAAGAGACCTCTTTCTGGTCGAGATAATGGGCATGGATGCAATTGATGAACTTATGGAACAACTCCTCCCCACGGTTGCACCCATTTTGCTGGCGGCTCGAGAAGGAGTACCTTGTCTTATCATACATATTAAGGAAGAAGCATTGCAACTGGTTTTTCACGATCATATCACGGTACACGTTATCCCGATCCATGTAAATCAGCCAAAACAGCCGGATGATCACGTTTATGGTCTCCTCTTGATCGGCGGGATGCGTATAGCAAGGATTATCTTTTATGAAGCGGAAAAAGGGCGGATCCAGCCGGAATACGGCCTCGTCGAACAAGACCTTCGAAAAGGATATATATTGTACCTTGAAATCCTCGCTACTCGCGTTCAACGTCAGGATCGTATCCGGTATCAATACGATCACCGTGTTGCGCCGGATATCCCATCGGCTCAAATCGACGGATATATTCGCCGTTCCTTTATAGCAAAATAAGATCATGCCATATCCGCTCTTGTAAGGACGATCCAATAACTCCCTCAAATCGGAATCGCCTATTATGAACGACTCTCCTCTCTCTATCTCAAATGGATTCATATGTCTACTATTTTGCCCGCAAATATAAGAGATCATTAGCATATAACGGATCATTTCATCTCAAAATGAACAATCACCGCCTCATTGTGGAAACAATGGTTCGCCGATAAGCGAGTAGCTTTGCATCCGAAAATATAGGTATTAGTTAAGATGAAAAAGCAAAATCGATTGATGAAGACTGCGATCGCCTTATGGTGTATCGTAGCTGTTGGGTGTAAACAAAACCCTGTAATCCAACAAAGTTCAGGGTATGCGACAATGACTGTATCCACTTCGGAGAAGACTTTGTCCAATAATTACTCGGCGAGTATTCGAGGAAAACAGGATATTGATATTTATCCGCAAGTATCCGGTTTTATTACAAAGCTTTGCGTAGCAGAAGGCGAGAGCGTAAAAAAAGGACAAGTCCTATTTATTATTGATCAAGTTCCTTATGAAGCGGCCTTAAACACCGCCATTGCGAACGTAGAGGCCGCTAAGGCATCTGTAGCGACAGCGCAACTGACCTACGAGAGTAAACAAGAATTGTATAAGAACAAAGTAGTTTCCGAGTTCGACCTAAAGACCGCCTACAACACACTACTCTCGGCAAAAGCCCAATTAGCCCAAGCGGAGGCACAAGAGGTGAACGCCCGTAACAACCTTTCTTACACGGAAGTGAAAAGCCCCTCGAACGGCGTCATCGGAACCCTGCCTTATCGTGTAGGCGCATTAGTAAGCGCAAGCCTACCCAAACCGCTCACCACGGTATCGGACAATTCCGAAATGTATGTGTATTTCTCCATGACCGAGAACCAGCTATTGGCCTTGACCCGTCAATACGGCTCGAAAGACAAAGCCTTGGAGAATATGCCCGAGATCGAGCTTCAGTTGAACGATAAATCGCTTTATCCCCAAACGGGAAAGATCGAGACGATCAGCGGCGTTATCGATCAAAACACCGGAACGGTCAGCTTGCGTGCCGCATTCCCGAACGAGGAGCAATTATTGAATAGCGGAGGCTCCGGGAATGTGATCATTCCGGTTACATACGATAACTGCGTCGTAATTCCCCAAGCCGCCACGTTCGAGATCCAAGACCGGGTATTTGTCTTCAAGGTAGTAGACGGCAAGACGCAATCCGCCCCCGTAGAAGTGACCCGTGTGAACGGAGGACAAGAGTATATCGTAAACGCCGGATTGAATAGCGGTGACGTGATCGTAGCCGAAGGCGTGGGTTTATTACGTGAAGGAACACCGATTGAAGTAAAACAAAATTAAGAACAATGAAAGTTAGCACATTTATAGAACGCCCCGTACTCTCCGCCGTGATTTCCATCACGATTATGGTAGCGGGTATCATTGGGCTTTTCACCTTGCCCGTAGAACAATATCCGGATATCGCCCCTCCTACCGTTATGGTCAGTACGACTTACTTCGGGGCGAATGCCGAGACCATGCAGAAAAGTGTCGTAGCCCCTTTGGAAGAGGCGATCAACGGCGTGGAAGATATGACCTACATGACCTCCACGGCTACCAACTCCGGTACCGCCACGATCACGATCTATTTCCAACAAGGAACCGATCCGGACATGGCCGCCGTAAACGTACAGAACCGTGTATCGAAAGCGACCGGACAATTGCCGGCCGAGGTTACCCAAGTAGGTGTCACGACTTCCAAGCGCCAGACCAGTATGTTACAGATCTTCTCGCTCTATAGCCCGGACGGTTCTTATGACGAGAACTTCCTCAGTAATTACATCAGCATCAACCTGAAACCAGAGATCCTTCGTATCTCCGGAGTCGGCGAGTTGATGGTTATGGGTGGCGATTACAGTATGCGTATCTGGATGAAGCCCGACGTTATGGCCCAATACAAATTGATCCCCTCGGACGTGACCTCCGTGTTGGCCGAGCAAAATATTGAGTCCGCCACGGGTTCTTTGGGCGAGAACTCGGACGAGACCTATCAATACACCATGAAATATAGCGGTCGCCTACTTACTCCGGAGGAATTCGGCGAGATCGTGATTCGCTCCACCGAGGATGGCGAGGTATTGAAGCTAAAAGAGATAGCGGACATCGAGCTGGGTCAAGAAAGTTATGCCTATATCGGACAAACAAACGGTAAGCCGGGTATCTCCTGTATGGTTTTCCAGACAGCTGGATCGAACGCCACGGAGGTGAATAATAAGATCGACGATTTTCTCGAGGAAGCCTCGAAAGACTTCCCGAAAGGTATCGAGGTCGTAAAATTGATGAGTACGAATGATTTCTTGTACGCCTCGATCCATGAGGTTGTAAAAACCTTGATAGAGGCCATTATCCTCGTTATCCTTGTGGTATATGTCTTCTTGCAGGATATCCGTTCTACGCTGATTCCGTTGGTAGCGATCGTAGTTTCCTTGATCGGTACGTTCGCCTTTATGACGGTCGCCGGATTTAGTATTAACTTGATCACTTTATTCGCTTTGGTATTGGTGATTGGTACGGTGGTGGACGACGCAATCGTTGTCGTAGAGGCAGTCCAAGCCCGGTTCGACGTTGGATATAAGTCCTCTTATATGGCTAGTATGGACGCGATGAAAGGATTGACATCCGCCATCGTCTCTACTTCATTGGTATTTATGGGCGTGTTTATCCCGGTATCGTTTATGAGCGGTACATCCGGTACATTCTATACGCAGTTCGGTTTGACGATGGCAGCGGCCGTAGGTATCTCTACCGTTAACGCATTAACGTTAAGCCCGGCGCTTTGCGCTATCTTATTGAAGCCTTACATCAACGAGGACGGCACCCAAAAGAATAACTTCGCCGCCCGCTTCCGTAAGGCGTTCAACGCCGCATTCGATTCGATGATCGCGAAATATAAGCATGGGGTATTGTTCTTTATCAAACGGAGATGGCTGGCTTGGTCGCTGTTGGCATGCTCCATCGTATTACTTATCGTCTTGATGAACACGACAAAATCCAGTTTGGTGCCCGATGAGGATCAAGGTACGGTCTTTGTCAACGTAAGTACGGCCTCCGGAAGCTCCTTGGCTATGACTAACAAGATCATGACGAATATCGAGCAACGGATCAACCAGATTCCACAGCTTCAATCTTATTCCAAGGTTTCCGGTTATGGTTTGCTGGCCGGACAAGGTAGCTCTTTCGGTATGTTCATCTTGAAACTAAAACATTGGGATGAGCGCCCGGACAAGGAAGATAACGTACAAGCCGTGATCGGACAGGTATATGGCCGTACAGCAGATATCAAGGACGCTACGATTTTTGCCATCGCCCCGGCCATGATCCCCGGATATGGTATGGGTAACGCATTGGAAATGCATACGCAAGACAAGGCCGGTGGAGACTTAACGACCTTCTTTAACACGACCCAGCAATATCTCGCCGCCTTGCGTGAACGGCCCGAGATCGCTACGGCTTACTCTACCTTCGATATCAAGTACCCGCAATGGCGCGTGGATGTGGACGCGGCGAAATGCAAACGGGCCGGAATCACTCCGGATGCTGTTCTATCAACCCTTTCCGGTTATTACGGAGGGCAATATGTGTCGAATATCAACCGTTTCTCGAAGGTGTATAAGGTGATGATACAGTCCGATCCTAAATATCGTCTGGATGAGGCCTCCTTGAATAATACGTTCGTACGCATGTCGAACGGCGAGATGGCACCGCTTAGTCAGTTTATCACCTTGACCAAGGTATACGGTGCCGAATCTTTAGCCCGTTTCAACATGTATAATTCGATCGCCGTCAATGCCGTACCGGCCAATGGATATAGCTCCGGGGATGCTATCAAGGCGGTAAAAGAGACAGCGGTCACTTCGCTTCCGAAAGGATATGGCTACGACTTCGGTAGTATCACCCGTGAGGAGAACCAGCAGAGTAATACGACCATTATCATCTTCGGTATCTGTATCTTGATGATTTATTTGATCCTAAGTGCCTTGTACGAGAGTTTCCTTGTTCCTTTCGCCGTGATTCTTTCCGTACCGATGGGTTTGATGGGTAGTTTCTTGTTCGCTAAGTTCATGGGATTGGAGAATAACATTTATCTGCAAACCGGTTTGATCATGTTGATCGGATTGTTGGCGAAGACCGCCATCTTATTGACAGAGTACGCTACCCAACGCCGCCTGTCCGGTATGAGCCTGACTTCAGCCGCTCTTAGCGCGGCAAAGGTTCGTCTGCGCCCGATCTTGATGACCGCTCTTACGATGATATTCGGTTTGCTGCCATTGATCGTTTCCAACGGCGTAGGCGCTAATGGAAACCGCTCGTTGGGAACCGGTGCCGTTGGCGGTATGTTGATCGGTACATTGGCTTTGTTATTTATCGTGCCTTGCTTATTCATCACGTTCCAATACCTGCAAGAGAAACTACGCCCGATCCAATTCGAGCGTTCCCTTGATTGGCAGGTGCAAGAAGAGGTAAAAGAGGCCGCCGAAGAAAGAAAAGAATATTTAGATAGCAAGAAATAATCTATCCAATTGTATATATATAATGTATATGAAGAATAACATCATACTCTTTGCCGTAGCGACGCTAGCGTTGAATAGCTGCGGCATTTACAAGAAATACGAGCCTGTCGCCACCCTCCCGGAGAATCTATATCGGGAGGAGATAGCCCCGGCAGATACCTTCTCCATCGGGAATATCAGTTGGCGGGACCTATTCACCGATCCGGCCTTGCAATCCTTGATCGAACGGGGATTAGCCAATAATACAGATCTGCGGATCGCCCATCTAAAGGTACAAGAAGCTGAGGCGGCGTTAATGACCTCCCGCCTCTCCTACCTCCCGTCGCTCTCCCTAGATCCACAGGGCACGACAAGTAGCTTTGATAAGGCGAAAGCGTCGTGGACATACAACGTCCCGGTATCGGCCAGTTGGGAGGTCGATATCTTCGGCCGGCTGACAAACGCCAAACGACAAGCGAAAGCCGCCTTGTCGCAAAGCCAAGCGTATAGCCAAGCCGTACAAACACAACTGATCGCCAATATCGCCAATTTATATTATACCTTATTGATGCTGGACCGGCAATACGAGATCACGACAGAAACCGCCGTGAAATGGCAAGAAAGCCTTCGTACCACCCAAGCATTAATGGCAGCCGGCATGACTACCGAGGCGGCCGTATCGCAAACCGAGGCTACTTGCTACTCCATCGAGACCTCTGTTAAGGATCTGGAACAGACCATCCGGGAGACCGAGAATACACTTGCCGTCTTATTGGGAGAGACACCTCAGGATATTGAGCGAGGAAGGTTGGAAGACCAATCCTTAACCCCGGATCTGGCTATCGGTATCCCGGTACAGATGCTCTCGAACCGTCCGGATGTACGTAGCGCCGAGTACGCATTGGCGCAAGCGTTCTACGGGACAGCCTCCGCACGCTCCAATTTTTATCCCTCGCTACGTCTTAGCGGCAGCGCGGGATGGACAAACAGCGCAGGTAGTTACATCGTAAATCCGGGTAAACTATTACTATCGGCGGTCGGCTCCCTCACGCAACCGCTATTTAACAAAGGAGCGAATATCGCCCAATTGAAAATAGCGAAAGCGCAGCAAGAAGAGGCCAAGCTCACTTTCCAACAAACCGTGCTCAACGCCGGAAAAGAGGTGAACGACGCACTTACCCAAGCCCAGACCGCAAAGGGAAAGATCGACTTGCGTACACACCAAATCGAATCGCTTGAAGATGCCGTCCGTAGCACCCAATTGCTGATGACGCATGGAAACACCACTTATCTGGAAGTGCTCACGGCACAGCAAACCCTGCTCAGCGCCCAGCTCTCCCAAGTAACGGATCGTTTTGACGAGCTTCAAGCCACCGTAAACCTCTACCAAGCCTTAGGAGGAGGCAGACATTAAAGATAGTCCTTTCAGACTTGTATATAATTATGATTGTAACCTCCTTTTGTGCGTGACGCATAGAAGGAGGTAAAAAAATACCCGGTTTATGGTATATGCCGTAAACAATCCATCCACTATCTTTGTCATATAAATAAAAGAATCCAGAAACAACAAAATTCATTTGTATATGGCAAGAATAGCAAGACAACTGACCGACCTTGTCGGCAACACTCCCCTGTTGGAGTTCTCTAATTTCAACGCGAGCAAGGGCCTTAAAGCCCAAGTAATCGGCAAGCTGGAATATTTCAACCCGGCTGGTAGCGTAAAAGACCGCATCGCCTTGGCGATGATCGAGGACGCCGAGGCTAAAGGCTTGTTGAAACCCGGCGCTACCATTATCGAACCGACCAGCGGTAATACCGGAGTCGGACTCGCTTTTGTCTCCGCCTCGAAAGGCTACAAATTAATCCTGACCATGCCGGAAACCATGAGTGCCGAGCGTCGTAATTTATTGAAAGCGTTAGGTGCCCGGCTCGTCCTCACCCCCGGGGCGGAAGGCATGAAAGGAGCCATCGCCAAAGCGGAGGAACTGCGTGACGCAACTCCCGGTTCCATCATCCTACAACAATTCGAGAATCCCGCTAACCCGGCCGTACATATCCGTACGACCGCCGAAGAGATCTGGCGTGATACGGATGGTAAAGTCGATCTGTTTGTAGCCGGCGTAGGAACTGGAGGCACGGTCAGCGGTGTCGGTGCCGGATTGAAAGCTCACAACCCGAACGTACAAATCGTAGCGGTAGAGCCTAGCGATTCACCGGTACTTTCCGGAGGCAAACCCGGCCCGCACAAGATACAGGGCATCGGAGCCGGCTTTATCCCCAAGACCTACAACGGGGAGGTAGTTGACAAGATCCTGCAAGTAACGAACGATGACGCTATCCGTACCAGCCGGGAACTGGCCGGGAAGGAAGGGTTGCTGGTAGGAATATCTTCCGGCGCCGCTGTATACGCCGCCGTGGAACTAGCTAAACTTCCGGAGAATGAGGGAAAAACGATCGTGGCGTTGCTTCCGGACACAGGAGAAAGGTATCTCTCCACGGTTCTATATGCTTTCGAGGAATATCCTCTATAGGCTTTTATCGGTTTATCTGATGTCATAGAATCTGAGTCGAAAACACTATAGTGTTCGTGGATAAACACAATAGTATTCAGACTAAAACACTACTGTATTCGTGCACAAATACAGTAGTGTTTTTTACAGATTACAAGAGCCCTTTCGTACTCGGTAGCTCAAACCGATAAATATCTCGTCGGATCGCCATCTTGATCGAGCGGGCCAAAGCCTTGAAGATACCTTCTATCTTATGATGCTCGTTCGTACCCTCGGCACGGATATTCAAATTCATGCGAGCAGCGTCGCTCAAGCTCTTGAAGAAATGGAGGAACATCTCCGTAGGCATATCCCCTACTTTCTCACGGTGGAACTCAGCGTCCCAAACCAACCAAGGACGGCCACCGAAATCCAGCGCCACGCTACACAAGCAATCGTCCATCGGAAGGCAATACCCATAACGCTCGATCCCTCGCTTATCACCCAGCGCTTTCAGCATCGCCTCGCCAAGGGCGATCGCCGTATCCTCTATCGTATGATGCTCGTCGACTTCCAGGTCGCCTTTTACCCGTACCGTCAGGTCCGTACCAGAATGCTTACCGATCTGGTCCAACATATGATCGAAGAAACCAAGCCCGGTAGAGATCGATGTCTTTCCGGTTCCATCCAGATTCCAGTCCACATAAATATCCGTCTCCTTCGTGGCACGCCGTACGACAGCACGACGCTCGCCAGCAAACAGATACTCGGTGATTTTATCCCAATCATCCGTGATATAAACGGGAGACAATGAGGTAGCGTAAGCCGCCAACTCACTCTCCGCTCCCTCCTCCGGGCGCAACCAGATACCTTTAGCGCCCAGATTATGGGCCAACTCCATATCCGTAAGGCGATCCCCGATCACGAAACTATTCTCCAGATCGTATTCACCTGTCATATATTTCGTAAGCATTCCCGTACGAGGCTTACGATTCGGGGAATTATCCTCGGGAAAGGAAGGATCGATCAATATATCATCAAACACGATCCCCTCACCTTCCAGCGTTTTTAGCATCAAGTTATGGGCAGGCCAGAAAGTCTCCTCCGGGAAAGAGGGCGTACCCAGCCCGTCTTGGTTGGAGACCATCACGAACTCGAAATCCAACCGCTCGCGAATGAAATAGAGGTTACGCATCACCTTCGGGACAAACTCTAGTTTCTCCAAGCTATCCAATTGATAATCTACGGGCGGCTCTTTTACAAGCGTGCCGTCTCGATCGATAAACAACGCTCTTTTCCTCGTGCTCATAATTTCATGTTTTTCATCGCGTTCAATAAGCTATCATTCTCTTTCGGCGTACCGATCGTAATACGAAGGCAACCCCGGCATTTCTGCACGTTGCTACGGTTACGCACTACGATCCCTTTCTTCACGAGCCCATTATACATGGCATCCGCCTTGCCGACATTCACCAACAAGAAATTAGCGTCCGAGGGATATACTTGATAGGAGAAAGGGGGCTCGGACAGGATCTTCTCCAACCGGTTACGCTCCGTGAGGATCTCGTTCACTTGGTGCTTCATGGTCGCCTCGTCGCTCAAGAGCTCCAAAGCTTTCTCCTGCGTAAGTTGGTTGACGTTATACGGATATTTGATCTTATTCAAGACACCGATAATCTCCGGAGAGGCGAATGCCATACCCAAACGAATACCTGCCGCTCCCCACGCTTTCGATAAGGTTTGAAGAACGATCAGATTCGGGAACCCGGATAATTCCTTCAAGAAAGAGGGATAAGCGGAGAAGTCGATATAAGCCTCATCGATCACCACGATTCCTTCATAATTCTTCAATATCTTATAGATCGAGCCACGATCCAGGCTGTTGCCACTGGGGTTATTCGGGGAACATAGGAAGATCACTTTAGTCCACTCGTCCGCCGATTCCAACACTCGGTCAGCGTCCAAGTCGAAATTCTCGTCCAAAGAGACCCTGCGACATTCCACGTTATTTACATTCGCAGCCACCTCATACATACCATACGACGGCGAGATCGTCACCACACTATCCAACCCCGGCTCGCAAAAGGCACGGATCACCAGATCGATAGCCTCGTCGCTGCCATTGCCCAAGAAGATCGAGCTACGATCCACGCCTTTCAGTACGGCCAAACGATCCTTCAATTTCCACTGCAAGGGATCGGGATAACGGTTATACGGCACATTCCACGGATTCTCATTCGCGTCCAGAAAAACGGAGGCATCCCCATGAAACTCATCACGTGCGGATGAATACGGTTTCAAATTCCAGACATTCGGTCTTACTAAATCTTTCAGGTCTTTCATATCGTGTTCAGTCTAATTGTTACTGCGTTGCGGTGAGCATCCAGATGCTCGTTGGCCGCCATGGTTTGGATCGTGCTACCCAAGGCACGGATACCATCGGAAGAGATCTCTTGGAAAGTGATCTTCTTGATGAAACTATCCAAGTTTACGCCGCTATATGCCTTGGCATAACCGTTGGTCGGCAAGGTATGATTCGTGCCGGAAGCATAATCGCCTGCGCTTTCCGGAGTATATGGACCCATAAAGACACTGCCGGCGTTCTCGATTCGCTCCGCGATAGCGGTGTAATCCGCTGTTTGGATAATCAAGTGCTCGGGAGCGTATTGGTTCGTGAAGTCCACGACTTCCCGCGAATCTTTCAATACGATGATACGGCTGTGCGCTAACGATTTCTCGGTAATCTCCTTTCGGGGCAAACGATCGAGTTGCTCTTGGATGGCACGGGCCACGGGTTCCACGATCGTTTCCGAAGCGGTTACGAGGATCGCTTGGCTATCCACTCCATGCTCGGCCTGCGAGAGGAAATCGGCGGCGATAAAATCGGGATTCGCTGTCTCGTCCGCGATCACCTCTACCTCGGACGGACCGGCGGGCATATCGATGGCGACTTCTTTTAGGCTTACTAATTGCTTCGCCGCCGTCACGTATTGATTACCGGGGCCAAAGATCTTATACACCTTGGGGACCGATTCCGTCCCATAGGCCATCGCCGCTATCGCTTGGATTCCTCCGGCCTTGAATATCTTACTTACACCCGCGACCTCCGCGGCAAACAGGATAGCGGGATGCACTTTCCCTTCCCGGTTCGGTGGCGTACATAATACGATCTCCTTGCATCCGGCGATACGTGCGGGCACTGCCAACATCAATACCGTGGAAAACAAAGGCGCCGTTCCGCCCGGAATATATAAACCGACTTTCTCGATCGCTACCGCTTTCTGCCAACAAGTGACTCCCGGGGTAGTCTCCACTTTCTTTCCCTCGAAACGCTGTGAGGCATGGAACTTCTCGATATTCGCCTTTGCCGTACGGATCGCCTGTTTCAAGTCCTCAGTGACCAAGGCGTCCGCTTCCCGCATCTCCTCTTCCGAGACTTGAAGGGAGGAAAGGAGCACTTTATCAAACTTTTCCTCATACGCTTTTACGGCAGTGTCACCCTGCTCGCGTACCTCGTCCAATACCGTACGGACCGTATCGAACAAGGTGGTTACATCTAATGCGGGACGTTTGATTAGTGAGCTCCATTCCTCACGTCCGGGATATTTTATAATCTCCATATTATACAATCATTTTCTCGATCGGAAGCACCAAGATGCCCTCAGCCCCCAATGATTTTAGCTTACCAATAATTTCCCAGAAATGCTTCTCGGCGATCACGGATTGAACAGAGACCCATTCATCGTTTGCCAAAGGCGTTATGGTCGGGCTCTTCATACCGGGAAGCACCTCGATAATCTCATCCAGCTTTTCTTTCGGAGCGTTCAGCAACACGTACTTCTTGCCCTCGGCGACTTGAATCGCCTCGAAGCGGAATAGAAGCTCATCCAAGATCTCCAGTTTCTCTTTGGATAGATTATTGTTGGCAATCAATAAAGCCTCACAAGGAAGGACTACCTCCACTTCTCTCAATTGATTGCTTACCAAAGTGCTACCAGAGCTTACGATATCAAAGATAGCGTCCGCCAAACCAATGCCCGGGGCGATTTCCACAGAGCCGCTGATTACATGAATATCCGCCTTCACGCCTCTCTCCTCTAAGAAAGACCGTAGGATCACGGGATAGGAAGTAGCGATCGTTTTTCCCTCAAACCATTCAGCCCCCTTATATTCCTCATCTTTTGGGATCGCTAAGGATAGACGGCACTTGCTAAAGCCCAGACGCTTGATCAATTTCGCCTCTTGCCCTTTCTCCACGTACTCGTTCTCTCCGACAATACCAATATCTGCCACACCGTTAGCCACAGACTGAGGAATATCATCATCACGAAGGAATAATACCTCTACCGGAAAACCTTTTGCCGATAATAACAGAATGCGTTTGCCCCTGTTTAGTTTAATACCCGCTTCTTCAAGCAACATCATGGTCTCGTCGTACAGACGGCCTTTCGATTGTACTGCGATTCTCAACATAACTATATCTTATTTTTATATTATAAATATCAACAAAAAAGGCTTACCGCAAAACGGCAAGCCTTTATCTTTTTATCATGAGTACATACATACCATTCAGCCCACCGAACTATCGCCCGCTGTAATGATGATGGTGATGTAATGTAGTCGTTATTTTCATTTCTTTTGTTATTTACGTCGCAAAGTTACAATAATAATCGAAAGAACAAATATTTCTGACAAAATATTATCACAATATCTATATTACTTCAATCCGTTCTTACGGAGCAACTCTTCTATCTCTTTCAAGCTTATAGATTCACGTTCTGCTTTGTCGTAGATGTAGAGCAAGTTGATCTCTGTCTCATCGATGGCTACCACTACCGTAAAAGAGATAACCCTTGCCCCACCGCTTTTGCCTCGTCCTTTGGAAGAGATACGCATACGGATTTTACGAAGGCCGTTGCCGAGATCGGTCCCGATCTGGGGATTCGCATAGATCTCTTCCTGAAACTCTATCAAATCCGATTTCAATGAAGGATAACGTTTGCTCAAACGTTTTACCTCTTTTTCAAACGACTTGTCAAATACTATGCTATAATTCATTGATAAGTTCTTCTAAATGTTTCGCTCTCTTTCCACTACGCTTACGCTCTTGCATCTCTTTCAGCCCGGCATCAATCCCTGCCAAGATTTCTTCCTTGCTAATATATTCCGTTTCTTCCTCTTCGGCTTTTGTCCTAATTTTATTGTTCAGCTTTTTCAGATAGTTCTTCACACGGTTGAGCGTGTCTTTATCATCGATGCTTAACAATTCTTCGACCAAATCCATCTTTAGGCATTTTAGTTCCATTGCCGTCATACAAATACTCCTTTCTTATTAATTCGTTCTCAAGGACAAAGATAATGATTTACTTTAATACAAATGACTCGCTTGCTGCTTAATCTTATTGGAAAGCATCAAGGGGAAGTCCGGATGCGCGGTAAAAAACGCATCAACTTCTTCCCGAGCTTCCTTCGATGTATGGGCGGAAAGCAAGGAGCGAACCCAAGCGGTGGGGAAAAAGATATCGCCAGTCCGCTGTACTTCCGGCATCGCTTCCAAGGCCGGACGGATATAAGCGACCGACTCTTGTTCTCGTAGGCGATGGTTCAAATTAGCGAGAGCGGAAGAGGCCCATGGCTCCACCCTACGATTCCCGGCGATCAACAAGGAAGCGAAGACACTGTCACGTTCCGCCTTGCGGGGCGATACAGATGGGGAGATAAATTGATACTCCTTCTTCCGGTCCGGATTCTGTATGCGGGATAATTGCGTAGCGATAATCTTATCCGCTTTTTCCGGCAAATGCATCGCCAGCATATAGGATAAGCCAATATAATCACTCTCGCTCAACGCACAATCTTTCGGAGCTTTCCGTTCCTGCCATAACGTATACAGACATTGTACCGCCTCCTCTGAATCCGCTATCGAACGATACAAACGAAACGCCTGCAAGCGATGTTGGGATACGGGATTCGTTGTCACGATCTTCCACAAGACCTGTTCCAACGGACGAGAATCCGACGGGAATATCCGCTGGCAATCTCCTAAATAGCTTAAAGCCATCGAGAACAATAAAGAATTAGACTCATTCGGTAAATACGCTAACATCTCTTCACGGAACCCTTGCGGAGAAATCGTTTTCCAACGAAGATTCTCATAAAGGGTAATCAGCAAAGATCCCTTCAACACCTCATCTTCCGATGAGCGAAGCACAGACCATAGACCGGAAGACTCCCCCTCTGTTATTTTAAAGAAGCCATAACCACGCCCATTTATATTCGGAAGAATGACACAATTTCCATTCGGAAGAAAACTTAATTTCATTCGGAAGGAATCAGAGTTTCCTTCGAGAGAAACCGGGATTTCTTCCGAATCCGTTCCACAGATCACCCGATAGGTTAATTCTTGCGGCCATTTTAAACCCCGGCCCAACGGATCACGCTGCTCTACGACCAACTCGCCGTCCTTAACCGAAGCCGTAATCTCCGGCATACCCTTCTGATTCACCCACACCTCACTCCAAGCGGCCAGATCCTCTTCCGTATATTTATTCAAGATACGGATCAAGCCCTCCCACGTAGCGTTCCCATAAGCATAAGTAGTCAAGTACTCACGGATTCCCTGCTGGAAAGCGTCTTCTCCCAGAACACGTACCAACATCTCCATAATCACAGGAGATTTATCATAGATGATATTTCCATATACCAAACCGGCGTTCCGCAAATTATCCAAATCTTGCTTGATCGGATTCGCGCCAGACGTACGGTCTTCCGAATAAGACGCGGGAATATAATCCCGAATAAAATTCAACCGGTGATTCACGTCCGGATATAAAGGTTCTACGATACGGGAAGCGAAATAATTAGCGAAAACCTCTTTAGTCCATACATCATCAAACCATTTCATCGTTACATAATCGCCAAACCACATATGAGAGGTTTCATGCGCGATCAAGGAACTCCGACTCAATCGCTCATTTAAGGTAGGATGCTCATCCAGAAACATCCGGCGATCCGTATATAAAGTAGCACCCGTATGTTCCATACCCCCATATTGGAAACCGGGTAAGATAATCACGTCATATTTAGCGAAAGGATAAGGAATACCAGTAAAGTCTTCCTGCCATTCCAACGCATCGAACACCTCGTCGGCGATGGCTGGGCATTGAGCGATCTTTTTCGGATCCGTCTCCCGATGATAAATAGAGATATCCCGCCCGTTCCGGGAATAAACCTCCCGAGTCAGTTTACCGGCCACGAATGAGAACAGGTAGGTACTAAGCGGTTCCGTCTCCTTGAAAGAAATACGATTCCGACCGGAGACGCCCGTACTATCCGTTTGTGTGATAGCGCCATTCGCCACGGCCTGCCAAGTGGAAGGAACTTCCAAGGTCAAGGTAAAAAACGACTTCATATCCGGCTGGTCAAAACAAGGGAATACCGTACGTGCCCGGTCCGGAACCAATAACGTATACAGGAACTCATCCCGTCGATTCAAGGATTGATCCGCCGGAGTAAAAGTGATCGCTACCCGGTTCTCTCCCACCGCTACCCAATCTGAGGCAATCACGATATGCTCATCTTTCACTTCATAGGGAATATCGCCTCCGTTCAAGGTAACGGAGGTCACTTGCTCCGGTTCTCCGCGGAAATCAATAATAAGCGGCTGTTTCTCGTCTAATCGCAAGGATAGCTCCACTTTTCCCCGGATCGCCTCGTCACGAGATTCCGGGATCGAGAAGAAAAGATTATAACGGACATTTGAGAAATGCTCCTTCCGGAATTGAGCTAGCTCAAGGCTCACACCGGGCCGGGACAAACCGGCCTCATCTTGTTTAACAGAGCTACAAGCAACCAGACCGGACAGTACGCAAGCTCCGATAAATACCTTTAGATTCATATCTCGTAATTATTCTCTTAAGTATTCTGCTATACCCATAAAATTTCGTTCCAACAAATACATCTGGCTAGCCATAAAAGTGAAAAAATCTCCCCAATGCGCTCTCCGATGCAAATCCAATCCTTCCTTTGCCACATAGATACGGGCCACTTGTCGGCCATTCTCACGGACAAAACAAATATCCCAGATCAAGCCTTCGGGAAAATCCTGTTCCAAGGTCTCTTTATACCAAGTCAGGCGCTCAAACATTTCCAGACGTAAATCCTCGCTACGGTGGTTTACCTCAAGAATAACGTAAGCCCCTTGGCGGTTCGCGTCGAATTTCAACTCAACGCCCTTTACCTTCGTATCATATAATGTCCAAATTTTCTTACGCCCCCGCAAATAGGGTTGCACCTCACAAAAAGCGGCGAAGCTTTCCCAAAACTCCAATTTGAGATTCTTCAGTTCCTCCTTACTATACATTATTTATAAATGTCTTTCCTTGTTACCTTAACGATCTGTCCGAATTTGGAGAGTTTCTCCATATCCATACTCTTTGAATTACCGACTATCGCATATATCATTAAATGATCTTGTATATTCTCCTTATAAAAACGAAGGATATCCTCCATAGTCATCCGATCGATGACCTCCAGATAATCCTTGTTCGGATCGCTCTCGTACCCTTCACGCCGGAAACCGGCGATCTTCAAGGAAAGGGAGCGACTAGTAGGATATTCATTATTCACCCAATTACGAATCGTCTGCTTCACCGACTCCACCCGTTCCGGACGTTCCGGCATATCATGCACCAGATTCTCCAACACTTCCATCGCATCGATCATCTTATCCGTCTGTGTAGCCAATTTCATCACGAAACTAGCAGGCTTCTCCGATCGATTCAAAGGAGGATGTTTCAAACGGGCATTTACTTGATAAGCGAACGAACGAAACTCACGGATCTCCTGAAACATCAAAGATGACATATCCCCTCCGAAATAAGCGCTAAACAACCGGGAAACAGGACGATCTTCCTTAGCCTTCAACGGATCGATATACATATAGGCATAGATTATGCTTTGCGTGACATCCTCCATGTCCATGAAAAAGACAGTCGGCTTATCATACGTCATAAGATCACGAATATAGGGAGAGTTCGATGGAATACTTACCTCCTCCAATGGTAAATGCTGCTTGATCTGCCGGGCGGCCTCCTCCATAGACAATGTACCACAATAATGCAGGTTACAAGCGACCGAACGTACCTTACTGAAAGTGTCCAGCAACATCTTTCCTTTTAGTTTCTTGATTTCAGCGAACGATAATTTGGTCAAATAACGGGATTGCTCCCCAAATTTGACTTTCTCTAACAGCATATCGGCTACGTTCTCGCTGGAATTGAACAACGATTTCTCCGTTACCTTCGCCTCGTCCACAATCTGCCGTAACTTCTTGTCATCTGGCTTGGCGTGCCGCAAGAAATCGCCGACCAAAGCCATTGTTTGGGTAAAATGCCCATCAAAACCATTCACCACCACCAGAAACTCAGAATCCGTGGAATCAAAAGTCAATGTACTACCAAGTTCCTGCAATTTACCCCGAAAGACCTCAAAAGACATCGATTCCGTCGCTACGAAAGGTAGATAAGCGGACAATTTATCAAGATCACGAAGCTCCAACTGTCCCACTCCATAAGATAGTGTCAGCGAGAATATATCATTTACGGAATTATGAGTCTTATACAACGTGACAAGCGGACGCAAGGATACGACCTCGGCGTCTTTCTCAAAATCGAGAAAATGCGGTTTCAATTCTTGTACGGGTATCTTTTCCAGACGTTCCACATAAGCGGAGGAAGCATCGGAGTTCTTCGGTATAATCGGTGAATAATCCGGCTTGGGTAAGATCGTTTTTGGATAGCGTCCGGTCTTCTTCGTGACGTACATATAATTCTCCGTAAAATATTTCTTGGCGACCTCAATCACGTCTTCTCTCGACAAGGCATCGATACGGGTGACCTCATCCAAATAATCCTGCCAGCTTTTCCCTTGAGAGAAAATACGCATCATCACCTCGGCCCTTGAGTTTATGTCTTCCAATTTGGAGGCATATTCACGTTTCTGTTCCAATTTCAAGCTTTGGAACATCTCATCGCTAAAATCCCCCTCCTTAATACGGTTGATTTGTTTCCATACTAATTTCTCGGCTGCCGCATAGGTCTGGAAAAAGAACTTCGGAAATACCAACAAGCCTAATATTCCAGCCTCATTCATACTTTGGTTAACCGCCATCGCACCCATCACCTTATGATCTACCGTCAGCTTATCCAAAAATCCCGTACCATTGGAGTTATTCAATAAGGATACGGCGATATTGAGCGCAACTTGATCCGGATGATTCGCGGGAACTCCCCGGAATCCCAATGCCATAATTTTCACGAAAGGCATAGGAATACGTACGCTCACTTTCTCCCGCCCCTCGAATGGTGGAAGCGCAACGATATCCCGGTGGGGCGGCTTCCCTTTTCGTATCCGTGAAAAAGTAGATTCCAAGATTGGCAAGACCTCCTCCGAATCGAAATCCCCGCTTAAGATCAATCCCATATTGGAAGCGACATAGTATTTCTCGAAGAACCGGCGCATCTCCGAAAGACGGGGATTCTTCAAGTTCTCCGCACTTCCGATAATCGGATACGCATACGGATGCGGATAGAAATAACGCTCTGTCAATTTCTCGATGGCGACGCTAGCCATCGTGTCCCCATACATGTTCTTTTCCTCATAGACCGTCTCCAGCTCACTCTGGAAAAGACGAAATACGGGATTTACCAAACGCTCACTATTGATCTCGGCCCATTGGGAGATATATTGCGGAGAGAATGTATTGAAATATAATGTATAGTCGTAAGAAGTCCCGGCATTCAACTTCGTACCACCGAAACGAGAGATCAACCGGTCGAACTCGTTCGGTATTACATACTCAGCGGCACGTACGCTCAGGTCGTTAATGATTTGCTGCAAATGGGCACGCATCTTGGGATCCTCGGTATCCGCCAAAGCGTCATATTTCTCGGCGATAATGTCCAGCAAGACTTTCTCGGACTCATAATCGATTGTCCCGATCTTATCCGTTCCTTTAAACATCATATGCTCGAAATAATGCGCGATACCTGTGTTAGGGGAATCTTTAGCTCCGGCTTTTACAACTACGGCTCCGAATATCTTAGGTTGGCTATGGTCCTCATTCAACCATACCGTCAAATCATTACTTAATTTATGCTCTCGTACCTGTAGAAAATCTGAGGTTGACAACAGAGATCTCATGGAATCCATTTAAGTTTATATTATTTCACAAAGATACATTTTTCAATTGGATTAATACGCTTACATTTACAAGCAATCTTAACAAAAGGGCAAATTTAACGTAGGATTGAACCTATTTTTAAGAGTAGTGTTATATCAAAAAACGATTATTATGATAAATTTAGGTAGTTGGATGAACAAAGTCCTCACCGGATGGGGTGTAGATGAGAAAATAGCGAACACATTTGACGAGGCGATCATCGCCATCTTACTAGTGGCGGTCGCTATCGGATTAGATTATTTATGCCAAGCTATTTTTGTCGGAGGGGTACGTAGTATCGTTAAGCATACGCATTATAAATGGGATACGTTATTAATTAAACGTAAGGTCGTACATTATCTCGTACATACGATTCCCGGCATTTTAGTATATGCTTTGCTCCCGATGGCTTTTATCCGAGGAAAGGAATTATTATTCATTTCCCAGAAGATTTGCGCGGTCTATATCATATTTTCCCTGCTGTTAGCGCTCAACGGTCTTCTCTTAATGATGTTGGATTTGTTTAACCAACAGGAGAAAATGAAAAACAGGCCGATGAAAGGTTTTATACAAGTATTACAAGTGCTTGTTTTCTTCGTTGGCGGCATTGTCATTATAGCGATTCTCGTCAATAAATCCCCGGCTACCCTTTTCGCCGGATTAGGTGCGTCGGCAGCTATTCTTATGTTGGTATTTAAAGATAGCATATTAGGTTTCGTGGCGGGTATACAGCTTTCGGCGAATGATATGTTGCGCCCCGGCGACTGGATCACGATGCCTTCTGCCAACGCGAACGGTATTGTTCAAGAAATAACCCTAAACACCGTGAAAGTTCAGAACTTCGATAATACGATCTCAACAATCCCGCCTTATAATCTAGTAAATAGTTCTTTCCAAAACTGGCGCGGGATGGTTGAGTCTGGAGGACGTAGGGTTATGAAGTCCATTTATCTCGATTTGAATACGATCAAGTTCTGTACACCGGAGATGCTAGATACATTCCGCAAGGAAATTCCTTTATTAGCGGATTACCAACCGGATAAGGATGTAGTACCTACAAACTCCCAAGTATTCCGTGTATATGTAGAGCGTTATCTGACAAGTCTTCCTGTCGTAAATCAAGATTTGGATTTAATTATCAGTCAACTTCAATCCACGGAATATGGTGTTCCCATCCAGATTTATTTCTTCTCCCGAAATAAAGTATGGAAAGAATATGAACGGATCCAGTCGGATATATTCGATCATTTCTTCGCTATGATTCCTAAATTTGAATTGAAAGTATATCAATATTCAGACTAAAGTACGTGTTCGAATTATTTTTCCTATCTTCGTCTCCGGATTGTCTACTTAAAGTTTAAAATCGTATTTATGAGCAAGATACAAGAATGGGTATATAATTTATTAGTTCAAATTGGGTTGATAAGCGAAAATTCCAGTTACCTAGACAATATAGTGATCTTATTACTTATTATAGCCGTCACCGTTGGGATCGATTATAGTTGCCGGTATATTTTCCTAGGTATGTTCAAACGATTAGCGAGGAAGACGAAAAATCAACTGGACGATTTAATCGTGGATCGTAAGATCATCAATAAGATGATGCATATGATCCCGGCCATATTGATTTATATATTGTTACCATTCGCCTTCTCAGCCGAAGAGACACCGAAGATTTTAATATTGCTCCAAAAACTTTGTCAGATTTATATCATAGCGGTTTCTTTAAGGTTTATAAACGCTTCCTTAAATCTGATCCACGAGATCTATAATAAAAAAGATTCCTTTAAGAACAAGCCGTTAAAAGGCTTCATACAGATCTTGCAGGTTACGGTTTTCTTTATTGGAGTGATATTGATTATCAGTATTCTTATCAATAAATCCCCGGTTTCTTTACTGGCCGGATTGGGTGCGTCTGCCGCTATCTTGATGTTGGTCTTTAAGGATACGATCTTAGGTTTCGTTGCCGGCATCCAATTATCCGCCAATGATATGCTCCGGGCCGGGGACTGGATCACGATGAGTAAATATGGTGCGGACGGCACGGTTATCGAGGTGACATTGAACGCCGTGAAAGTAAGAAACTTTGACAATACCATTACGACCATCCCTCCTTACGCCTTAGTAAGCGACGCTTTCCAAAACTGGAGAGGTATGAGCGAATCCCCGGGCCGCCGTATCAAGCGCTCTATCAATATCGATATGAACAGCGTACATTTTTGTACCCCGAAAATGCTAGAGAAATTTCGTAAGATCTCTCTTATCACGGATTACATCGACGGAAAAGAACAGGAATTATATGAATACAATGAAGAGCATCATATCGATAGTTCCATTTGGGTGAACGGACGTAGACAAACAAATCTGGGTGTCTTCCGTGCTTATCTCGTACGTTACCTAAGAAGCCTCCCGGAGGTAAGTAAGGAATTAGTCTGCATGGTAAGGCATCTACAACCGACTGATACAGGTATTCCCATCGAACTTTATTGCTTCTCATCCAATAAGGTATGGGTCGAATATGAAGGAATCCAAGCGGATATATTCGACCATGTACTTGCGGTAATACCGGAGTTCGGACTAAGCGTATTCCAAAATGTATCCGGGGCGGATTTGAGGAATATTATCATTAAACAACCTTTGTAGATAAATTGAGGAAAAAAACAGCAGAGATGGAAAAGATTAGAAAAATATCGAAAGAACAAGTAGTAATGGCTTTTGTTGCCACCTGCATTGAAACAACAGCAAGGCAACTGAATACCAATTACAATGAGATATACCAAAGAATGGAACGGGTGGGGATGATAGAGAATTATATCTTACCCAACTATGAGCCGTTGCACAGCGAAAGCCGTGAAGTATTGGCTGAACGTTTGATTGAATGTTTAAAAAATTGGGAGAACAAAAAATGAATGAAATAACGGTATATCATGGAAGTACAGAGAAGGTAGAAAATCCAATTTGTAGATTTGGACGAAAACATTTGGATTTCGGACAGGGATTCTATGTGACTAATCTGCGTGAACAGGCAGTCGCTTGGGCAAACAACATGGCAGGATTGATACCCATTGAGATCGCATTGAAAGAACTGTCCAAACACCAACCCAACAATCAAATGTGTATTCTGAATCAAGATATAATCAACAAACATCTCCGATATGATAGAACAGAAAAGTTATAATAACCCAATGAAATCACCGATAATTCAAGAAATCATAATGAGTAATCAAATGGAGAACAAGCAATAACAGCATGCGAAACCGTCAATAAGAGGCTCTCCAAGTGAATAACTAACCACTTCCCAACTCGTAAGCTTACGGTTACCCCCAGCCGTTAGTTATTCACTCGAGAAGTGGTTAGTTATTCACTTGAGAAAGCTTTTTTATTATTCAACGCATTGATTTTCAGCAAATCCAAGATAAAAAGTTCATCTACCTTTTTGGGGTATTTAAGCATCAATTCACTCCTTGCCGTATAAGTTCAATAAATTTTCGCTTTTATCGATCAAGGCATGTAAAGAAGATGCCTTTTCATAATCTTGCGTCTCTGAAAACTCTTTTATTCTGCACGACAAATCATCTATACATTCCTTCAATGTATGAGCCGTTTCATTTCGTCCATTGGAAAGAGAAGCACCAAACAACTCTATCGCCTTCCCAAGATCTTGCTCAACCCCCTCTCCCTTGTAGTACTTAATTGCCAACCGATATTGTGCTTCCGGATCATTTTGTTCCGACAGAGAGAGAAGTTCTGATAGGTCAAGATCCGGAACTTGTTCTTCGTCTCCGGCCGAAATGATTCGTATAAATTCGATAAAATGATCATCCAGCGCACTTACCAACGGATAAAACGCAAATCGAAACACTTCCTCGTCTATACGGAAATCCGCCCCTACATTCAATGCCGATTGGGACATAAGTTGATTGCAGTTTTCATTAATAAACAGACTAACCGAATCAAAATTATCCATCTGTATCTTATTGATAAGACGAAGTACAGCCGAGTATTGGCTTTCTTGTATCTTGATTGGCACATACGCAAACATAAGTACCTGTTTATCCGCTTCCCTACAAATAATCCTCACATCCAAGCAAACATGATTCATATCGATTGAAAAGTAAAATTCAGCTTTCTCCTCATCGTACTGAAAACCCAACTCGTACTGATTTTTCAATAAATCATTCACTTGTTTTGCTAAAACATCCATAATATACCTTTTTCTCGTGTTGAACATTGTTACCTATAAACTGACCATCAAAGATACGTAATCCAATCCGTCAATTTGTGTCTGCTCCTCTTCATTTATAACCTTCTTCCTCCTATATTTTTACCGCCAATATCAGGCTTGCGTGTCTGAGCTGCCGCTATCCGATTAACATTTGAATTTCCATTCGTTATTGGTTCTAATAAGAGTTCCGTTTTTTCTAAGGTGGGATTCATACAGATTCCCTTTTGCACAGCCCGAATAAACAATTCCTTCTTTTTCCGCTTGACGATAGCAAACCAATTCATTGCGACTAAATAAGCATCAAATGAAGCTCTACTCTTTGCTTTTCTCAGCTGTTTGGCACTGATGCCTGAAAGTTGTCCCAATAAATCATAAAAAGCTTTGTGATGGTTTACATATTTCAAATGGACTAACTCATGCAACATAACTTCCCGAATGAATTTTTCCGATCGCCACAACAAGGAAAGGTTTAACTCAATTCGCCGATCCGCACAGACACATTGTCCCCAACATTTGTCATTTTCTTTCATTCGGTTCAGAAAACCGAATCGAACATATCGTAACTCATGTCGGGTCGCATATTGTTGTAGCATCTCTTCCATAAAATAGTAGGCATAGATGATGACCTCTTCTTTATCGGCATGGCTGACCCGCCAGTCTTTCATCTTTCTGCAATAGCAAAGAAGTTCTTTTAAGCTTTTAAACCTAAATTCATCTTGAACTTGCGACATCAGATAGTGGAAGCATGAGATCTCTTTTCGCTTGTTTACCTTCATCAGAATCCGTCCCTCTTTATCCAATAAACACTCCTCCTCACTCGTATAGGCTGTATAATAGCATTGCTTTCCATCGTAAAAACTATATTCCGCGATCACCGCATACGGATCAGTGCATATCTTAAGAGGTTTTATACCATCATATAAAGATACACCCTTTGCGTCATGAGCCAGTACAAATCCTTTTCGAAAAGGTGTGGCATAGGTGAATTTATCATAAGCACAAGGTATCACATTTTGTCCCTTCAAATTGAAAAGACCGTTCTTCCCATTCAACAAACCTTGGATAAAAATCCCCGTACCAGGCATCCACCAAAAGTTACACATATCATATTCAAAAGGTAACACAGGGCGTTCTTTATTATTATAATAAATATAGATGGCTCCGAAATGCCCTTGTTTCTTGACCAAGTAAATATTTTTAGGTTGGCGCCATCTATCATTAATAATATGTTCATAATCGGTTTGAAGCAAAAACTTTCCTCGACGGCTGGTCAGGTTGTATCCATGCTCATTTTGTATCCACAGCTTGTCATTGATAACATAATAACGAGTATGTGCATCCATCGGTTGAATAATGGGCTTATTATCCAAATTGATTAACATTTGATAATTGCCACATCTCACCCAAGAAGCAATGTACCATTTCCCATACAATTTAATGCGTGCGAATACGGTTGCCCAATCATATATCAGCGGAATGACGAGTTCGCCTTTTTGATTAACGAATCCATACTTCCCTCCTTTGATCACCTTAACCATGTCATGATGGAGAGTCCCAACAATATCGTATTGACTTTTCAGTTTACTAATCAGATTCTTTTCCTTGTTGGATATTATCTTTTTCATTGTCTTTCGTTTTTCTGTTTATTTTTATACATTCATACTCTCCTTGTATCGGCATAAATACTTTACCACCCACTTGAATGAAAGAAGTCGGTTCCGTACTGCTAATCAGTCAAATCCTATCACTCAGCTTCTCCACGACGTATTCGATCCCTACGACCAACATAAACGCCAAGCAGAAAAACAGGATGCGACTACCGAACACGTCTATCCCATTAGTGAGAAACGAATGAGATTGCAATAACACCTCTACCATCCTGCGGTCATACGCTCTTCCGGCATTTTCCAATGACATCAGCCGTAGAAGGGGAAACTCTACGCACATATTATAAGCGATACGAGCGATAGCGACAAAAAGGGATATTCCCAATATAACGCTTAGGAAATATCCCATACTTTGCAGATATTTCACCATTGGATAACGTCCTAAGAATATCGATCTCTTATTACGCATAAGGGCACATTCCAAAGAAGACTCTAACTTCAACAAATGATTCTCACGCAATTTAGACAACATCCAACAACTCTCTTTCCCGATTTCCTGGCGCGGAAAACTCGTCAAATGACCTATCAACGCCAGCTCCTCAAACAAGGTTGAGCCGTCCACCCCGAAGTCCATCTCTATACCTGTCTCCTGCATAAACAAATCAGTCAGCAAATCATAGCTATCAAGCAGCGACAGATTGAAAAAAGTTCGCTTCGTTTTCTGCTGCCACCAATAAGCCCCTAAAGTCTGCTTATAGTAAAACGTAGCCGCCAGCAAAGAGTCCAAGACCTCAGTGACTTTATAACCCGATTTATCTTTAGACAAATCCGTACAAGCTTCCTCAAAAACTTTCCGATATTCTTTTAGAGGCATGAAACCTTTCAGATACTCCAACGTATTCAAGAAGAAATAGGATATAAGGCTCAAATACTCCGGGGTTTCCTCTAGTTGGGTAATATCATATACCCGCTCTTTCATTTTTCGTATATTCATAACCTTTCTACTTATTGATTTCATATCTTAAACTACGTGTCAAACTAAACAAATGTCGATACTGAAAAGAATATCTCCAACGCTCCACCTCCAACGCCCGGACACACAACTGCGGATGAGAATAAAAAGCCGTATGATACCCTTGCTGCAAACGATTCCACAAAGAAGACTTACGAAACTCCTCATAAGCTCTTCCCTGCCGGATCAGATTATCCCGTTTATCGCTCTTCAATCCGGAAGCGAGCTTGGCAAGGGCTGATTGAAACACCTCCTCTCCTACCAAGACCGAGGCACATCGGTCAGCGGACAACTCGCTTTTTCGGCTCCAATATTGCAACGCCCCATATATCGGCAAGAACAAACCTTTATGTATCAAACCGAATAAGTATCCGGCTTCTTCCAATGTAATCAGAATGGTTTTATATAGCACATGCTTACAAAGGATATGGCCACACTCATGCCCTATGACGGATTTGAGTTCTTCACGATCCAGATGCTCGATCAATCCGCTAGAAAGGGCAATAAACGTAGAGGTCTCGCCATACGTATAAGCATTCATATAAGGAGAGTTGTAGATATACAATTCCGGTTCCCGAATGCCGAGCTTTTTAACCAGTTCTTGAAAATCATGATACAATACCGGGTAATTCCAAGCATCGACCCGTATCATATTTCCTAAATTCTCTCCGCGGAATTGTTGTTCAAATCCGAACTTCATGAAACAAGCAATCGCTTTCTCCAATCCGGGAATCCCTTTAATCGCCTTGATCGCTTTCGCATCTTCCGGATGTATGATGTCTTTCGCTTCCATAATAGATCAGGCCGTTAAAACCCTCCAAGAGGATTGATTATACACTGAACGCATATAAGCGATTTGAATCACGCAAGGGATTGTCACCCGATAAGCCGGAGAGGATAAATCGTAAGCCGTCCAACCGGCAGTCAAAACCCATCCGAAAGGACCGGAGAAGACAGAAGCCACTTTTCCAAGCGTATTTCTACCAGCAAACCACAGTCCATGCCCCAACATCATGCGGGAAACCATATTGGCCGTGTACAACGCTATCTTAGATGCGAAAACTTCACCTCCTTTCCGTATAAGAAGTTGTACGGCTGCCAACGTGCATTGTTTCTGTAAATCTTTCGCCGGAATCTCCAAAGCCGCAGCCAACTCTTTCGTATCCATGCGTCCAACCGCATCCGCAAACATCTTCCGCAACAGACGTTCTTCCACAGCCTCAATGGCTTCATGCTCCGAATAATCCACCCGCATCTTTTTACATACATCCCGCACGATCTCCCAATACGGAACTCCATACCTCCGGCAACAGTTCACAATCGTGTTCCCTCCATACCGTTGAAGCTCGTTAGCAACCTCTCGCCACATATTCCGCATATTATCCGGATAGTTGCACAAATAAGCATCCGTATCCGTCAATTGTTCAGCCATGCGGATTTCCCCTTTCGCATCATGCGTCAAATAATCCGCCAATGTCTTTAAATCTTCATTCCGGCATTCCGCCAAGAATTGTAAGTCTTTGTCGTATCGCATATCTTTCCTGTTTGATGACTATGAGGGCAAAGGAAAGAGGGGGGACGGACAAAAGGTGTCCGAGGAAAGAAATAAGATTTGATAACTTTGATATTGAATATTAAGAGTTCAAAATAATTTTATTATAGTTTGGAAATTTTTGCAATATTAATATTCTTTATTTATAAACCTTCCTATAAATTCAGAAATTGAGTAAGCCTATCAATAATTTTTTTTAGTTCGGAAATAATCCCGTCTTTCTTTTTTAATTTCTTTTCATAGTCATCTTGTAATGAATTTAAATCTTTTTTATGCTGTTCGTTTAAATCCCCAATGGCTTTTTTGACTTCTTTTGCTGTTTTGTTGCGATTTATCATTGCATGACCAAACCATCCAGCCAAAAATATTATCAAAGCTAGAAAGGTTGATAATATAATTTTTATAACCTTATTCATCTTTATACTGTCTTTTTTAATTCTTCAATTATTCTTTTTGTATAGAATTCTCGTTCTATTTCGCTGATCACATTTGAACTATGACATATTTGGTACAAAGTTACAAGATATCCTCCTAAATCAAACTTACGCATAGTATTTTTGTCTCCCATATATGCTGTAAACATGGAATAACCAATATCTGATACTGTAGACAATATATCAGAATACATGATGATTTTTTTTGTTCTTACCATATATAGTTTTTCATCTTCATTTTCATTTTTACATAGCCTGTGTAAAAAACCTATGAGCCAGTTAATGAATATTGTAGCAAAACCTCCCTGTGTTATTGTGCTTGTATTTAAACCATAAAAAGAAAGTGTACGGGCAAGTTCTGGCGAAAATGTAGAAATTATTGGAATTGGCAAACCTTGTTTACTTGGAAGATCGCTAAATAAATGAACTATCTCTTTTAGTAAAGCCGTTCCCAATGTAATCCATCCTTCTTTACCTTCCTGTTCAATTCTATTTGCAATACTTTTAAAAATCTCTATTATATTGGCTCTATCACACACTGTATCAAGATAAGCAAAATATTCTCCACCATTTTTAGCTGTTCTAAGATGAGCTATTGTATTTATATGCCAACAAACAAAGTCGTTACGAGTTATAGTTGAAGTCATAATATTCGCAGTCCCAATAACTATCCCTAATAAAGGATCATGACCAAGAGCTGTAACACGATGGTTAAACCCGCTAAAGCCAGGGCGTATTTGATTATTATCTTTATACCATTTATTATTATGTTCTTTTTGTATTGCATCAAATGGTACTGGATTTGATATTATCTCTTCTCTTGAGGTATAATATAGAGTTCCCTGTCTATTTGATTTCTCGTCTTGATGAAATGGGGTTCTCTTCGCAATTTCTTTATCACTTATCTCACTCAATACTTTTATGACGTATTTAATGCAGCCTTGAAGAAGAACAGAAAAAACAAAAAAAGGAATATCCTTTTTGTTTAGTATTGATGTTAGATTATTAAATTCAACTGTTGCATTATCAAGAATTTGCATTGTGTTTTCGCAAACCTTAATACGTTTACTAATCCTATCGCTGATAGACGCTATTTCTTGATTTAATATTTCATCTCGGTGCAGTATCTCTGCATAATTGACTAAAATATCATCTAAGTTATCTCTATTCATACTTTATGATTCTAACATATTTCGGAATGAATTTTATTTAACTACAAATGTTAAAAAACAATTTTCAATTAATATTCTACTCTCGCAGATTTATGTTGCTTTTCAATCAACGGATTTATTTATAAACTTATTATACCATGTTTTTATGAGTTGGTAAACTTATCCTCACTAAATTTACGTTGAATGTTCACTATCTGCTTAAATAAGTTTTTATAGATAATCGCATAATTCTCCATATAGGTAATAATCACCATCCCAATCTTCCGAATACTCTATATAAACATTATGAAGATTTTCACTTAATTCGGCAATTCTATTAGCTGTAAGATTCCTGCAGCCATAGTAATCTCTGATATCATCTTCATCTATATCAACATTATCTCCATTATATAATACCGCATAAGTACATGTATGCCTAATAGCATGTGTATCATGATTAGGTATAGACTCTTGTGCTTCGACAAACCAAACACTTCGTTTTACGTATTTAACTTTTCCCCTCATAAATAATAAGTTAATTGTTAATTATTACCATTATTATATTGTCTTGTTTATCAAATTTATATGTTTGACTTTTTCGCTTTTCAGTATGTCCTTCCGTTCAAAGCCTCACTTGGCTCTTACTAAGAATTACCGCAAATGTACCGAAAAGCTATTTGTAAACAAAGTATACGTCCTATAAAAACAAGTAAATAAAAAGCGCAAGCCCATCGCTCCATATCTGACTTAGAGGTATCGGCAAACACCTACTCACCAAGATAATAGAGCAACAGCTCACGCCTATATCGTATGTATGGAAACCGGGCGGTTCCTTTATATATACAATCCAGCATGAGCGTTTGTTGCCTATCATTCCCTAATGAGTAAAATTTTGCCGATTTCCTAAGTCGGGAATAATATCGTAAACGCTTTCTTGCTTCTTTTATGTCCTCCGCCGGGCTTTCCTCGCTTGGAAGTCGTAGCAGATTGGCACAAATGTAGCAATCTTATTTGATTCATAACCTTTTTCTCCTATATTTTTGCGATGTTCTCTTATTCTATATTCTGATAGCGCAAAAGAACCGGGGAGATGAGACAAAAACTGTCCGAGGCAGAGACAATTTTGATTGTATTCTCTTTCAGAAGTCTGTTTTTCGCAGGATTCATAGGTAAGGCATCCGTCTTGCCAAGGGAAGTCAATGGAATACGAAGGGTTTCTCTATGGGATACAGAGGGTTTCTCTATGGGTTTTCAAGCCTTGGCCGGTAGTGGAGCAATTGTACGTTATTCGGTCTTCATCCAGACTTGCTGAATATACCTACCCTATCCCCGCAAAACCTTTTTCTTTTGCAGGTCTTGCAAGGGGTACCCATCCACATGCCATCAAATTGCTCCACGGCTTCGGACACCAAGTCTGCCTCCGAAGTCAAGATACCGGCCTCGAAGTTTCGATGATCCTTTCCTTTCATACCGAAAGCGGCCCCTGTCAAATTAGCGGAGCCGATATAGGCCAGCTCCAAATCAAATATCAAGATCTTAAAATGTACCCGAGGACATAAAACCCGCTCCATCCTGCTCCATAACAACGGATACTTATCGAAATCATCCCGAAAGTTCTTTCCCGGTTCTTTCGCATGGATCAAGCGAATCTCTATACCCTCTTTCACTTTCAGCTCCAGAAGCTTCAGCAAAGGTACCGCCTCTTTTCCCTCTTTGATATAAAGATCCTTCAGATCTGCCGTCCCGATCCAAAGCGTACGTCTTACTTGTCGAATCGCCTCTACAAGAAGATCGTAGTGTTAAAATACCTATACTTGGAACTTCAAATTATCGCAGATTACCATATCTCTCTTATTTGATGTTTTCAACTTTATCAACCTTTCGCAAACTGTTCAAGAACTCAATGACCTCTTTCCTCTTTTTAAGGGTCGCTATATCTCCATTTTTGCAATCTTCGATCTCTTTCGATTCCCAGATAACATCATAATCCATAGGGTTACCGCACTCATCCAAATGTGAAGCTGAATAAAAAGATTAGAGAAGACAAAAACTGTCCGAGAACGGATAAAAAGATAAGCCAATGAATGAAGAAACAGGCGATTCCGCTTCGCAAATTTATCCATTATAAAAATTCTGCAATTCAAAATTTTCACTACCTTTGCTTCCAAATAAAGCAAGATGAGAATAGTATCACATAAGAAATTGAAGGAGTTTTATGAGATGAGCGGAAACGAGGATTCTCGTGTGGCTCTTGAACGTTGGTACGATGTGGTAGATAAAGCTTCTTGGAGAAACTTTTCGGAGATAAAGGTTGATTTCCCCGCTACTGATTATGTAGGCAACCAGCATTATGTGTTCAATATAAAAGGTAATAATTATCGTCTTGTTGTCGTTGTAAAATTTACAATAGGGTATGTATTCATACGCTGGGTTGGCACCCATAGGGAATACGATAAGATAGATTGTTCAACCATTTAAATATAACAATTATGGATTCAATAAGCAAGGAACAATATGAATTCGCTCAAGCAAGGATAGAGGAATTGTTGCCGTTGGTAAATGATAACACGCCGGCGAACGACAGAAACGCGGTTGAACTTACGATGATGTCTGATATAGTGATCGCTTACGAAAAAAAGCACTATCCCATAGGTAAGCCGACGGTCGCTGAACTGATAGGGTTGTCCATCGAGGAAAAGGGGATTACCCAGAAACAATTGGCAAGTGAGTTAGGGGTTAGCCCGTCACGGGTGAATGACTATATCTCCGGTCGTTCAGAGCCTACACTGAAAATAGCCCGCTTGCTTTGTCGGGTTTTGAATATATCTCCGGCCGCGATGTTGGGATATTAAAACCTTTGTCTTTTACAGGTCTTGCAAGGGGTACTTACTTTGCCCAAGGATATATACTTACTTTGCCAACGCAGTATATATTACTTTGCCAAGTAAGTATATCTTCTCCTAGGAACCTATATACGGTTCGGATTCAATCCCCGTCGGGTATCTCCTCCATCCGCACCAACTCGTGCCCGCGGAACTGCATCACGATACGGTGTAGCTCCGTGTCTTGTATCAATTGGCGGACACGGGGAGCGGCGGCATACCGATGGATCTGCTCGATCGCCTCTTGCCATTGTTGGTCAGCCTTCGCTTCGCTATCTTTGGAGGATAGGTATTTCATTTCGATAATGTAGCTATGAGCCACCTCATAGTGGCGCAAGTCCGGCATCAGGAACAGGTCGCAAAAGCCGTGGTTCATCTCCAATTCCGGAGCCAGCAAGTAGTAAGAGTTGATGCTCAGGTAGGCGGTAAAGAAACCTTGGAGGTTGCGCTCGCCCTCGATGGCACTGCGGACGGAGGAGTTCTCCTTATACGATTGGGCGATAAACGACAAGGCCTCTTGCCATTGCCCGTCGAAAGCCATGGCATCATAGATATCCCTCAGGTAATCCAGATTGATGTGGCGGTTTGTTTGATATTCTTCCAATGAGAATTCATATATTGCTTGCGCACGTTATTATTGGGAATGCCCAACACAAGCCGGTCTCCACGGGTACCTGTGATCGTCAGCATACCGTAATAGAATAGCAAGCCGGGGAAGATCTCCGGGTTCGCTATCTCTGAGGCGGGGAATGTCGTGGCCAAGGTGGTAACGATCTGCCCCTCGTCGGTAATCTTCCGCAGAACGCCTTTCCGGTTACCATCCAGCTTGTCCAATTGAATGAGCTTCTTCATCTTGTTGTAATCCGTGCGGGTATTCGGGTCGATCATCTGTTTGGGTGCCCCGCCTAGATTGATATAATGACGGAGATAATAAAGAACCATATCGCAATTGAACATCTTCGGGTCTCGTTTAAAGCTTTCTTCAGCGAAGCAATAATTATCGTACCAAGGTTTCATGTCCTCGATCATCGCTTCTATGTCCGTGTCCACCGGCAACTCCCCGGCTGTTTTATAATAAAGAAGCATCTCACTCACATCTTCCTCACTGAAGCCCAGCATCTTGTTAAAACGGTGATCCGTGCTGATGTTCCATCCGATGTTGAAACCACTGGTCAGGTCGTCCAACGTGACAGGGCTGACTCCCGTCATGAAGATACGGTCGAACATGCCTTTATACAGTTTGAAATGATCCCGATAGAAACCGCTGGCATGGGTCAAGGCTTGATAAACCTCGTTACCTTGCTCATTCAACACCACATTCGTGAAGTTATCATACTCGTCAATGATCAGGTAGAGCAAATAGTTGTTCTTTTTTGCCTCGATATCTATTTTCGTCAATTTATCGGCTGCTGAATCCGTACGGAAAAACTCTTCTTGCAATTCCCCGGAATAATAACCCGCATACGTACGCATAAAATCGTTCAACACCGCACAACAATACCGGTTGAAATTCTCTTCCAACGTCCCGCTTCCTGCGTTTGCCCTAGAGAAGTCGAAAAAAAGCACTTGATATTTTCCCTGCAAAGGAGTCGGATGGCTTCCGATCCACAGCTTCCCGAAGCGTTTCTCGAACTTATCCTTTTGCGACAGGTCGTAATACGCACGCAACATGCTCAAGAAGATACTTTTTCCGAAACGGCGCGGACGGATGAAAAACAGGCTATCCGGTTGATCCTCCAACAAGGGCAGGTACATCGTCTTATCTACATAATACTGGTCCGCTCCACCACGTCCACGAAGTTGGAAACTCCATACGGTATTCTTTTTGCCTTTTCCATCGCTTTGCCCTTTTATAGAATGATTATACAGATTACAAATATACGTTTATTCAACGGATTTCGCCTTATCATTGTTTGGGGAAAATGATTTTGTGGGAACATTTAAGTTCTCATCCCCTTTGTCTGTATATCTGATGCCAACAGTTTATTCTCAAATGTCGTTTTTAGAATGTTGAGGCTACTTGATTCGGTTACACCTACAAACAAAATCCGTTCTGATATTTCGCAAATGTATCTGTTGCGTGCCAAAGCTGTGGTTCTTGATTGGCGTGTAGCATTGCTGACAGATATTATAAGCAGGCGGTTTTGTTCCATCGGTGCTTGCAATTCAGCAGGAATGACTTTATACATCTTTCGAGCAAGAACAATGATAATGAGTTGTGTGCCCTTCAATAGGAAATGAAGCACATCCTGCTCTAACTTACTGCTGAATCCACTAATCACGCACTCTCCGTGCCTGCGCATTTCCGTTGCCCAGTCATAGCATTTCAGTACAGTTTCAGAAGAAATGGTGCTTGATGCCAGAAAAGCTGTCTTTTTCAGCTTCAGCAGTTCTTTATTTCCAAGAAATTGTACGTTCATTCCCGTTCTACAATTACTTCAGTTCATTTTCTATATCTTCAATACTTGGTAATGTACCTTTGAAATTTGTCGGATATAGTTTTGATAATTCGTATTCAGAAATACCTATCGGTTGGTTGGATGACTCCAAAGCATATTGAGCTAACACATTATCCTTTGACTTGCATATCAGAAGCCCCAATGTGGGATTGTCCATATCCTTTTTCAATATATGATTTGCTGCGGCCACATATGTACCTAATTGTCCGATATATTCCGATTCAAACTTACCTGTCTTTATTTCTACAACAACATAGCATGTTTGCTCCATCCATTTTCGAGTGTTTTTTTTACGAAGAACATTGCTTTTTCTGGAGCATTGAAGAATTTGTCTATTATATATCTGTGGTGTCCCCACGGAATACGCCAGATTGCACTCTCTTGTAATTCACCCACAGCTTGTGGGTGAATTGTAAAGTGTTTGTTGTAAAGCGTATAGAATCTTTTGGCATATCCTATACTTGTTTCTGACAATCCTTTAATCCCTGGTAATTTTACATGCAAATCGGCACTTACATATTTTAGGATTTTTTCTCCCCACCGGCTTTCAGCCTTTAATGTTACAATGTCTTTTCCTAAAGACCAATAAAACTGTAGCATCTCACTATTAACATGAGTTGCCGCCTTTATTTGACTACGTCTATACCTTTGACTGAGTTCCTCAATCCATGATGCGTAATCTTTATCTATTCTTACTAATTGGCTCATAACCTAATTTTGTTTTATTATTTAACGCTTGGCCTGTTGGCGTTATTGTGATATGCCGTTATCTCTTCGTTGAAAATTACCCGTTGGCGGAATTAATTTAGTGCGTACTTAATTAATTCCGCCAACGGGGTTGTTTATAGAAGTTTCAATATTCCTATGAGATATTCAAGGCAAATACTTATTTTTTGGAATGGTGGAGTGGAACTATTAAAGCTTGAGATTATTCTTAAATAATTTAACAATATAGAAGGGTTATAGCTTTTGGTAGTTAGCTCAAGAATATCTCTTGAATATTTAATCCAGGCATCACATATCAAATCCGACAATTGCGGGTTACCCATTTTATTCAAACCATCATTAATAGTTTCTTTAATGTATTTATAAGCTAATTCTTTATTATAATATGTATTCATGTTTAATTCTCTTTAGTTGTTTCTTCTAATTCCTTCTTTAAATCCTCTACAGTTTTAGGTGCATTCTTCATTGCTTCTTCTGCTATTTCATTAGACTTTTGTGCAACTCTGTTAGCATGTTTATTAAAATGCACTCCAAATCCTTCAAAGTTATCGAACAAAGGCAATAGTAATAATACTAACCATATTATAAAGATAAGATTCTTCCCATTGAATTCTTCAAAAAATGTAAATGAAACAAGCTCCGAGAAATTTATAAACACATATATACTTGAAGCCACAACAAGTATAAGATACCATATCTTACTAATCCAATTTAATTCAGCATCAAGCCGTTCTGAATCTGTAATAAAAGAATGAATTTTTGACCACATCTTCATTGTCTTTTTACTTAATATCCGTTTGTCATTTTCATATACATAGTCTCCTGTCAGACCATCAACTTGTTCTACCACGAGATTCCATCCTCGCAGGTTGAAATAGCCTATACAGAAATCCACACGTTTCTCTCCCACATTGGTAATGATACCTTGTAGCCCTTCTGCGAATTGAGTTTCTATGTTATCGTATATTCTTGCCATGTTTTCAAACTTTACATACATGCTCTTTCAAAAAAGGTAACAAGTCTTCACAAATCCTTTTTACTAAATACAAAGCTAACAAATAAAGAGGAATATCACGCCACGAGTGCTTGAGAAAACGAAAAATCATCCCTACTTTCGCATCTATATTAATAAATACCATATCGGCTTATGAATAAAAACGAGCGTTGCCTCTGGATCGTTGGGACTTTCATCGATTACGGGGATATGTCATTGAGGGAGCTTAACGCACGCTTCCTGGATTATACGTTGAATTATGAGGGGGAGGAGATCCAGCCGCGGACATTCGACCGCGACCGGAGATACATCGCTTCTACCTTTCAGATTGATATAGACTTTGATCCTCGCCTCAAGAAATATCATTTGGTGAATCCGGAGGAGATACAAGACAACCCGATCTTCAAATACCTGTTGGGAAGTATCCACGTGAACAATCTTTCCACGCTGGCGTTAAGGCATAAAGACAAGATCATGTTGCAAGAGATACCGACCGGTGTCGAGCTGCTACAAGTCATGCTGAACGCTATCGACTTAGGGCGAACGGTTTGCTTCGATTATACTTCCTACTACGCAAAAGGAAAGATATTCACCTACGAGGTAATCCCTTGCTTCGTCCGGATGTTCGAATCGCGCTGGTACTTGATTTGCGAATATTTGGATCATAGCCAGACACGGGTATTGGCCTTGGAACGGATGCGGCGATTGAGCATCGGGGAGAAACAGGCGACCTCTTCTCCTCATATAACCCCGCAGCAATTCTACCAGGATTGCTTCGGCATCATCCGGGATGATAAGCTACCGGAGGAGGTGGTACTGAAAGTCTATCACAACCAAGTGGATTACATCCGATCCGTCCCGCTCCATCCCTCGCAAGAGGAGGTGGAGGCTACCGACTATTACACGATCTTCCGGTACTACCTGCGGCCGTCGTACGACCTCGTACAACATTTGCTATGGCATCGGGAGAACCTTGAGGTATTGCGCCTCCGGGAAGAAATGCGAAAGTTTCTTCAAAAGATGCTGGAACGTTACCTTTCCGCGTCAGTATAGGCATCGCCTCACGCCAGTATAGGCGTAGCCTTACGGCACTATCGGTGTAGGGCTATACCGATACCGGCGTGAGGCTATGCCGACATATGTGTTTGTCCCCTTAGAATTGGAAATAAATAAACGGCTGCACTCCCGCACTCTTAAACTGAACAACAATGAAAATCGCTATCGCTAATATAGCGGCCTGTATCAATAATGGGGAACGGGTCACGACTCCTCTCAAGGCATCCTCAGAGCGTTTAGGCATAAAATGCAGCACATAACCGATCACCATCAACGCAAACACCCCTTTATATCCTAAGACGAATTGCATGAACACCTCCGGATGAAAATTCGTGAAGATCTGGCGAAGCATCTCTCCCACGGCCTTCATCGAGGTAGCCCGGAACAAGATCCATCCGAAACAAACCACATGGAAAGTAATCAGGACACCTAATACCCGTCGCCAAGGCTTCATCTCACATCCTAAGGCCTTAAAGCTACTGAAATGCCCCATGATGAACTTATGCGCAGCCAAAGCTATACCATGTAAGGCTCCCCATAAGATGAAACTAATGGAAGCCCCATGCCATAACCCGCCTAGCAGCATCGTTATCATCAGATTCATATAGGTACGAATCTTCCCCTTCCGGTTCCCCCCTAAGGATATATACAGATAATCTTTTAACCAAGAGGAAAGGGAGATATGCCAACGACGCCAAAACTCGGTAATCGTAGCCGATTGATAGGGAGAGTCGAAGTTTATATTAAAGCGGAATCCCAACAACAGAGCGATACCGATCGCCATATCCGAATACCCCGAGAAGTCACAATAAATCTGTAGCGCATACCCATAGACACCCAATAAATTCTCCACACCCGTATAAAGCAACGGAGCGTCAAAAATACGATCCACGAAATTCATACTGATATAATCCGAGATAACCGTTTTCTTGAAAAGACCACATAAGATAAGGAACAATCCCTCACCAAACTCAGATCGCGTCACCGTAGGATTCTTATACATTTGAGGGATAAAATCCCGGGCACGAACGATTGGCCCGGCAACCAGTTGAGGAAAGAACGATACATAGAAAACATAATCGATCCAACGGCCGAGAGGTTGGATTCGTCCCCGATAAACATCTATCACATAGCTTATACTCTGGAAGGTAAAGAAAGAGATTCCTACCGGAAGGAAGATGTTCATCTTAAGCCATTCTCCCCCGGCGGCCATAGTAAACAGTTCGCCTAGGAAATTGAAATACTTGAAATACCCCAGCATACCTAGGTTTATGCAGAGACTAAGCGTAACGAATAATTTACGTTTTAATACCGATGTCGTATGCGAGATACATTGCGCTATCAAGAAATCGGAAGTAGCCGTAAATACCAGCAGCCCGAACCAAAGTCCACTACTTTTATAATAGAAATAAAGGGAAAACAGTGTCACGTAAATAATGCGAGCCAACGTATGTTTCCTTAGCGACATATAAATCATCAGGAAACCGATAAACAAGAAGAAGAACAACCCGCTACTAAACAAGATCGGGGCATTATGATGATATGTCAGGATATCTCCCAGTTTCTCCCACGTGAATTGATGATTACTAAGCCAATCTCTAAGTATATTATATTCCATATAAGATTCTTATCGGTTATTATATGATTCCATGAACGCCCTAAACAAAAGCGTTCCTTGTTCTTGATACCCTTCTTTCGTAAAGTGAATCCGATCCCGTCCCATCAAACGAGAACTATGCCATTTGCGGCACGAGTTTTTCCCTCCTGTCGTAGTGAATAAATCCCAGCAAGCGACCTCTTCTTTCTTCGCTACATTCCGGATAGCACGGGCAGCCCGCTCGGTATTATCATTACGCACATACGTTCGCTGTTTTCCCGACCGGACTCTCCTATAACATTCCGGAGGAGTCGTCAGTAAGATTGCCGTATTAGGCAACTCCTTCTTGACTAACGCCAAGAAAGCCTCTATCTGACCGGAAAACTCATCGGTATTAAAACGTCTGCCAAACGTCTCGTTGGTTCCCATAGAGATGATTAATAAGGACGGTTTTAATAAAGCCAACTGACGTATATAAGCCTCGTCCGTATAATTCACATACATCGCCCCATTCACTCCGATGGAATGGTATAAGATACCCCTGCCTCCATTCTTCAGTGTCAGGCCATAATATAAATTCGTAAAGGATGAGGCCGGTCGCAATGTATTCGTGCCCTCTTTCCGTCTCGTACTCTGCAATTGTAGAGTATCGGTCAAGCAGGAGATCCGGAAAGTGTCGGCTAATACACCGGGAACACATACGGTATCCGCACGAAATGTTTGGACCGAGTCTTTCAAAGCCCCGGCAGGAAGCATGGGCATCGACTTCTCCCCTCTATATAAGATCGCCTCATTAAACTCGTATCCGGCACCATTATTCGGAGTTATCACGACATCAAAATTAATCGAGGGGGAAACAGACTTAATCCCGATCCCACCGATCCCTATCGGGGTTTTCCGGACATGCTGAATACAACGTCCGGCAATCCAATCCTTAGCGACGGATTTGATAAAGTAATCATCCGGCTCGTTGGTCTTGCTCAACTTAAAAGGAGCGATCCAGCCTCGTCCGGCATTCCCGAACGCCTGTTGGAAAAGGCGCATGACACGACCGCTTAAATGTCCGGCTTGGATATGCGAATCCCCCAACTGGACGATCGTGATAGCCGTATCTTTCCCTGCACGCAACGAATCCAGTTCATTGAAGAAATCATTCCACGCCTTACTAGAATCCGGTAAGATCAACGTATCTTTTCCCACTTTCATAGAATAAGATAAAGGAGGCAACGCTACAGTATCCCGAACCGCCAAACTATCAAGAGATACATCTCCGTTTGTCCCGGCTTTAGGTCTCGGAACAGAGAAACCCATGATCACTCCTAAAACAACCAGACTAATTAACCACTTTCTCCGCTTCATCATAAAAATCTTTTTCTGATAATAACGCTTTCAGCAAGGCCCCGGCAATCTCCCGTCCACCCCTGAAGCTTAAATGCGTATAATCCTTACTAGCCCAGTTTAATTCTACGAAACGGACCATACTGTTCTCTCCTCCCATGGCACCGAATACATTCCAGAAAGGAACCCCTGCCTTTTTAGCGGCTTGCCTTTGCGCGTGCAGCAAGGCTAACACGGCCGGCATCGTCTCGAATTCCCCATCGTCTTGACGGCTTCTGTCCGACACCCCCAACATCAATATATCAGCTTCCGGAAAACAAAGTTGTATATGGTTAATGACCTTTACCATCCGGCTACTATACCATCCATAATTCATCACGTTGTCGCTCACGACATTCAACCCATACTGCAAGACAATCAAGTCATACGGACGGATCTTATTCAATGCTTGGCAACGGGAGACATCCAATCGCTCCAATATCATACCCGAGTTTCCCCGAAGAGAGAAATTATCGACCACGACACCTAAATGATCCTCCATAGCGACCCCTAATGCCCGGAACTCAGGAGTATTCTTAAAAGTGAAATCCGCTTCGGTGAACATCCCTTCCAACTCGTATTGGGTTACGATCGATGTGGCGGGAAGCATCTCTTGTAGGGTATCGGCGGAAGCGTTGCAAACCAAGCGCATCTCCGTATTCTTATTCTGCTCATAAATCAGTTTCAAAGAAGAGAACGTCTGAAGCTCCGGATAACGCTTAGTCGTCTTCACATGGATGGAGGCGTTTTCCTCGTTTGCCTCGAACATCATCCCAGATAAAGTATATCCATGCTCATGATCTGTCAGCATAGACCAAGTAGTCCATCCGGAGGCACGTTGCTCCACGGTTGGACGGAACTGTGCCGCTACGGATGTGACCGGTACAAAACCAACACCCCGCCCCCCAAATTCCTTCTGCATCCCGGAACGGAAATCGGCCACCATAATATCTCCTTCGATAAAAGAATCTCCTAAAAAGGCCACACGTACCGGACGATTCAATTCCCGCCTGTTTTTTAAGGCGGCGAAGAATCGTTGCAAACCGATATGTCCAAGAGAATAGTCCTCGATATGAGCCCCCAGCGAATCCGCTCCTTGGACAGCATAGACCGCTTTGTATAACGAATCACGAAGGGCCAAAGCCGCAGAATCTATTCCGGCGGAACGCATGATAGAATCCCTTAATGCTACCGAATCTACTTGAAGGGTGTCCGCTTGTTCCAATTGTTGTTTCAAAGAATCCAAGGAGAGCTTTTCCTCTTTCACCTTGAAATCCGATAAAAGATCTACCTTTTTGATCTTATACCCGAACAATGTATCCGGAAGGCTATATAAACCAAAGCTCATCAACAACGTCAGCGACAGTAACGCTAACACTCTACCCAAATTATTATCTTTGTTCATCTAACTTTTGCTTATAAGGGGACAAAGATAGACAAGTTTACCTACCCGGAAATAATCTTCGGACAAAAAATAACCTTAAATTATCCGTTCAGGGTGGATCATCCCTTAAACGTAAGTTGAGACAAAAAGAGATGCAATAACGAAGGCTCCAGCAGCATTGGGAAAATCAATCCATAAATAGCCCCGTAGAAATGGGCATTATGATTTATGTTATCTCCTGTTTGTTTCGCCATATACTGGCAATAGGCCAGATATAGCAAGCCGAATACGATTCCGGGGACAGGCAGCACGGCGAAAAACAAGATCTTTCCCCAAGGATCAAGGAATATAGAGGTAAATAGAACCGCCGATACCGCTCCAGACGCACCGATAGAGACATAATACGGATCATTACGTCGTTTTATCAAATCATAAAGCGAAGCCACGGTCATTCCCCCGAAATAAAGAGCCAGATAAGCCCCACTGCCGAATCCCATATATCGGAACGTTCGTTCAATATAGAGACCAAATGACCAGAACGTGAACATATTCACTAGCAAATGTGTCATATCCGCATGGATAAATCCATGTGTCACGATACGATAATATTCATGATTCCGGATCGTACGATATGGGATAAACGCTAATTTCATAAATAACTCCCTATTACTAAAACAGATAAAAGAGAGAATCACTGTTATTCCAATAATTAAATAAGTAATCATATATTCTATTATTTTTCTGATGAGCCACAAAGCAAAGCATAAATTCCGGTTTATACAAATATCAGGATATATAATAAAAAAGTGGATATAGGCTTTTCACATATCCACTTTTTTATTTGTTACTTGAATAAGAAGCTACTTCTTGCTATCAATTACCAATAACGGAGTATCGGTGTGGAATAACATTTTTCTCGCGATCGAAGGATTGAACATTCGGGCTAGGATATTACGGCGATATGTGCTTAGGGCTATAACATCAATTTGTTTATCACGAACAAATTTCTCGATGGCTAACAGCAAGTCACCATCGGCTAGAACCGTATGGGAAATATGGGCATGTGGATATTGTTTCTTGAAATATTCACGAACGCCCGTCAAACGAATCTCATTCCATTCATCATTACTGGTAGAGATATTGAATAGATGGATATTAAGATCAAAGCCTTTGATGATTTCCATAAACTCGTCAAACGCAACCAAATCTCTCTGGTTAAACGATGTCGCGAAAGCGATATTCTTAGCGTCTCTCAAATCCGTGAAAGGAACATTCTCCGGTATCGCCAATACAGGAACCCGGTTCACCTCGATTACCTCTCCGGTCACACTACCGATCAGATCCATATCTTTTTGGCTCTTACCTCTCGTTCCCATCACGATCAATGTCGGATGATACTCCTTGCTATAAGCGATGATCTCCTCTTCCGGCAAGCCTTCACGTAATACATAATCGTATTTTACCTTGGGTAATTCGCCAGAGGACATCTTCCGGTTGATATGCGTACAAATATTCTCCATATCGATACGGACACGTTGTAAGATATGCTGTACGGATTCCTCCTCGTTTACTTGGTAAGCCAATGTATCTCCCATCGGGATAGCGGATGGAAAATAGGGGCTGAAATAGGCGTGCATGATCATCACCTCCGCACCTACCGCATGCGCGTAATTAATTCCCAACTCACAAGCCTTGGCGGAATAATCCGAGAAATCAATCGGGATCAGAACTTTCTTGACCGCATTAACCTTCGCTTCTTCCTCTTTCGGCTCCTCAAACCATTTATTATCTTCAATAATGCGTAAAGCATGCGGTAAATCACTCTCCTTAATACGCACACGCACTCCTGCCGAAACGACGGGCTGAATCTGGTTTACATTATGTATATAGACCTCTATGCCTTCTGTTTCGAGGATTGTCTTGAGAATCTGGGCTTTCTCGAACGTGTGGATAGCCAATGTCACTAATTTATCTTCCATACTCAATACATTTTTATAGATGAAACAATCGGGATTTATGAATTGTTGAATATAAAAAAATCCCAAAGCGTTCTTTCATTTAGCTATGGGATTTTTTTATACGAATGAATTTCTCTTACGCTTTTTGTGCTTCGGCATCCTGACTCTCGGCCAATATCTGCAAAGCACGCTCGAAAATAGTCGTGTCATCTAAAACAACCAACCCTCCGTCCGGACCGGGCTCGATATGGAAACCACAACTCCGTCCATCTTGAAAATTATGTCCACCGAAATAGTTACGAACTGTCTCTACCTTTAATCCCAGCTCATCGGCGATGCGTTGTGTACTTCCGTCAGGTAACGAATCTTTAATTCTTCTCAGTTCGTTAAATGTAATCGTCTTTGTCATGGCTTTCTTATTTTGAAGGTTAATACTTTTGTTTAATATTATGGCACTAACTTAGTCATTTAATAGCATTGAAACAAATTATTATTGAGAAAATGAATCGAAAACAAATATGCTTTACGACATACTCAACCAAACTCTCTTATCTAAAGCATGATACCAATTGCTCATTAAATAGAGCTATTAAAAGGATGGTCAACCAAATCGCATAGGTGATCCAGCGTTTCCGGGTATCCGAGTAAATGGCCTCCGGACGTACCCAAGAATCTACCGGAATCAATTTAGGCCTTATATAGAGGTATAACAGATATACAACATACCCGAATAACAGACCGGATAAAGCTCCCGGAATAATATCCGTGATAAAATGCACTCCTAAATAAATACGAGTATAGGAAGTCAAAATCGCCCAAAAGAAAATAGTCCATCCAAATAACTTATTCCTGAAGATCAGCGCCATCAAGGTAGCGAAACCGAAAGCGTTCGCCGCATGGCTGGAGATAAATCCATACATACCTCCACGATAACCGAACACCACCTTTACCTGATCCATAAAATCAGGGTGATGAGTCGGACGGAAACGGGTGAAGATGGGCTTACAAACATGCGAAGCGAACTGGTCGCATAGCGTGATCGTCAAGACTATGGCCAATAAGATCAACAACCACTCCTTCCAGTTCTTCTTATAGCACAATACCACCAATATAAAAAAAGCTAACGGTAGCCAAACCGCCTTGCCTGAATAGATCCACATAAAGCGATCTAAAAAAGCGGAGTCGCTACCGTTAAGCATAAAGAACGCATCACGTTCCCAAACCAATAATTGTTCTAGCATGTATCAGATTTTTTCTATGTCTTTACTAGGCATCCATCCTACGTTCCCGTCCTCAAGCTCGATCTCGCTCCATTCGCCAAGCGTACTCTTCACGGTCACGTTCGTTCCCTCGTGTAATACGAAAAGATCCGTACCGCTAGCGTCGGGCGAGCTTTTCACCGTAACGGTCGGGGCGAATACGATGGCATGTTTACGGTTTATCATCTCATCCTTCTGGTCGCTGGCGAATATATTGGCAAAAACAACCATGATAATAAATAGGACACCCAAATAGAAACCGATCTTCTTCAAGCGTACCCAACGGGAGAAAAAGAACAAGATCAAGCAACCGATAAACAACAGGAAGCACACGATACCTGTCTTCGCCCAAGAGTCTGCGGATCCGAGATTCTCCACGCTCTTAAACCATTTGACCAAGAAGAAATCACCAACCGGCTCAATCTTATCGATCGTCTTCTGACGGGCCATCTGTAAATTGAAGCGAGCATCGCTATCACCCGGATCCAGCAGAAGACAACGTTCGTAGTTCAATATAGCCGGAGCGATCTTACCCGCCTTATAATAGGCATTTCCCAAATTATAATAAACGGCGGCAGACTCGCCATTGCTCTTCAAGATTCCCTCATATAGCTCGATCGCCTTCGCGTAATCTTCTTTCGTGTAAGCGACCTCGGCCTCCTTCAAGGCGGTATCTTGCGCATAAGCAGATCCTATCAGACATAGAGTCAATAAGAAAAACAATACCTTTCTTAAATTTATAGTCATCTTCATCTTCTTACTTTTTAATTGTATTCTCCATTTTACCAATAGCGTCTACCGTCAGCTCATACAGCTTATCCATAGCGTCTGACGCTTGGGACGGAGCGTAACGAGCGAACTCACAAGTATTCAAGATATCCATGAACTCATTCGTCAAGGATTCGTCTACACCGTATTTAGCCAATTCTGTCTCTACGTTATCCTTGGTCAGATCGGATTGCGGGATACTCAGCTTATCGCTCAAATAGCCCCACAACGTACGCAGTACCTCGTCGTAGAATTCTTCCTTCTTGTTCTCTTTCATCAGCTTGCCGGCGTTCTTCAGACGTCTAACCGCCATCTTGTTCGCCTTCTTGGTACGAACCAAGGCGATGTCGGCGTTTTCCTTCACCTGCTTACGATAAATAAAGAAGAATACGATAAACAAGATAGCCGGTACGATATAGCAAAGATAATACATAAAGGAACCGAAGAATATACCATCACCTCCCTCGATAAAGGAGAAGCCTTTCGTCTTTAGGTAACGGATATCCTTGCCTAAGTATTTCACGCTCTCTTTATTACTGAAGTTCGATACGACCGGGGAAGAACCGCTACCGCCCTTGCCTTGCTCCACATGCAACTTATAAGGCTCGGACTTGATGGTCTTATAGGAACCGGACTTGATATCGAAATAGGAGAAAGCGATCGCCGGGATCTCGAAATCACCTGCGTAACGGGGTATCGCCATATATTCGATCGTCTTGCTTCCACTGACACCGGCAGTCGTGGTCTTGATGTCCATCTCTACTTTTGGGTCGTAGACATCGAAATCGTTCGGGAAAACCACTTCCGGGTTCTTCACCAACTTCACGTTTCCGTTACCCGTGATTTTCACCTTTATGGTTACAGCCTCGTCTGTCTTGACGTTGTTCGAGCTGATATCAGCCGTCATGGAGAACGTACCTACGGCACCGGAGAAAGAAGCGGGCTTACCGGAGGGCAAAGGCTTCACGTCGATAGTAACCGGAGAGGTGGTCAACACCTTGCTCACATCCCGATACGAGTCGAAGAAGCTATCGAAGATACTACCGCCACCCGCTTGTTGCATACGGACCTTCACCACGGCGTCGAACTTGCCACTACTGATCGTAATCTTTCCAGAGCGTTGCGGATACAGGATCACTTGACGCATCACGGCCGACTGGTAGTTACGTCCGTTGTAGTTTTCCAAGGTCAGTTGTTTCTCTTGCGGAAGCTCGATCTCTTGCACAAGAAAACCCTCAAACTCAGGATACTTCAAGCCAGTAATTGCGAAGTTCTCTAAGGAATAGACCTTGAAAGTCACCAAGAAACCTTCTTGCTCGAACACGCTTCGTTTGGATACGTCCATCTTCACGAACAGCCGATCGTTAGAGATCGCCCCGCTCGCCGTCGTTGTCTCCGCCTCTTGCTTACCCGCCTTATCAGCCGGAAGCACCTTGATGGCCAAGCCATTCGATGTATAATTAGAGCCGTTCACCTTGATCGTTGCCGGAGCTATATTAAACGTACCTTCCTTCTTCGGCATCAAGACATACGTATACGTAACGGTTGTCTCGCTGGTACTCTTCCCGTTCACCCAGCTACTGCTATAGGAGGTGGATTGGGAGGGACCCATTAATACGTCAAAGTCTGGCATCTCCTGCACTCTCAAATCCTTGCCTTCGGCATTGACGGTGAAAGTCAAGCGAAACTGCTCTCCCATTACCACCGCTTGGGGCGCCGAGGCCTTGAAGGTCACATCCGCGGCCTTTGTCGCCACCCCTACCGTTAACATCAGGATGAATAAGAAAATTAATTTCCTCATTGTGTATCTCATTTTTTCGTTAATTATCCAGTTTACCACTCCTTCTCGGTCTTCCGGCGTTGTTGCTGCTGCATCTGCGCCTTCTTCACCTTCTCTTGGGTGTCTTTCTCGTCTTGCAGGAAGGCGTCCAACATCTGCTGGGCATTGTCCTTGCTCATTTGCTCGTTGGATTGCTGTTGCTCTTGGGTCTTATCCTGCTTCTGGTCGTCTTGCGGCTGTTGTTGTTGCTGTTGCTGCTGATCGTCCTTCTGATCCTTGTTCTCCTGCTTGTCGTCGTTCTGTTGATCTTGGCTCTGATCCTGATTCTGCTGATCCGACAGCAGTTTCTGGGCCAAGGCCAAGTTATAACGGGTCTCGTCATCTTTCGGGTTCAAGCGAAGCGATTGCTTATACACCTCCACGGCCTTGCCGTAATCCTTGTTCTGCATGAAGATATTCCCCATATTATGATACACCTCCGACAAGCGTGCCTTCCCTTCCGGCGTAGCCACCATCTTCTCCCCTTGCCCGGCGATCAATTGATATTGCTCGGCGGCCTCGGGGAACTTGCCTTGCTTGTATAGGGAGTTTCCCAGATTATAGGTTCCTTCCGTAGAGCGGGGATTCACCTCCAAGCTCTTGCGATAAGCGATCTCGGACTCGGTGTATTTCTCGCTCTCATAAAGCTTATTCCCCTCACGCACGTTCTTCCGTTCCGCTTTCTGGGCAGAGACCGCCCCAGCGCTGAGCGCCAAGACCGATACCCATATCATAGATTTATATATACGTCTCATCACTTCGTCGAATTAAGAGAATAATTTTACTTTCCTAAATATACGGTTCTTACGATCCAAGGTCATGAAATCGGCGATCAAGAGGAACAAAGCTATCCAAGCGAAAATCTGGAACTGCTCGTCATACTCGGAATAAACCTTGCTATCCAGCTCCGTCTTATTCATTTTCTCGATTTCCTTCTGAAGGGCTTTCAAGGCAGAGTTCGTATTGTCCGCACGCACATACATACCGTTTCCGGCGGCGGCGATCTCTTGACCCATCTGCTCGTTCAGCTTCGTGATCACCACGTTTCCATCCTTATCCTTCATATAATTATTGCTTCCTTGGATGGGGATCGGAGAACCTTTCGGATCACCCATTCCCACGATGTTCACGTGGATGCCCTTCTCGGCGGCGGCTTTGGCGGCACCGATAGCGTCGTCCTCATGGTTCTCGCCGTCGGTGATCAAGATAATCGCCTTATCGGTCGTCTCGTCCGGGGTAAAGGAACGGGCGGCCAAGTTGATGGCGGCACCGATCGCCGTACCTTGCGTAGAGACCATCGACGGGTTGATAGAGGACAAGAACATCTTGGCGGAGATATAATCCGAGGTGATCGGCAACTGCGTGAAAGCGTCGCCGGCGAACACGATCAAACCTACCTTATCATTCGTAAAGCCGTCCGTCAATCGGGATAGCATCTGTTTGGCTTTATCCAAACGGTTGGGCGACACGTCCTCGGCCAACATGGAGTTGGATACGTCCAGACACACCATGATCTCTACTCCCTGACGCTTCACCGTCTCCAGTTTCGAGCCGAATTGAGGCCCCGCTATAATAAAGATAACCATGGTAATGGCTCCGAACAACAGCCAAAACTTCAGATGCTGGCGCTTGGTCGATACCTCGGGCATCAACTCGGCCAACAACGTAGGGTTACCGTATTTCTTTATCGCTTTCTTCTTCACGATCATGGCGTACACGTAGAACGCCACCAACGCCGGAAGGAGAAAAAGCAAATATAAAAAGTCCGGATGCGCAAATCGAAACATAAGCCTTTTATCTTTATGGTATATTTCTCAACAATGTATTTCTCAATAAGATCTCCACCAGCAACAAGGCGAACACCAGCAAGGCCCAGTTCTTATACTCCTCCTGCTTCTTGCTGTACTCCTGTACGCTGATCTTGGTCTTCTCCATCTGGTCGATCTCGGAATAGATCTCCTTCAGGCTGGCGTTGTCCGTAGCACGGAAATATTGCCCGCCCGTGGTAGAGGCGATCTGCTTCAACGTAGCCTCGTCGATCTCTACCGGTATATTCTGGTACTGCACGCCGAAAGCGGTCTGGAACGGATACGGCGCCATGCCTTTCGTTCCGACTCCGATCGTATAGACACGCACGCCGAACGTCTTGGCGATCTCGGCGGCGGTAACCGGAGCGATCTCGCCGGCGTTGTTCGAACCATCGGTCAGAAGGATGATCACCTTCGACTTAGCGTGGCTGTCCTTGATACGGCTCACGGCATTCGCCAAGCCCAACCCGATAGCCGTTCCGTCTTGGATCATACCGCTTTGGATATCCTTGAAGAGATTCAGCAAGACCGTATGATCGGTTGTCAACGGGCATTGCGTAAAGCTCTCGGCAGAAAAGACCACGAGACCGATGTTATCGTTCGGACGGCCGTTGATGAACGACGCGGCCACATCCTTCGCCGCCTCCAAGCGGTTCGGTTTCAAGTCTTGCGCCAGCATACTACCCGAGATATCCATCGCCAACATGATATCGATACCTTCCGTGGAAGAATTGGACCAACTATTCGTGGATTGCGGACGGGCCAAGATCACGATCAGCAGCGCTACCGCTACCATACGCAACACGAAAGGCAGGTGACGCAAGTACACGATCCATGATGCCGCTCCCGGCGCCTCGAACGCCTCCGACGAGGAGACCTGCAAGCTGGCCTGACTCTTGCTCAGCTTGTAGACGTACCATCCGATCATCGGGATGAGCAACAACAATAAATATAAATAATTAGGATTCGCAAATACCATCTCTTAATCCTTTAAATTAGTTGTATCGTTCGTAGATTCCGGCTCTTGCATCTCCTCCACCTTCGTCTGGTTCACGAACAAATACGCGTTCATCATACTCAAATCATTCTCATCCGGCAGCGGGTTCATCTTGGCGAATTTCACGAAGTCGGCCAATTGCAGAATCTGCCTCAAGTTATCGTACACGCTCTGCGCCTCGGAGTTCTTGCGGATCAGGTCCAAGATCTCACCGGAAGTCATCTCCATGGCACTGATGCCGAAACGATCCTCGATATACTTACGCAGCGTATCCGTGATCAAGGTGTAATACTCCTTGCTTCGTCCTTGCTGCCAGAGTTTCTGTTGCTTGATCTCGTCCAGTTCCTTGATGGCCTGCTCGTGAGGCGGAAGCTTCGGCTCCTCTTTCTTGAATGGTATCAACGACTTCTTCGCACGGATCCGTTTCACGATATAGGCGATCACGCAAATCAAGAACAGGGCCAGCAAGATCCCGTAAATGATCGGATAATAATCGGCCCATACGAAAGGTGGCTTCCATACGGTCTTGATGTCGTTGAACTCCTCCGGCTTGTCCGCGTTCACGGGAATCGTGGAGACCTTCAAGGCGACTTGGTTGGAATATACGGTATCCACCCCGTCTATCACCTTCAACGGAGGTAATAGATAGAGTGACGAATCAAACGAGGTAATCAATACATCCTGCTTGATAACGAGCCGGTCGTTCTCGATCTCCGTAGAGTCCGCCTTGGAGAGATTCAGTACCTCCACACCCGTCATCAAGGTATCGTTCGGGATCACGATCTGCACAGGGCGATCCTTATCCGCCGTTACCGTAAGGTGCAAGGTAGTCTGCTCTCCGATCAATATGGCGGCCGAGTCGATAGCGACATCGATCAACGGTCTCTGCGCATATGCCCTTCCCCCCGCGAGGGAAGCGGCGGCGACCAGAAACAGGATACTTTTCTTTATCAATTTCATCTGCTTGCTTTAATTACGTTTGTCAAAAAGAGCAATCAATGCTTTCACATAATCATCCTCGGTACGGACAGAGACGGAGTCTACACGGCATTTCTTGAACGTATCGCTCATCTTCGCCTGCCGTTTCTCCCACCATTCCTTATAGGCCGCACGCACACGGGCGGAGGAACTGTCTATCCATTGCTCCTTCCCGGTCTCGGCGTCCTTGATCTTCATAAGGCCTACGGCGGGAAGCTCGGTCTCACGACGGTCGTACACCTGAATGGCTACCATGTCATGCTTGCGGTTGGCCACCGTCAAGGCGTCCTTGAAACCCTCCTTGTCGATAAAATCGGAGATAAGGAAAGCCGTGCAACGCTTCTTGATGGCGTTGGTCAAGTATTTCAACACTTGGCTGATATCCGTTCTTGTCTCCTCGGGATGGAAATCGATCAGCTCCCGGATAATATAGAGGATATGTTTCTTTCCTTTCTGGGGCGGGATAAACTTCTCGATCTTGTCTGAGAAGAACACCACGCCGATCTTATCGTTGTTCTGTATCGCCGAGAAAGCCAAGGTAGCGGCGATCTCGGTGATCACCTCCTTCTTCATGACGTTGACGGAGCCAAAGTCACGGCTACCGGACACGTCGATCAGCAGCATCACCGTCAGCTCACGCTCCTCCTCGAACACCTTGACGTAGGGGCGGACGTAGCGGGCGGTCACGTTCCAGTCGATATCCCGGATATCATCGCCGTATTGATATTCCCTTACCTCGCTGAACGCCATACCACGGCCCTTGAAAGCCGAATGGTACTGGCCGGCGAAGATGTTACGGGAAAGACCACGGGTCTTTATCTCGATACGGCGGACCTTTTTTAATAATTCACTTGTCTCCACTTGGTAATTGAAAATTGAAAATGAAAAATTGAAAATTTATTGTTGGTAATTGAAGGTTGAGAATTGAAAATTGGCTTGTCTCTTTCGATTAATTTTCAATTTTCAATTCTTAATTTTCAATTCTCAAGGAACTTCTACTTTATTTAGTATCTCGCTGATTACCTCCTCTGAAGTCAAGTTGTTCGCCTCGGCCTCATAACTCAAGCCGATACGATGGCGCATCACGTCGTGGCATACCGCACGGATATCCTCCGGGATCACATAGCCCCTACGCTTGATGAAAGCGTACGCACGGGCGGCCAACGCCAAGTTGATAGACGCACGAGGGGAAGCGCCGAAAGAGATCATGCTCGCCAAGTTCGGCAAACCAGCCTCAGCCGGGAAACGGGTAGCGAAGACGATATCCACGATGTAACGCTCGATCTTCTCGTCCAAATAAACCTCACGAACCACGTTACGGGCGTCGAGGATCTCCTCTTTCGTCAAGATCGGCTTGATCTCCGGACGTTCTCCGGATATATTCTGGCGTATGATTAATTTCTCTTCCTCCTTCTTCGGGTAATTGATGATCACCTTCAACATGAAACGGTCTACCTGCGCCTCAGGCAACGGGTACGTACCCTCCTGCTCGATCGGGTTCTGGGTAGCCATTACCAAGAAAGGCTTCGGCAACTTGTAGGTATGCTCGCTGATCGTGACCTGACGCTCCTGCATGGCCTCCAACAAGGCACTCTGTACTTTCGCCGGGGCACGGTTGATCTCGTCCGCTAACACAAAATTAGCGAAGATCGGGCCTTGCTTTACCTGGAACTCTTCGCTTTTCTGACTGTAAATCATCGTACCGATCACATCGGCCGGGAGTAAGTCCGGGGTGAACTGGATTCGGCTGTATTTAGCGTCGATCAACGACGACAATGTTTTAATGGCAAGTGTCTTAGCCAAACCCGGCACACCTTCCAACAGGATATGTCCGTCCGAAAGCAAACCGATCAACAAGGATTCAACCAAATGCTTTTGTCCGACGATTACTTTGTCCATACCCATCGTAATCATGTTCACAAACGAGCTTTTACTTTCAATTCGCTCATTCAACTCACGAATGTCTACTGTCTGACTCATAAGATTTATTCTATTATATTGTTATTATATTGTCCCAATTTTACGTTGATTTTTTAGGATGCACAAAATTAGAAATGTTAAATTCGTATCCTTCACTTTTGCAGTTAAATAATACTAACCAACACTTCCTTGTTTTGTTTTATTTTACTTAAAAAAGGGGGATTTCTCTTACTTCCCGGCAAGTATCTCTGTTTGTAGGGCGGCGGCTTTCTCCCGCGACTCACGGCTCTTGGCATCGATGCCATACGATTCCGGAGCGGGTATCTCGATCACGGTACCGATCGGGACGTTGTTCGGGTCTTTTATAACAGCCTTATTATGTTGGTAAATATATACCCAGAATAATTTATTGCCATAATATTCCAAGGCGATCACGGTGAGGCGGTCGCCATGCTTGATCTTCACCTGCCCCAATGGTTTGGGCGCCGGTTCCACATAAGGCTCCGGTTCCGTATGCGGGGTCTTCTCCGCTACCGAGTCCGGATGAAGCATCCAAGCTGATTCTTGAACCGTGTCCTTGACCGTATCCTTGGCTTCCGTTACCACCTCCTCTTGGGCAGGTGCCGGTTTCCAATTATTCCTTCCCAGATAGAAGAATACAGAGATTACGATTATCAAAAAGGCGACGATCATTAATACCCCCTTCTCCTCCGGTTTCTTAGGGGCTCGCTCTTCCGGTCTCTCTGGTATGGGAGATGGCTCCGCGACCGGTTCCGGTTCCAATTCAAGTTCCGGTTCAGATACCGATGGCCGTTCCGGATCAAACGCTTGCTCTGGCTCAAGCAATGGTTCAGGTTCAGGTTCTAGTATCGGTTCGGGCTTCTCTTTGGGCTGGGTATTTGCCAAAGGGATTTCCTTATCCGGCATCACCTCCTCCACGGACTCGTCTTCCGTTTCCTTCTCCTCCACGGACTCATCCATGTCCGAGAAATCCACGTTCTCGTTGATCTCTGTCGTCTCAAAGATAGAGAAAGGCTTGTTTACCTGTTCCCGCAGGTCTTTATCCGGCAGGAAAGAGAATTTATAATGTTCGGGGATCAAGAAACGTTCGCCGGTATTCACGTGGATACTCTCCCGCTTCTCCACGGAGATAATCTTGAAAGTACCCAAGCCCTTTACTTTTACGATCTTATCCGTATAGACCCCTTCGGATACCACCGAGATAAAATCTCTCAAGAAACGCTCTACCTCTCCTCTGTCCTTGCCGGTACGCTCCGATAATAAACCGGCTAAATCTTGTATATTCAGCCGGTTATTCATGATCACCCAATTCCTTTAAACGATTCTTCACGGTCGTTCCGGGCTTGAACACGGGAACTAATTTAGGGGGAACCAGATATCGCTTCCCGTTCGCCGGATTCACGGAAATACGTTCCGCTTTCTTTTTCACCTCGAACTGGCCGAAGCCTTGCAGATAGATCGTATCGTTATCCACTAATTTCGAACTTACGACGGAACTGAGCGCAGAAAGCATGTCGGATACCTCCTTCGAGGTCCAATCCATGCGATTCGCCAATTCCGTTATAAGTTCCTTGTTTTTCATATCTAATTCCATAACAGTTCGTGCTGCTATATTAGTTATTTTTTCGTTAACCGACAAATATATTGACAGTTTTTACATCAATTCAACACTTTACCATACAGATCAAACGCTTGTGCGTCAATCACCTTTACTTGGTAAAAGCTACCCGGACTCAAGGGAGTATCCTTGGAAATCAATATTTCCGGATCTACCTCGGGCGAGTCGTATTGCGTACGTCCCACGTAGAAATCCTCCTCCTCCCGGTCTACGATCACTCGGAAGGTCTGCCCTACTTTCGAGGCGTTCACGTCGGCGGAGATGCCTTCTTGCACACGCATCAAGTAATCCAGTCGGTCTTGCTTCACCTCCTGCGGGATCTCGTCTTTATAATGCTGATAGGCATAGGTACCCTCCTCATGGCTATAGGCGAAAGCGCCCATACGCTCGAAGCGGATATCTTTCACGAAGCGGATCAACTCCTCGAAATCCTGTTCCGTCTCGCCGGGATGACCCACCATCAAGGTGGTGCGTAGATGGATGCCCGGCACTTCCCGGCGCATACGCTCCAGCAGCTCATACGTCTCGGCCTTCGTGATATTGCGGCGCATCATCCTCAACATCGGGTCGCTGATATGCTGGAGGGCGATGTCCATATACTTGCAAACGTTATCACGCTCACGCATCACCGGCAACAGGTCATAGGGGAAATGAGACGGATACCCGTAATGCAAACGAATCCACTCCACGCCCGGGATGTCGGATACCCGCTCCACCAGTTCTGGCAAGGCCATTCGCTTATAGCGATCGAGGCCATAAAACGTAAGATCTTGGGCGATCATCTGGAATTCTTTTACGCCTTGCGCGACCAAGCCACGAACCTCGTCTACGATCTCGTCCATCGGACGGGATTGATAAGCCCCGGTTATGATCGGGATCGAACAGTAGGAGCAGGTACGGTTGCATCCCTCCCCGATCTTCACGTAAGCGTAGTGTCTCGGGGTGGTGAGCACACGATCCGTAGCCAGCTCTTGATGGTACGACTTGCCCAGATCGGAGATCAACTCCTTCCAATTGAATTTCCCGTAGAAACGATCTACCTCGGGAAGTTCCTTCTCCAGATCTTTCAAGAAACGCTCCGACAAGCACCCCATCACGAAGAGCTTCCCGATCCGTCCTTTCTGCTTTTGCTCGCCCAGCTCGAGGATCATATTGATCGATTCCTCTTGGGCGTCGCCGATGAAACCGCAGGTATTCACCACCACGATCTCGCCATTGATCTTATGGGGATCATGCTCTACCGTATAGCCATTGGCAACGAATTGGCGCATAAGTTGCTCCGAGTCCACTAGGTTTTTCGAACACCCCAGCGTAATAATATCTACTTTATTTTTTCTCATTCTCCAAATAACGAATTGACAAACTCACGTTTGCGGAATACTTGCAAATCCTCCATCCCCTCGCCGAGTCCGATATATTTCACGGGGATACGGAAATGGTCGGAGATACCGATCACGACACCCCCCTTGGCGGTACCGTCCAACTTGGTCACGGCCAAGGCGTTCACCTCGGTGGCGGCGGTAAATTGTTTCGCTTGCTCGAAAGCGTTCTGCCCGGTAGAGCCGTCCAATACCAACAATATCTCGTGGGGGGCGTCCGGAATCACCTTTTTCATCACGTTCTTGATCTTGGTAAGCTCGTTCATCAAGTTGATCTTGTTATGCAGACGTCCGGCAGTATCGATAATCACCACGTCGGCATCGTTCGCCTTGGCGGAGCTCAGCGTATCGAAAGCCACGGAAGCGGGGTCCGAGCCCATGTTCTGCTTCACGATAGGTACGCCTACCCGCTCGCTCCAGATCACTAGTTGCTCCACGGCGGCGGCACGGAACGTATCGGCGGCGCCCAGATAGACCTTCTTGCCGGCTTTCTTGAACTGGTAAGCCAGCTTACCGATCGTGGTCGTCTTACCCACCCCGTTCACGCCTACAACCATGATCACGTAGGGTTTCTTGCCCTCCGGAAGTGCGAATCCCTCGGCATCCTCCGTATTGTTCTCTGTCAGCAAGCTAGCGATCTCGTCACGCAGCAGGGTGGTCAATTCTTGGGTGGTGACATACTTGTCACGGGCCACACGCTTCTCGATACGGTCGATGATTTTCAACGTGGTATCTACACCGACATCCGAGGTAATCAGTACTTCCTCCAAATTATCCAACACATCGTCGTCCACCTTACTCTTACCGGCGATCGCCTTGGTAATCTTGGAAAAAACACTCTCCTTCGTCTTCGACAGACCTTTATCCAAGGTTTCCTTCTTGTCCTTACTGAAAAAGCTAAAAATACCCATATTTATTTTGTTTCTGTTTTTATTTACTTCAAATCACACTTATCAAGTAGTTTCCGGATCTCCTTAACGGACATAGACTCAATCTCGCTCTTATCATACATCGTCACAAGAAAAATTGTTCCTTCATCAACGCTGACAAGTACCGTAAAAGTTATCACCCGAGCTCCCCCTCTCTTGCCCTGTGATTTCGAGTGGATGGACATCCGGACCTTACGGAGGCCACCTCCCAAATCCGTTCCCGACAAAGGGTTCTCCAGCAGTTCGTCCCTCAACCTTAGGATATCTTCTTTCAACGACTTATATCGTTTCGCCAAATATTTCACCTCCTTAGCGAAGGGCGGTAATGCCTCAATCTTATAACTCATTCAATAGATCCTCCAATGGGCGAGAGGTTATTTTTCCCGCCTTCAAGTCTTTTACGCTCTGGAAAGCCTCTTCCAGCACCTCCCGCTCGCTTCGCTTGGCAGGCGAGAAGGTCTTCTCTTTTAAGTTCCGCAAGAGCGATAAAGCCTTACGCATAAGCTCCTCATTATCCAAGATACTCATGGCTTCTTCCATGTATGTATATTTCAACTCATTCGCTGTCATGGTCATATTCCTCCCTTTGCTTGTTTTTAATCCATCCTGTTCTTATAATCCTCATAGCCGAACGTACGGTACACCACCAGCTGGTCGTCCTTGTTCCAAAGGGCCAAGGAAGGGTGCGGTATGCCGTTGAACATATTCGTCTTCACGATCGTGTAGTGGATCATATCCTCGAAAATCAGCTTGTCGCCGATCGCCAAAGGCTTATCGAACGACCAATCCCCCATATAATCACCGCTCAAACAGCTATTTCCCCCGATCCGGTAGGTAGGTTTCCCTTCCACGGCATCCGTAGCGAAACGGATAGCCGGTTTGTAGGGCATCTCCAAGCAATCCGGCATATGGCAGGTGAACGAGGCGTCGATAATCGCCGTCTTGATACCGTGGTTCTCCACGATATCCACCACGGTTGTCAGCAAGAACCCGGTCTGCCAAGCGAAGGCGCTACCCGGCTCCATGATCAACTCCAAGTTCGGATATCTCTCCTTAAAGCCTTTCAGTAAAGCGATTAAATGCTCCACGTCGTAATCCTTACGGGTCATCAAATGACCACCTCCCATATTCAGCCACTTGACGTGAGGCAGGAAACGGCCAAAACGCCTCTCCACCTCGGCCAGCGTCCGCTCCAGATCATAGGAAGTGGACTCGCACAAGGTATGGAAGTGCAGCCCCTCGATACCCTCCGGCAACGTGTCTCCCAGCAAGTCGCCGGTCACCCCCATCCGGGAACCCGGGGCACAAGGATTATACAAGTCCGTCTCCACGTCCGAGTATTCCGGATTGATCCGCAACCCACAAGACACCCGGTTACCATCCGCCCGCACCATCGGATAAAAACGATGGAACTGAGAAAGCGAGTTGAACGTAACGTGACTACTGTATCTCAAGATCAACGGGAAATCAGCCTCCGTATAAGCCGGGGAATAGGTATGCGCCGGACTTCCCATTTCCTCGAAGGCCAACTGGGCCTCAAATTTAGAACTTGCTGTCGAAAAAGGAATGTACTCACGTACGATCGGGAACGCTTTCCATAAAGCGAAAGCCTTAAAAGCCAATATGATATTCACTCCCGCACGTTCTTTTACGCTCTTGATCAAGGACAGGTTGTTTCTCAGTAATTTCTCCTCCATCACATAGCAAGGCGAGGGTATCTTGTTGATGTCTATCATGCTGTATCTCAATATTTCATATTAACATGCAAATATAAGAAAAACATTCTGATTTTACAACTATTATCGGGGTAATTCATTGAATATGTCGCAGAAAAAAGACAGTTGTGTTAACTTGCGAATACTACTGTGTTCGTAGACAAATACTATAGTACTTGGGCACAAGCACTATAGTATTTCTGGGTTCTTTTCATTCTCTTTTTAATCGAAAAAAAAGAAAGGAGGCATCTTGCCTCTATTCTTTATATTTTTATTATAATATCTATTTATATCTTATATGATGCGAAAGTGAGTTCGAAAGCCCATTCGAAAATAAACCTTTCCTTTTCTGCCAATCATTAAAATCCAACGACTTAGCTTCAAAAAGCAGTGTTCGATTCGGCATTCGAAAATGAATTCGAGCAAAAACGCACTTAGCCTAACACGCTGAGTTTGGCAAACTTAAGCAAAAGTCGCCTTTCTCCGAAATTCTTGAAGGCGACCGTCACTTTCGCATCACCTCCCTCACCTTCCATCGAGACGATCTCGCCATCGCCGAAACGGTCGTGATTGACCTTCTGGCCCACCCTCAAAACAGAGGCATCCGTGGCCGGAGCCGCCGAAAAGGACGATTCCATCGTGTTTTTTAACTTCGTAAGATGCCCTTGACGCTGTGCCGCTTGCTTCACCGGCGACACGAAATCATCCTCAACCGCCCTTGGTTGCCGGAATGGAGAGGCAAAAGCCGGGCGCCCGTAGCGTTCACGGGCCGAGGCGAATGCATCTGAAGCGCCGGCATCCGAAGGCATATCCAGATACTTAACGTCTATATCCTTCAAGAAACGGCTGGGCGTACACATATCCGTCTTCCCGTTACGATAGCGGCTCTTCGCATAGCTCAATACGCAATTTTGCTCCGCACGGGTAATCGCCACGTAGAACAAACGACGCTCCTCCTCTACCGCTCTCGGGTTATCTTTCGATAGGGACGAGGGGAATAGGTCTTCCTCCAAGCCTACCACGAAAACATTCGTGAATTCCAATCCCTTGGCGGCATGCACGGTCATCATCGTGACCTTATCGGAGTTTTCCTCTTTATCGTTATCTTGATCGGTGAGCAAGGATACCTCCGCCAAAAAGTCGGACATGGCGACTTGCTCCATGCCCTCCTCACGCCGGATCTCGCAAAACTCGGCGATACCTTTCAGCAACTCCTGCAAGTTCTCTTGCTTGCTCACGCCCTCTACGGAACGGTCTTGAAACAGGTCGGAAACGATGCCGCTACGCTTCACCACCAAGGTAGCCAATTCCTCCGCGGAGAGTTTTTTATTCTCTTCAATGAAAACTTCAATCAAACTACGGAAATCGCTCAGTTTCTTAGCTGTACCATTATTTATCGGTAGCGAATATTCCAAGGGGGCTTGAAGTACGGTCCACAGGCTTACCCCGTATTCGGTAGCGGCGCCGACAAGCTTACCTACCGTCGTATCCCCGATTCCCCGGGTGGGATAATTGATGATTCGCTTCAGGGCCTCCTCATCGTGCGGGTTCACGATCAGGCGGAAGTAAGAGATCACGTCCTTGATCTCTTTCCGCTGGTAAAAAGACAAACCGCCGTAAATCTTGTAAGGGATGCCCCGCTTTCGCAACGCCTCTTCCAAGATACGGGACTGGGCGTTGGTACGATACAAGATAGCGAAATCAGCATACGAGAATTTCCCTAATATCCCGTGCATCTCATTGATTCGGGCGGCTACGGTGTAGCCCTCCTCATAATCGGAGTACGAAGTGAAAACACTCACCTTGCTGCCCGCCTCTTTCTCGGAATAGACCGTTTTGGGTATCTGACGTGTATTCTTGTCGATCAAGCTATTGGCGGCGTTCACGATATTCTGGGTGGAACGGTAATTCCGTTCCAGCTTGAAGATACGGCAACCGGTATAAAGATTCTTGAATTGCAGGATATTATCTATATTAGCGCCTCGGAAGGAATAGATGCTCTGGGCGTCATCCCCTACCACGCAGATATGGCCGTGTCTCTCGCAAAGCCGTTGCACGATCAAGTGTTGGGCGAAGTTCGTATCTTGATACTCATCCACCAATACATACCGGAAGAAGTTCCGGTATTTCTCCAAGACGGCCGGATGATCCCGGAACAGGATATTGGTTTGCAGCAACAAGTCGTCGAAATCCATGGCTCCCGCTTGCAGGCAACGGCTCTGGTAACGTTTGTAGATTTCCCGGAGCAAGGGGACCTTGGCGTTTATATCGCTTTCCACGAGCTCTTTATTTTGCTCGTAGGCCGTATAAGTTATCAAGGAGTTCTTCGCGTTGGAGATCCGGCTCTGCACCATTCCTAGGCGGTACACCTTATCGTCCAATTGCATTTCCTTGATGATGGATTTCAGTAAGCTCTTGGAATCAGTGGCGTCATAAATCGTGAAATTGGAAGGATAACCGATATGCTCCGCCTCGTTCCGTAAAATACGGGAGAAGATGGAATGGAACGTTCCCATCCATAGCCGACGGGCCGTTTGGTCACCGGTGATGGCCGCAATACGCTCTTTCATCTCCCGGGCCGCCTTATTGGTAAAGGTCAGCGCCAAGATACTATAGGGAGGCAATCCCAATTGCAATAAATAAGCGATCTTATAGGTCAGTACCCTTGTCTTACCGGAGCCAGCCCCGGCCACGACCAAGGATGGCCCCTCATTGTAAACCACCGCTTCCCGCTGGCTCTCATTCAGTTGATTCAAATACTCTTCCACATTCATCCGTTTTAGGGATACAAAATTAGGGAAAATAAGCGATTCCACATAAAAAAGTTGGGCAGGTCGCCGATAATATATACATTTGCCTGCATATAATCAGTAGTATTAACCAAAACAAGGGACTATGGGAAATTGGGAGAGACAACAGACAATGAGGAAAGAACGGGACAAGGTCCGAAGGGAGACTTTAGGGAAGTTCTTTTTTGACTTGGCTAAATTAATGTTTACGACGATGGTATTAGGAGAAATGCTCCTATTAGCAAAAGACATCGGCGACATTAATAATTGGGGTATGTTAAATATAGGGATTTTAGGTACTTACCTATTAGCCCGAGTTGGAAATAGAATATTAAAATAATATGATCATGATAAAAGATTTAAATGGATTGACAGTGTTGATGCTCGTTGTTACCATTTTAGCCGCTATCTTCTTAGCTTGGCTTTACACAAAGCCCGGCAAGAAATGGTTGGATGAGTTATGATACCGTAGGTGGTGTGCCATATTGTGGATCATGGCACACCATCTTCTTTATTTAGCGTCCAACAGATCATCATTCCTTATGCTCCTCCCCGCCTTCTTCACGCTCGCTTTTAAATCACCGATCCGGTAGCTAATGGCGATGCCGAAACCACGGCTAAACATACGCTCGGTCTGCCGGATATGAAAGTCCGGATATCGCTCGTTAATCTGTATCGTCTTATGATCTCCCAGAAAATCTTGCGCCCGCAGCGTACAAGTCAATTTATCCTTCAAGAAGCTCTTTACCACACTCAAGCCGTAAAAATAAAAGCCGTACGAGTCCATCCCCACATTCGGCTCGGAACGCACGTATCCACCCGACAGGACAAAACGCCACCCGTACTTAAACTTCTGCGAGAAATCGACAAAAGCAGAGCCACAAAAGCCGGAATTACGCACATCCGTATCGTAAACCTCATTCCCCTCCTGCGCCCGTAAATCCAGATAATGCAACATGCTGTTCAGCGACACGCTTGTCCGGGGCGAAGGATTATAGCTTAGATAAAGGTTTCCTCCCGCTGCTTTCACGTCCACGAGATTATCATACGTACTATTCACCACATTCGCCGAATCAATGAACAGATACTCATCAATCACCCCTTTTCCCAAGGTGCAGAGCACGGAAGCCTGCACATTCAATTTCGTTCCGTAATAACTGTATGACGCCGAAAGACGATGATGTTTCTCCGATACCAATCCCGGATTTCCATACGAGATAGAGGTCCCAGACACGAACACCGTAGGATTCAAATAGCTGATATTCGGGCGACGTAAACGTAAGTTGTAAGCCAAGCGAAACAAATTCCGGTCGTCCAAGCGGAAAGCGGAGGTCCAAGAAGGAACCCAATCCGTTACACGATAATTAAAATCCTTGCCTTCGCCTTGTTTATAAGTCACGTCCTGCCAAGTATGTTCCATACGAATGCCCGGGTTCAAGCTCCATTTACCATACTTAAATCCATATCCCGCATAGGCGGAGCCTATATTCTGCACATGCCGATATTCCACCAAAGGTTGTAAATCAGCGGGTAACCAGACACCCTCACCCAACTCCTTTACCTCCGAAGTAGCGTGGCTCGTACTGTTACGCCGAATCAGCTTCAAACCGCCCTCGATGGAATGCGTACTTGTAAAAGGATTCACGTAATCAAGCTGGGCCGTATGCTCATGGGTGCGGGCATGACTGATTTGCCGGGTATAATCGGCCTCCAGTTGGGGTAACGAGACATTGCCCATCTTGTCCTTATCATGAAACACGCTATAAATATCGTTCGGGATATAATCGTACTGATAGGAAAGCGTTAGCATCTCTTCCTTATTTCGTTTGAATAAACGCTGATAATCCGCTTTTAAGGAGGCGCTACCCCATTCGTTCTTCTTACTCATATCCTCGTTATAAGCATAGATTTCTTCCCCCTCTTTATCAAACCTGCTATAATGGCTATTCCAAATAGAGTTGCTGTTTCCGATATTCAAGTTTCCGGACAAGGAGATCAAATTCAATGTATCGATCTCGAAACTGCCTTCCAGACTTCCATAATGGGCCGGATATTTCACGTCTACGTCCGAGAGCATCCGGAGCTTCGCACCGTCTCCCGACTGAGTACGGAGATAATCCGACTCGCTCTCGGACGATTGTTGGCTAAACATATAATTTCCGGAAAGCGATAATCGGCCATATTTCAGCGTAGCGAAACCACCGACACTCTTAAATAAGTTCATCACCGTAGTGTTTATACTCGCGTTATATCCCTCGAACTCCGCTCCTTTCGTCACGATATTCAAGATTCCGCTGACACCCTCCGCATCGTAACGGGCACCGGGATCTGTTATCACCTCCACTTTCTTGATCATGCTGGCGGGGATACTACGCAAGACCTCCTTGGGATTATTGGAGAACATATTCGAGGGACGCCCGTTCATATAAATCTTAAAACTGGATTGTCCGTTTACCTTCACGTTATCCTCGCCATCCACGGTCACTAGAGGGACTTTCCGCAACATCTCCAGCAAGGTATAGGTTCGGGAATCCGGGTCCTCGGCGATACTGTAAGTAGTCTTATCCGCCTCTGCCTTAATCAAGGGTTTCACGGCGACAATGTTTATCTCGGGCAAGTCCTCGTTCAAATACAATGAATCGGGAGAGACGAGTTGGGCAGTCAACGTCGAGTTCCAGTTTCCCACAAGCCCTATCAAGGCCATCATCATCAGAAATCTTTTCATATCCGTATCTTATTTGATTTGTTTTCGGGCAAAAGTAGAGGCAACAGACAACAACAACGTAAATAATCGCCGGATAAGTAGCTGACATTTCCATGACATTTCCATGACATCCGGTCATTTAGCAGGATTTATGTCTATTTCATCCCGAATCCTATCGAAAAGGATACTTTCCTTCTATAATATTTAGTACCTTCGAGCGTTCTTTTTATGTTAATTCTAATCTAGCGAATAATGAATACACGACTATCGGCCAATCTATCCGTTTTGGGTACCTCCTTAATGCTGATCCTCTCGTTCAGCTTCGGTTTCCATAGTTATACGGAAGCCAAGAAAACGATCGTGACAGACTTGAATCAAGCGTTGCAACAAACGATCCTGCAAAACTCCCACCTATGGATGAGCCAAGATTCCATACGCACCTATGCCAATCTATCCAAGCTTTTCGGCAATCCGGTATCCATAGAAAGTTATAACAAGGACTTTTCCGACGCATTGAGTTATACGCCCGACAAGAAGAAAACGGGAATCGTGATCCACGTACTCAATAAAGATCCTCAAACCGAAAACGCTCCCGCTAATGCCAACAAGAAACTCAACGAATATTATATCGCCAGCGATACGATTATCTGGGCTTCATCCATAGCGAACAGCCCCAATACTGCCACGGATCATATCGGGATCTCATTCCAAGGGTACGCCAATTGCTCCACCCTTGCGGTTATCGGGCTATCGGACAAATCTTTGCCCGGCCTATTCCTCGGGCTTGCCTTTTTATCCGCTACCCTGCCCCTATTGCTCAAACGCTATAGAAAGGAACTGATAACGCCTCAATCTATCCATCCGGAAAAGATCATCTCTTTCGGTAATTTGAACCTTTCTTGTGAAACCGCCTCCTTCTATAAGGAGAATGAGGAGAAACTAAAACTCACCCCTCAGCAATATGCCTTGATGGAGATGTTTTTCCTATCGCCTACGCATATCTTGAACCGCTCGGATATCTGCGAGAGCTTATGGCCGGGAAAGATCAACGCCGACGAGACCTTGAACACCTTGATCCGAAGGCTACGGCCTTTAGTGGAGGAAAACAGTAACCTAAAGATCACGACAGACAGAGGACGAGCTTATGCGCTTGAAATAAAAGAGGAATAAATTTTGTACTCCATTTTTAGAATTTAGCAAAATTATGAAATCACAAAGAATAACAACCCCCAAAATGCTACGCACCATCGAGATAGCAGTAAAGAAGCCGCTTCATACTACACCGTCTATCATCCAATTTTTGCAGCAAAGCAAATCCCAAGTTATGCAGCGTGAGAAAGAATCAGACGTTGTATTACAACGAATGAGGATTGGTTCAGAAATCCCTTTGATAACACTATCAGATGGCGTTGCTATTCGATGGTGGGTCCAAGAAGGGGTTCCGGGAAAATATTCATATAAACCATGGTATTCTAATGTATTTCGTTTCGCTTACACACTTGGCGAACAATACATAAAAGAAGGGAAAGAGTTTAAGGATCCAGCGGATGCCATAAATCATGTTTATATTCAGTTTTTATCTCAAAGAGAAAATGCTTCCCTCGTGTTTCCCGATAAAAAAGAGGCTAGGAAACCGGAGTTAGAACTACGTACATTGTTCATTAAGCAGAAAATGGATAGCCAAGGGTATGTTGTTCTAGATGTAAAAGAACTACAACAGAATGACGGAAAAAACAATCAGGGAGCATTTATTGTCACAGCACTCAATAAAGATGCTATAGCATCCGATAAGCCTGAATGTTTCTTTGTAAAAGTGGTCAGGGAATTAAATAATTTTAAAGATTTGATAAAGAGACAGGAAGGAGTGGAAGCTGCTGATCCCAAAAAGTCAGTACCTCGTATGACTGCTGATCAGTTAAATACTTTTACTTCCTTAAAAGATCATTTTGATGTGGGTGGCAGGGCTATTGGTATCTTTCCGGCTGTCCGTGGCATCACCTTGCTGGATCTGCATCGTAACTGGTTATGTGGTAGAGCTTCTGATGATGCATTGATAAGCGCTTGGCATAATGTAGGAAATGTTTTGTCTCGCTTCCATAACCCTAACTTACAGACATTGCCTTCTTCTACCAGATGCGGAGGTAAGATTTTGGGTGGTAAGGGACTTTATACCCACGGAGATCTAAATCCATCAAATATAATGATAGATGCCGAGCAAGGTTCTGCTATGTTAATTGATATTGATGGAGGTCATAATGATTCAGAATATTCCGGCTTAGGAATAGAACTTACTAATCTATTTGAGGCATTTGATGTAGGTATAAAAAGAACAAAAGGGTATGGGGTGGATGGATGTATAAAGGAGGCTGGGAATATTGCAGAAATGTATAAATTACTGTTAGACAGGTTTGAAAGTGCATATTTGGAACGTATTATAAACAACGAAGTTTTTAAGAGATTTGTGAGAGATGAAATTCAACGTAAGAAAGAAGGGATAGAACGTCTGATTGTGCATTGATAATGCGCTTAGCAAACTGGAAGAAATGTCTTGTCTCACCTCTATATATAGTTATATGTCCTATTTAAGGACAAATCTCCTGTTAAGTTCACACAAGATAAACAAGGAGCCGTATTAAAACTTAAGGAGGGTACTTACGAATATCGATCATGTTGTAAGGATTGATTTCTAACAAAAAGAGCGACCATCTCTGATCGCTCTTTCCTTTTTATCTAGATAGAATTAATATCTTCCACCATCCCGGTTAGAACCATAACCGCCACCTCTGTTAGAGCCATAGCCACCGCCTCTGTTGGAACCGTAGCCGCCACCTCTGTTGTTATTGAAACGACCACCTCTGTCGCCTCTATCCTCTCTAGGTCTGGCTTCTGTTATATTGATGACTTTGCCGTCATAACTTGCTTGGTTTAACTCCTCGATAGCCTTTTTAGCTAGCTCATCATCGCTCAGCTCAACGAAACCGAAGCCTCTTGAACGGCCGGTTTCTCTATCCATAATAACTTTTGCTGAAGTAATCTCACCGTAATCAGCAAATAACTGTCTTAAGTCCTCATCAGAGATGTTGTAACTTAGATTTGAAATGTAAAGATTCATTTTGTAAACTTTAATTAAATGGTTAATTGAGCTGAGTATGTCGACTAAAAAAGTTTACCTAACAAATCAAGTTGTGAGCAAATACTTTCTAATACAAACTTAAATCAATCTCAAATATGCTGCGAATGTAATGGTTTTATTCGAGCATACAACTATAAATCCAATAAATTTCGAAAAAATATAAGGGCGGGGTCTGCCCGCCCCCCACGAAATTAGAATACGGTAACTTCTTGTCCCGCGGTATTCGCACGGATTAAATAATCGTACATCGCCTCGCAATACACCGGAGGCAGGTAGAAGCGGCCCGGGTAGACTGCGCAAAGATTGATCTTCACGGTCACTTGACTGCCTGCCGGCAGACGGTCTATATAACTATAAACACGGTCGTCACGAATATCCTGATAATTCACTCCGGCGCTCAAGCTGTCCGTAGCGGACTCATTCAAGAAACGGGTATTCAGTATTTCCCATCCGGCAGGGAAGATCTCCGATAATACCAAATTATTATATCCCCGGGCCGAAGGGTTCTTTACCGTAACCACGGCGGAGAAATTCGTACCTTGCTCCAATTGGGCGACATTGACCGGACGTCCGTTCAAGTCCACATAGCTAACCGCCAACGAGACACCATTCGCATACGCTTTTTCCTCTCCCTGCTCCGGTATTCCCTCGGTTATGATACGGGCGAAGAGCGTAGATTTACCCGTGTTCTTCAACTCGACGCTCGCCGAGGTCCCCGCCTTATCCAATAAGGTCTCGGACCATATATTCTTATCTGTTTTCACCTGTCCATCCTTTCCGCCACAAGCATACGTGAAATCCATGGCCCCGTCTACCCGATATTTAGCTAGGTAGTCCGACAAGGCAACTAAAGCGAATGCCGTAGATTGTGTGCTCAACCAATCATCCGAAGAAAGCTGTTTGGACAACTCTTCCACCAAAGTAGCGGCCTCCTTGCCTTTATCCAACAAGCAAAGCGTCATTAACTGGATGGATTGATCCCGGACATCACTGCCGAACGTCTCGTCATACTCGGAATAACCGGAAGGAAGAGCCGTCGTCTTACTGATCAAGTCTTGAGCGACATCCTCACGGCCGACCAAGGCATAGGCGGAAGCTAGCGACCAGCGACTCATGGAGGCCAAGTCTTTCATCTCTTTCAAGCGGTTCATGGCACCCATCTCCGGCGACCCGGCCAAAGCCAATACATACAGGCGATAGGCTTGGGTAGTCTCTTCCGAATCCATATAATAAGAGGTAGCCGGCTTCCAATTACGGGCTACCCGGCGTAGATTATTCAATACGCTTTGTTTCATGGCCTCGGGAACCAAGTAGCCTTTCTTCGAGGCTTCCAGCAAGAAATGAGTAGCGTAAACCGTACCCCAGCCATTGCTGCTCGTTCCACCCGGCCAATAGGCGAAAGCCCCATCTACAGTCTGGTAAGAGCGCAGACGGCGGATCACCTCTTTCACGGCCTCCTCCGTGGATTTCGCCTGTTGAGGGGTCAAATCCGTAAACGAGGAGATATAAAGCTGCGGGAATCCTTTCGAGGTGATCTGTTCCAGACATCCGTGCGGATAACCCAACAAATAAGATAGACGTGAGGATAAGTTCACGGGGGCGATATCCGACACTTCTAAAGTCAACTGGTTCGTACCCGTGGCACCCGGCATCGCAACCGTCTTTTTCCAAGACTTGCCGGCCTCCAAGGTAGCGGCGCTAACTTTCACTTGCGGGCGGCGTACCGTACGGATCTCCAGTTCCGTCTCATAAACGGATTTATCCCCTTTACCCGTAGCGGTTATCGTTACCTTCCCGATACCCGGGTTCTTCTTCACCCGGATACGGAACGAGGCTTGCTGATCCCCTTTCCGCTCGAAGCTCAAGCTCCTCGTCGCCTCGCCGACCACTTCCATATTCGAGCTGCAAGCGATAGATACATTCACGGCCCCTACGCCATCCTCGGTAGCGAATACCGTAGCGGGTACTACCATCTCCTCGCCCACGCCGATCACCCGGGGCAAGGTTCCTAGCAGCATTACGGGCTTACGTACCATCACGCTCTTATCGGCATGTCCATAAGCCTCCCCGTTTCCGGCTACCACCATGATCTTGACACGCCCGTTATAATTCGGCATCTGATAGGTATGCCGGGCGGTCTTCCCCTTCTTCAGCAAGAACGGGCCGTCAAATCGCACCACGGGCTTGAAGCGGTTCACGATCGCTTTCGGGCCTTTGTTCAGCGCATCGTCGCCGCCGATACTGAACAATTGCTCGATACGGCCGCCGTAAGCGCCAACCACGTAGTTATACAAATCCCATGTATTCACGCCCAACGCTTCCCGCGCGTTAAACGCCTTCCAAGGCTCCGGCGTACGGAAACGGGTCAGGTCCAGCAAGCCCTCATCCACGATCGCCAGCGTATAAGCCATCTCCTTTCCATTCTTCTCGAAGACGGAGACGGTATAAGAGGCATCCGGTTTCAGCTCGGCGGGAGATTGGATGACCGGAGTCAGATGGCTCTCCGGAGAAGTTACCGTGAACGGGACCACACCATACAAGCGGATCGGCAAATCGTTCTTCGTGATGCCATGAGGCTGCAAAAGGGTGATATAGACGTAAGCGTTCGGCTGCATATCTTTCGTCACATCCAGTCTCACGGTCGTTTGTTTATCCTCGCACGTATGTTCCGTCAAGGAAAGGACACGCACGCCGTTCTCTATACTGATAATCGCACGGCTTCCTTTCGTAGAGGGGAAGGTGACTACCATCTTCTCGCCGGGCGTATAACTATCCTTATCGATCTTGAAACTAAGCATCGTGGCGGACTCGCTGCCATCGGTGTTACGTCGGCCCTCATTATAAGGCCAGTCGAAATAACTCATCACTCCCGTAGAGTGCTTGCTCTCCTTATCTTTCACGGAGATGAAATACGTTCCCCACTCCTTATCCGGGAAAGAGAGCTGGAACGTACCCCGACCGGCCCCATCCGTACGGACGGTAAATGTCTTTACCGGCTTATTGTAGGAATCCGATACGTAATTGGCCAGACCGCTACTGTTGGAGTCCCACCACCAATACCAATAGACCTTATATACTTTCACGTCTAATTCCGTATTCGCTTGCGGTTTCCCTAAATAATCAACAGAAGCGACCTCGTAGGTGTAATTGGTTCCGGTATTTAGTTGTTCCTTATCTTTCTGCGGAGATTTGATACCGGCATACCGGCGATAAGGCGAGTAAAGCATCCGGTCCGCGTCGATACTGAAATCGCCGGATTCCTCATAGACCCGGGTCACTAGGTTTGCCAGCAACATTCCGGGAGCGGTAGAACCCAGCTCGAAGCGGGCTTGTACCGTGGCATCGCCCCGCTCATTGGTAACGCCGGAGATCAACTTGCTCTCTTCCGTATTAAATACACGGGAAGGATCGTCGAAATAGAAACCCTTATAGCCCTCGAAGGTAGTCGGGGTGGCGATAAAGGTACCTTGTATATCGTATTTCAAGTTACGGGCGATAGCTCCTTGCAGCCATTCCACATGCAGGCGGGCATCCATAGGCTCACCACGCAACAAGGTCTTCTCCGGCATGGATAAGGCGATCTTCAGGCGGTTTGGCTTGATGGACTCGATGCGTAAGCGCTTCGAGAAAGAGACCCCACCCACTTGCGCCTTCACATTCCACGCACCCGTGGGGGCATCCGCCTCGGTAACGAAATCGAAGACATAAAGCCCCAGCTCGCCACGGGTCTGCGTCTTACGGGCATACATTTGCCCTAACGGGTTGTACAGCTCCATCACCACCGGATGCTCTGCCGGCAATTGCTTCGCCCGGTCGTTCAGCATAAAGCCCAGATGCAACGTATCACCCGGACGCCATACGCCTCGCTCACCATAAATAAAGCCCTTGATCCCTTTCTGGACTACCTCGCCCGATACATCGAACGAACTGAGCGAGAGAGCCGATCCGTTATCCACCCGCAGATAGGAACGTTGGGTTCCCTGTGAGGCGATCAGGTAGAACGGACGTCCCGAGGAGAGATCCAGCCGTACCTGTCCCTTGTCATCGGTCGTGCCCGAGGCCAACGCTTGGTGTTGGTAATTATAGGCGGTAACCGTAACTCCTCGCTCCGGCTCCGTATTCTGTATATTATGCACCAACACGGTCATATCATTATCCTGCCCCATCAAGGCGACCAGTCCCAAATTGGTAGCCAAGATATTCTTTCCCTCTACCTTATTAAAGTAATAACTATCCGAGCAAGGATCGTTCCATTCTTTCCAATTATAACTAGACCAATCGTATTGACGGTAATAATACGCTCCCTCGTCAAAACGGGCGGACTCTTCCTTGAAACGGATCTCGTCCGAGGCCAATATCTGCTCCTTCGAGATCTTCACCGTATCATTCCCGCAAGGATAGGCCGACAAAGGCCGGTCAAACGAAAGCTCCAGACGGTAGATAGCGCCCGGTTCCGGCTCGATCAACCGCTTTAAATCGACCGCGAACGTATTCCACCGGGACAGGTCAAGACCCTCCTCATCCAAGAAGATCGTCTTACGGGCGATCAAGCGCCCGACACGCATTAACTCCCCGGACTCATCCAAGTTGTTCGATTGCAGGAACTGACCGATATTCTGCTCCAATATCTTGATAACGCTCACCGTAACCCCTCGCAAATAAATCGCTTGGAAAGGAACGGATAATTGCGTGGATTGCGGGATGATCACTCCTTTCCCGATAAAACGGACGCCGGGTTTCTGCTCATCTAGGATTATTTGACGCACGACAGCCTCTTTCAGGTTCAAGCCGCTCTTGCTGCGGATGCCTTGGTTCAGGTGGATATTCATCACGCCCTTTTGCCACAAATCGGCATCCGGATATAGGCGTAGCTTGTTTCCGTCCACGGTTACGGTCTCCGACGTATTCTCGGCGATAAAGGCCAAGCCTCTCATATCCTGGCCCACATCCAATAACTTCGTGAAAGCGACCTCCACGTAACGCTCCGGCTCGGACACATACGTCACGTCGTACACCGAGAAATCATTCTGATCCGGAACGCTCACTGTCACGACATCGGCCTTTTCCACGCCTAGTTTATTAGAAGATACGGAAAGCTTGAGTGTCCGTTCCCCCTCCATCCCGGCGGAGACATTGAGTAAGGTCACCTCATGTTTCTTCCCATCCGGGCTGTGTTGCCAAGTAGCGTCTACCTTCTCCGAGAAATCCACCAACGACTCCACGGTCTCCGGAGATTCCTTATCCGGCGTGAAAAGCACGGCGGTCAGATCGTACCCATTCTCGTTTTTCTTGTTGATATCCATCGATTCCAGATTCCCCCGAAGGGCTAAAGGGAGCGTGGTAAAACCAAAAGCGAACCACTTATCCTTACCTTGTGCCTCAAACCATTCGGACAAATCGGCTTTCACTTGATAAGAGGTGTTTCGCTCAAAGCCTTTCTCCGGCTTGAATACCAACGTCCGGTTATTCTCGAAAGCCCATTTCCCCGGCACATCGGGCTTGAGGCGCACGAGTTTCCCCAATCGGTCCGCCTTTAATCGATCCGCCGGGATCTCTTGATTAAAGATCAGGTAAACGGGAGAATACCGGGAAATCTTCCCGGTAGTAAACGCCTCTACATTCGGATTATAAGGGGGGAGATCTTGATCCGTGGAGCTTGTCGTATGACAACTTGTCAAGATAGACAAGAGACAAAATACGCAGAATAAACCGATAGACCGTATCATACACATGAATGTTTAAATGGTTAATCCACAAATGTACATAAATAGAAGGATTTCTCTCCTATACTTTCAGACAAACTGATAATTTTCGTACATTTGTCTTAAATATGGAGCGACCAGTATGCCACCAAAGAAGTACAGGAGTCGCTAAACAAGAGGAAAGAAAAGTATATGGCGAAGAAATTCGAAATTCGAAATAGCACGGCGGAATTCCTTATCTTCATGCTAGAAGGCAAGGAAGATGGCATACAGGTAATGTATCATAACGAAACCATCTGGTGCACGCAGAAAGCGATGTCTACCCTGTTTGACTGCTCTACAGACAATATCGGATTACACCTAAAGAACATCTTTACATCCGGTGAATTACGGAAAGATTCAACTACCGAGTTTTTCTCGGTAGTTCAAATCGAGGGCGGACGGCAAGTATCCCGAAAAACATTGTTTTATAACCTTGATGCGATCATTTCTGTCGGTTATCGTGTAAACAGCGTTCGTGCTACACAATTTCGCCAATGGTGCACATCGGTCATCCGTCAATTCGCTATCCGTGGTTATGTGATAGACAAGAAGCGTATGGAGAACGGCTCTTTCATCGGTGAAGATTATTTTGAACATCTACTAGCCGAGATACGGGAGATACGGTTAAGCGAGCGTCACTTTTACCAAAAGTTGACCGATATCTATGCTACCGCTATTGACTATAATCGTGACGCACCAACCACCCGCCTCTTTTTCCAAAAGGTACAAAATAAGATACATTATGCCGTACACGGTCATACCGCCGCCGAGTTAATCGTGAACCGAGCCAACTCGGAAAAAGAACATATGGGACTGACCACATGGGAAAATGCGCCTAAAGGGAAGATCGTAAAAACAGATGTGGCCATTGCCAAGAACTACCTTAACGAGATGGAGTTGGACGACATGGGACATTTAGTCAACGCAGTTCTGGATATGGCAGAGCGCATGGCTAAACGACATATACCCATGACCATGGAAGACTGGGCAAAACGTATCGACCTGATACTCGAAGCCGGAGATAATGACTTATTGACCAACGCCGGCAAGGTGACAGCCGAATTAGCCAAAGCTTTCGCAGAAGCCGAGTTCGAGAAGTATCGGGTCATTCAAGACCGTCTCTTCCAATCGGATTTTGACCGTTTCGATAGCGAGACCTTGTTCCCGACAGATTTCAATCCCGATAATACATAAAATAACAAGATCATGACCAAGAAACTACACAAGGAAATCCCCATCGACTACGCCGTCTGCCAGCAACAAGATTGCCCTCGGGCCGGAAAGTGCCTGCACCAGATCGCCTACCGGCCGCTCATCGAACAACCGGCAACCGTATTACGGCTGCTGAACCCCACCCTCTGTACCCGGGATGAGGCTTGCCCCTACTTCCGAGACTCCGCTCCCGTCACCTACGCGCGGGGCTTCACCGGGATGCAGAGCCGGATGTTCCCGGCGCAATACCAGCAATTCATGTCGATACTCATGTCCCATTTCGGACGTAACCCCTACTTCGAGCGGCGAAGGGGCGAATTTCCACTCTCACCTAAAGAGCAAAGGATCGTGCTAAACGCCTTGCGAAGGGTCGGAGTGACGGAAGAGCTAAGGTTCGATCATTATGAGGAGAGTGTCAATTGGTATGATTGAGGCAGTACTCCTTATAAAGTACCGCAATACTCAGCCGGACAGTACCGCAGTACTTCGTAAGGAGTACCGCAGTACTTTGCGCACAGTACTACAGTACTTCCTACGGAGTACTGGCAGATGCCTCAGCCATCTATCCAAGTCGCTATTACCGAGGCCGGGACGAGTGCCATGGCGCCTCCTCGCATCCCTCTTGGGGATCGGCGTGACGGCGTGGTGTATCCTGTATGGCATCGTGCCCCGGCAATTATTTCCCGCCCCCTGCTCTACCTTATTATATTCGGCCGAGGGCGAGCTTTTAGGCGCACGTATCGCACCGGACGGGCAATGGCGTTTCCCGGCGGCGGATAGCTTGCCCGACAGATTCGTGGATTGCTTGCTCACGTACGAGGACAAACGGTTCTTTTACCATCCCGGGATAGACCCCGCCGCCATCGTCCGGGCGATCCGCTTGAACGGGAAAGCGGGGCGTGTGGTGAGCGGAGGAAGTACCTTGACCATGCAATTGGCACGCATAGCGAGAGGGAACCAAGACCGGACCTTCTACGAGAAAACGATCGAGATGTGCTGGGCGCTCTTTCTGGAAACCACCTATAGCAAACAAGAGATACTGAACCTCTATGCCTCGCACGCTCCCTTCGGGGGAAACGTAATCGGGCTGGAGACCGCCGCATGGCGTTATTTCGGACGAAGCGCCTCCGAGCTATCGTGGGCCGAGAGCGCCACGCTCGCGGTTCTTCCTAACTCCCCCGCCTTGATCCACCCCGGGAGAAACCGGAAACAACTGAAGGAGAAGCGGGATCGCTTATTGGCTTCCCTTCAAAAGAAAGGTGTATTGGAAGAGACCGAATACGAGCTGGCCTGCATGGAGCCACTTCCCGAAGCCCCTCTCCCTTTACCTAATGATGCCCCGCACCTGTTAGAAAGACTGGCCGCGGAACAACCGGGGCAACGCATCCAAACCTCCGTCCGCCAAGCCCTGCAACGGCAGACACAGGCCCTCGTAAACCGTTATGCCCGTGAATACAGTTCCAACCATATCCATAATCTGGCGGCGATCGTAGCGGACGTGGAGACCGGGGAGGTATTGGCCTACGCCGGAAACGCTACCTATCCGGCCGACGAGCGGCGGGGGAACCAAGTGGATATCATCACCTCGCCCCGCAGCACGGGAAGCATCCTCAAGCCCTTCCTGTATGCCGGTATGCTGCACGACGGGCTGTTGCTCCCCTCCATGCTGGTATCGGACGTGCCCTTGAATATAAATGGCTTCTCCCCCCATAATTACAACAAGACATTCTACGGGGCGGTACCGGCCCATGTAGCCATAGAGCGCTCCTTGAACGTGCCCTTGGTACGTATGCTCTCCCAGTATAATACCGGACGCTTTATGTCTTTACTGAAATCGTGGGGAATGACTACCTTACGTTTCTCCGAGGAACATTACGGGGCCTCCTTGATCTTGGGAGGGGCCGAGGGAACCTTATGGGATCTTTCCGGTATGTATGCCTCCATGTCTCGTGTGCTTAAACATTACCGTACTTACAACGGACGCTATAATCCGGCGGACATCCATCCGCTGACTCCCTTTCCTGCGGAGAGGAAGGAACCCATCCGTTCCCTTACCGATAGCCGGCTCACCGATAAGGCGCTCCTTTCCTCCGCGGCCCTGTGGTACACGTTCGAGGCGATGTCCGCCCTGAACCGTCCCGAGGAAGAGGCCGACTGGCAACAATTCGAGTCGATGAAACGGATCGCGTGGAAGACCGGGACGAGTTACGGGGGACGAGACGCTTGGGCGATCGGCACGACTCCCCGCTACGTCGTCGGCGTATGGGCCGGTAACGCTTCCGGCGAGGGCCGTCCAGGACTTACGGGTGTCGGCAACGCCGCCCCGGTCCTTTTCGATCTCTTTTCCCTATTGCCCGGTAGCGAATGGTTCGACCTGCCCTACGATGAGACGCTTCCCCTGGCGATCTGCCGGAACAGCGGACATAAAGCCTCGCCCTACTGCGAGCAAACGGACACCTTATACATGCCGCTGTCCGGCAATAACACGGGGATTTGCCCCTACCATAAGCTCGTGCATCTATCGGCGGACGGACGGTACAGGGTCAATAGTTCCTGCGAGTCTGTCGACCGGATGATCAGCCGCCCGTGGTTCGTGCTTCCTCCCGCGCAGGAGTATTACTACCGCAACTATCACATCGATTATATCCCGCTCCCTCCGGTAAAACCCGGCTGCGGGCAAGACCTGAACCGCCAGATCGAACTGATCTATCCCGAGCATAACGCCATTCTCTACCTTCCGAAAGGCTTCTCCGGAAAGTCCGAGAAATTTATCTTCAAGGCCGCCCACGCCCGCCGTGACGCTACGATTTACTGGCATCTGGACGAAAGCTATCTGGGAGAGACCACCGAGAATCACCAGATCAGTTGCTCCGTGAGCCAAGGAAAACATCTCCTTACCCTCATCGACAACGAGGGGAACCAGAAGAAAATACAATTCGAGGTCAAGTAAAGCATCCGTTAAGCCTTGACCTTGCCCCAAACAGCCAATTTGCCTCCCTTGACAAGGAAACAGCCTTTCCCTTCCTCATCAATCGTCACGGTATCTTTTACCGAGCCTGTGATCTCATGCCATACCTCGCCTTTCCGGTTCTCCCCCACAGACATTGTTTTCTCTCCATCTTCCCCGTTCGAGATAACCAACGCCAAGCCCGAATCAGCATGTCCCGGATCTCCCAAGCGTACGAAGCCGATCGTGTTCGGATGATCAAAATAATCCACCTCTTCCCCGTACGCATATTCTTTCCGGGTACGCAATAGCATATCCAATACCTTACGATGGGGAGATTTCTTCCCTTTTACGCCATAATAATCCCCATAAAAGATACACGGATACCCTTTCTTCATCAACAGGATCAAACCGTAGGCGGAAGGTTTGAACCAATCCTTCACCTGCGACTCCAAAGAACTGTTTTTCTGGGAATCATGGTTATCCACGAAGGTGACGGCTTGATCCGGGCATATCTCGACCAAGGTCCCTTTTAATAGATCGCGTAAATCATAGTCACGACCTTTCTCGGAAGCCTCATTCAAGTTATAATGTAAGGCTACGTCAAACAAATCCACGTTATATTCTACTTGCGACAGGTAAGCCTCCAACGATTCGGTATCGTTTTTCCAATATTCCCCGACAGCGTAGAAGCCCTCTCCCCGATCCGCTCTCACCGCCTCCAGAAAATGCTTGATAAACTGGTCGTTCATATGCTTGATCGCATCGAGTCGCATACCGTCCAAGTTTAGTTCGTTCGATACCCAGATCCCCCATTCCTGCATCTCACGCACGACTTCAGGGTTATCGAAATCCAGATCGGCGAACATGAGATAGTCGTAATTTCCATTCTCATCATCGACTCCCTCACTCCAATGTTTTCCCTCTCCCAAAATCTGGAATATACCTTCCTTCTTGCGGGACACATCATAGTCCGTCCCGGAGAAATGAAACCAATGCCATTTAAAATTAGAATACATATTGCCACGCCCCGGGAAGTCGAAGCCAGTCCATCCCTCTATCTCATGGGGTTCGCTGGTAGCGTTTTCCCGTTGCCCAGGATCTACCTCTTGCGCCATAAACCACTCGGTATAATCGGCTCCCGCCTTATGGTTCATCACGGCATCCAGATATACGCCAATCTGGTTCCGGTGAAGTTCCTCGATCATTTCTTGAAGTTCCTGTTTAGTTCCATACTTGGTGCGTATGGTCCCTTTTTGGTCGAACTCCCCCAAATCATATAGATCATAGGTTCCATACCCCTCGTCCGCTTGCTCATGGCCTTTGTACGCGGGTGGGATCCATACGGCGCTGATCCCGATCTCATGTAAATGCGAGGCGTCATCCTTCAGCCGTTTCCACAGCATTCCATCGTTCGGCAGATTCCATTCGAAATACTGCATCATTACTCCATTTTCCATATGTTTCTTCTATTTGTTGATAAAACAACACTTCCCAAGCGTCATAAGTTGCTGAAACTAACCACCACATCCTTTTGTTATAGTAAAAAACTAAAGAATAATAAGATGGATTCAAAGCATGTTACAGAGAGTACGTCCGGTCAAGAGGACATTCAAAAGACTTGGTGGAAAGAAGCGATTATATACCAAATCTATCCCCGTAGCTTTCAGGACAGCGATGACGACGGAATCGGTGACTTAAACGGTATCACCTCCCGCTTGGATTATATACAAAGCTTGGGTGTGGATATCATCTGGTTAAACCCGATCTTTCTCTCTCCCAACGATGATAATGGTTACGACATCAGCGACTATCGGGAAATCATGAGAGAATTCGGTACGATGGAAGATTTCGACCGCCTCCTGAAAGAGATTCATAAACGGGAGATGCGACTGGTACTGGACTTGGTAGTAAACCATACCAGCGACGAGCATCCTTGGTTCGAGGAAGCCCGTAAATCCAGACATAATCCCTATTATAATTATTACCATTGGTGGCCGGCCGAGAAAGGTGAGCCTCCCTTGCGCCTCAGCTATTTCGACGAGGAAGGCAACGCTTGGATGTATAACAAGCCAACCGACTCGTATTACCTGCATTATTTCTCCCGGAAACAACCCGACTTAAATTGGGAGAACCCGGAGGTACGCCAAGAGATTTTCGATATGATGCGCTTCTGGTTCGATAAAGGGATAGACGGTTTTCGCATGGATTCCATCTCTCTTATCGCCAAAGATCCCTCATTCCCTCTCATAGATTCCAAGAAATATCCGGATATCTTTTCTTTCTATGCCAAAGAGCCTCGCCTGCACCTCTATCTTCACGAGATGAATCGGCAGGTATTAAGCAAATACGATTGTATGAGTGTTGGAGAAGGTTCGGCCGTGATGGTAGATGATGTCGCTAAATTTGTCGATCCGGCCCGGGAAGAGTTGAATATGCTTTATCATTTCGACGCCGCCCGCATCCGGAATACAACCCTACCGGACAATCCGGAATCCGGTATAGACTATAGCTTGATCGCCCTAAAGAAGATGTTTACGGAATGGGATAAGGCGGTAGATAAGGGTTGGCCCTCGATCTACTTGGGTAATCATGACCAGCCCCGTATGGTCAGTCGCTTTGGTAGCGATAAGGATGAGTTCAGGGCCTTGTCCACCAAGATGCTTATTACTTTTCTGCTTACGATGAGAGGAACGCCTTATTGGTTCGCCGGGGACGAGATAGGTATGCGTAACATTCGGTTCGACCGTATCGAGGATTATAACGATATCGATACGATCAACCGCTATAAGAAAGCGAAAGCAGAGGGTAAAGATCCGCAGGCGGTATTGGACGAACAGAAAGAGACCGGACGAGACAACGCCCGCACTCCTTTCCAATGGGATCGCTCGCCGGAAGCGGGATTTACGGCAGGAACCCCTTGGTTAAAGGTAAATCCGGATTATACTTGGATAAACGTAGCGGACGAAGAAAAAGATCCGACCTCCATACTTAATTATTTTAAGAAAGTAGTCAGCTTCCGTAAGGAGAATCCGAGTTTGATTTATGGCAGTTATCATTTGCTGGATGCGGAGAATCCCCAATCCTATACCTTCTTACGCAAGACTGGGGCCGACACTTATCTGATTATGCTCAATTTCTCCCCCAAGGCGGCAATCTCCACTCCGGGGATAGATATGAGTAACGCACACGTCCTATTGGATAATTACGGGGACCGAAGTCATATGGCGCCTCAAAAAGATATCACGCTCCGTCCTTTCGAAGCGATTGTCTTTCAATTGAACCATCCCGTCTATAAATCCTTCATCGATTCGCTAGATCTTTTGGAATGATTCGTTAAAAAGAGGTACAAAGCGCAACTAAAGACTTTTCGGATGTGTTTAAATACAAAGCATCAGAACTTTTTAATAAAATATAAAACTATTCGTTATGGGATTTATTTGGTCTATTATCATCGGTATCGTTGCCGGCTATCTGGCTGGTAAGATCATGCGTGGAGGAGGTTTCGGGGTCATTGTTAATTTGATCCTAGGTATTATTGGAGGTGTATTGGGTGGCTGGGTATTCAGCTTACTAGGCATATCGGCCGGTGGTATCTTAGGGAGCTTGATAACCTCTACGGTCGGAGCTATTTTGTTATTATGGATCGGCTCGCTATTCAACAAATCCAAAGAGGTTTAAGAAGGCTTGTCCAATTGTTAAACGACTGTATAAATATATCAACAAGCCTATAAAATTCAAGGATTCTATAGGTTTGTTGTCTTTTTCATTAAAAGAATGTTATCCTTCCCATCCCTTCATCCTTTTCATCTGTTTCTTTTTTGAGGGAGTATTTTTACGCTAGCTACATAAATCGAAAAAAGAATCATACTATGGCTTATCAAGAGAGTAAACAGAATATGCTAAGGGCATATTCAATCGCCGGGCTATTTACCTTATCCTTGCGTCTGGTAGTAGGTTGGACTTACTTCTCCGCATTTTGGAGACGGGTCGTTTTGGAAAACAAGTTAATCCCGGATACCGTAGGGTATATCGGCGAGAAGTTTAATCATTTTCTTCCGAACGCTTTCGGGATAAAACCGATTATCGAATATCTAGTCAATAACCCCGATCACCTATGGTGGGCTATGGTTATTTTTACGATTATAGAAGGTATCGTCGGTTTGTTTTTCATATTGGGATTCTTTACCCGGTTGATGAGCGTAGGCGTCTTGAGTCTAGCGACAGGTATACTACTCGGCTCCGGTTGGTTAGGAACGACCTGTGTGGATGAGTGGCAAATCGGTATCTTAGGAGTGGCGGCAGGTTTCACCTTATTTATGACAGGCGGAGGCCCGTATTCGCTCGACTCGTATTTAAGGCCGAAGATGCCTTGGTTATATGGCCACAGATGGACCAACTGGATAACCTCCGGCTTTTTACCCCTGTCTGAAAGCTCACTAAAAAAGACCTCTGTCTGCGGAGCGGTTCTTATCGTATTTCTATCCTTACTTACCAACCAAGTATTTCATGGCGGTGTCTGGGGAACCTTACATAATAAATCCGTAAAGCCTAAAATCGAGATTTCCGACGCTAGCATCGATAACGATAAATTATATTTAACGGTTTACCGAGTTGAGGGAGTGGATGTCTACGGCTCTTTCCTTATCGGATTAACGCTAAAAGACGAGCAGGGAAACATTGTTCTAAATAAGGACGGAGAGCAACTCTCCCATTTTTCTCAAAAAGACATTCATAATAAGTATGTGGCGAAAGTACAACCGGGGAAACATAGTCTCGTAATTCCCTTAGGAAGTAAGGCGGAATTGACGTTAAGCGATCCGGTCATCGCCACTCTTCCCAAAGGTTCATATCAAGTCCTATTAACGGATATAAGCGGGATTACATGGCAACAAGATCTCACGAAACTTTAGTTACGGCATAATATAATGTAAAGGGGCTGTCCAAAAAGTGTGACAGCCCCTTTTTGCTATTGTTTATTTCAG
>NZ_QTLZ01000018.1:0-114370 GCF_003635425.1 Parabacteroides sp. AF27-14
GGTGAAGCCGGGCGAGTATGAGCTGATCGAGCTGAACACCAAGGGCAAGCACGTCTATACCCATCTGGATAACGACCGTCTGCGGGAGGGTTTGCACGATGCCTTGGGACGTTACCATGCCTCCGGCAGCGTATCAGAGGAGGATACTCGTTTGGCCCGTGAGGTGTTGAGATCCTACGGTTCGCTCCGTGCGGAGACGGACGTGATGCGTTGCAAGATCTACTCATTGCTTCTTTCTGCCTACAAGTTGTTGGGCGATGAGGAGGAGTTCATACGTTTACATGACACGATGCGTGGTATGCTCCCGGTGGTGAAAGCTCCGCAATCCCGTGCCTTGTTGCTGGTGACGCTCTACGGTTGCACGGACAGCGCCCTTTACCGGCAGATGGCGCATGAGGTGGTGGATCCGTGGCGGGGTGAGTCCTCGCCCAAGAAAAGCAAGTTATCCTTGATCCGCCGGCTGGACGATTGCGATCGCTGGCTGAAACACGAAATCAGTTGACAGTTGACAGTTTAAATCAAAAATCATAAATCAAAAAGAAATGTCTTCCCTTCCTTCTGGCGTTCGTTTGGTGGCGTTGCTGAACGAGCATTTGGGTGATATCATGAGCCGCGAGCGAACGAACACTGCTTCCATCCATTTGTATTGCACGGGTCCTTACTGGGTGGCGTTCGAGTACTCAGCCTATCAGTTGCGACGTGCGTTCCCGGACAGCGAGGTTACACCGATGCGCTTGCTCGGCTACCCGTTTCCTGTGGTGATGGTATCCGTGACGGATCGTTCGCTCCGCTCGTATGCCCGCAAGCACATCTTGCGAAGAGACGATAAGGATTACAAGCAATTGACCGTCCCCGGTTTTTCCCTGTCTGATTACCAAGGCTGGCATAAGAGAGAGGTGGAGGGATTGCCATTGCTAAGCGAGACCGTATGAGTGTGGCATACGTATAAGGGCATCGTTTTACACGTATATCGACGTCGCCCCACACGTATATCGGTGTAGGCCTATACGAACGTAGGCGTGAGTCGATGCCGATATACGTGCGGGATGGAACCGATGCCGGGGAAAACAGGTGCAAGTAATGCAAGTAATGCAGCACCTTTTTCCCACACACGCACGTGTACATTATATATGTCGAATCAAACTTTCATACGGCTATCCAGCGTTTCTCATCCGGATTGTTCCATGCCTTGTTTGCGATCGTTTAGTGTAAAATTCTTGTTCTATATCTTGTTTTATATAATGTACGCACGTGTGTGGGAAACAGGTGCTGCATTACTTGCATTACTTGCATTACTAGGGCCTATCCATAAGGACATAGATGTATAAAAATAATAACAAACCAGACATGTATCACAGACAATCATTTCCCCGTTTGGGCGATTACATCGCCACGGTTTTACAAGTCACCAGACTGACCAAGTCCATTATCCGCGTAAGCGGAGGCATTGGCAGTGACACTTACAATTCTTTTAAAAAGGCAAGGACATGCACTTTAGCGTTTACTATCGTTTGGTAGATCTCCTTTGGGACCATCTGTCGGACGAGGAACTTTTCCGCCGTCTGGCACGTGAGGCCTTGGAGCGGTATATCGATTATAAGAAAGAGGAGGAAATGAACGGAGGAAAGAAATAATTTAAGGATGGGCTATGCAAATGAGATTAAGTTTTAACCTCGTGCCTGCCTTCATCGACTAATTAACTAGCCATGATTTTAGAAGAGAGTTTTGGAAAATCTACTGATTTTATCTCAGATGGGATGAACGCCTTCGAGCGTAACGTGAAGCGTATAGGGGACTGCCTTTTGGCCTTTATCGCCTTGGTCGTATTCTCCCCTTTGTTCTTGATCTGTTACATCGCCGTAAGGCGCGAGGATGGCGGTCCTGCCATTTTCAAGCAGGAGCGTATCGGTCGTTTCGGTCGCCCGTTCAACATTTATAAGTTCCGTAGCATGCGTTTGGACGCTGAGAAGTTTGGTCCTGCCCTTTACAAGGGAGGTACGGATCCCCGCATGACCCGTGTGGGCAAGTTCCTGCGCGAGCATCATCTGGACGAGCTGCCTCAATTGTGGAACGTCTTCATCGGCGACATGGCCTTCATCGGCCCCCGTCCGGAGCGCAAGTTCTACATTGACCAGATCATGGAACGCGATCCCCGCTATCGTTTCTTGTACCAGATCCGTCCGGGGGTGACCTCGTATGCCACGCTCTACAACGGCTATACGGATACGCTGGAGAAGATGCTTCGTCGATTACGCTATGACTTGTTCTATCTGGAGCACCGCTCGTGGTGGTTCGATTTCAAGATATTGGTGAAGACGTTCTTGAACATTGCGTTCGGGAAGAAATTCTAGACAAAGAAAGCAGGGAATGGTGATTTCGCCCCCCTTTAAGTCAAAATACCATGAAGAAAGTATTGAAAGGCTGGCTCATCGACAATTCGGTGACCACCGACAACAAGACAGACAAGATCTTGTTACTGGCTTCGGCTGGAAGTTTAACTTTGGATGACGTGCCGGTGTCTTGCTTTTGCGTGTTGCAAGCCCAATACAACTTCATGCGAGGATCTAAAGCTATGGTTAATAGCGTTTAAAAGAGAAATATCTGTTTTAAATGAATTGACAGTTTGATTGCGGAAGGTCGAAGGGATTATGAACTCATGACACAAGAAATTTTGTGTTAAAATCAAATAATTTACAAATTAATCCAATCTTATGGTACTTCTCAACCCCCAGTGAACACTGGGGCTAAGAGGTATGGCCATAGGGGTTGGATGCTTGCTTTTAGAATTCTATTAATTGTCAAAACATAATATATGTCGGAATCCATAAAAAATAAGGCGATACGAGGTGTTGCATGGAGTGCGGTTGAGAAGTTCGCCCGCCAGGGCCTCATGGTCTTTTTCTCCATATTGATCGCTAGGCAGTTGTCGCCGGCCGACTATGGGCTGGTGGCGATGCTGACGATCTTTCTCGTGGTGGCGCAGATCTTCGTGGACTCCGGCTTCGTGGAAGCTCTGATCCAGAAACGGGATCGGACGGAGGTGGATTTCTCGACCACCTTCTGGTTCAACATCGGAGTGGCGGCGGCGATCTATGGCGTGTTGTTCTTACTGTCTCCGCTGATCGCTGGGTTCTATGGGGAGCCGTTACTGGAGGAGCTGACAGTATGGATGGGCTTGATCTTCGTGATCAACTCGTTCCGGACGGTGCAACAGGCGAAACTGAACATCGCAATGGATTTCCATCGGCAGGCGTGGATCTCGTTAGTAGCCATCTCGGTGAGCGGCGGGACGGGTGTCTGGATGGCCTATCGGGGATTCGGGGTGTGGACGTTGGTCTGGCAGGCCTTGCTGCAAAACCTGCTCAACGTGGCGTTACTTTGGGTATCGGCGGGCTGGATGCCCTCGCTCGTGTTCTCCCGCCGCTCGTTCCGGTATTTCTTTAAGTTTGGCTCGAAAATCCTGATAACACGAGTCTTGCATACGTTGTATATGAATGGGAGTTATTTGTTGGTCGGTAAGTTTTACTCACCGGCCTTGACGGGATTATATAGTCAGGCGGTCCAGATGACGAGCTTACTACCTAATTCGATCGATGAGACGCTTTCTCGCGTGGCCTATCCTATTGAGTGTGAGTTGCAGAACGACAACGAGGCGTTACGGCATACCTTTTATCGGTTTGTCCGTCTCAATGCCTTCATTGTTTTTCCGCTGATGACGGGACTCGCCGCGTTAGCCGAACCGTTAGTGAGATTGCTGTTGATGGAGAAATGGCTGGATGTGGTCCCTTTGATCCAAATACTCTGTTTTGGATGGATCTGGCAACCTCTTTCCGGTTTGAACTGGCAGATATTGAACGTGAAGCATAGGAGTGATTATTACATGAAGTCGGAGATCTTCAAGAAGATCATTGCGTTTACCATCTTGTTCTCCACCCTCTTCATGGGGCTGGTAGTGCTCTGCGTAGGTTGGGTGATTTATTGTATCATTGATTTGTATGTCATTACGCTATACACCCGAAGACTCCTTCCGGCTATTACGTTCAAAAACGAGATGCGTGTCTTGGTACCTATCTTGTTGCGGGCTCTGTCGATGGGTGGTGTCGTCTATCTATTGAACTACGCAGTTGATTCGGATATTTTGCGGATCGCCTTGGGCGTACCACTTGGATGTGTCCTCTATACGGGTATCTCCTTATTAACTCGGTCCGAGGAAATACACTACTTGATTGACATGATCAAAAAGAGAAAATAACAATCTCTTTGATATATGATTTATACCATCACGCATTGATTTATGAAAAGGAATACACGTGTGATTTATTCATTCGATCTATTCGACACCTGCTTTATCCGGGCTTGCGGTGCCCCTCGTAACGTATTTGATCTTCTGGCTTATCGTGTTCTTGGAGCGAATAGCGACGAGAGCGCACGGGCTGATTTTGCGTTGGAACGGGTTAAAGGGGAGCGGAAAGCCCGTGCCTTGTCTCAGGTAGAGGAAATAACGCTGGAGGCTATTTACGTTTGTTGTGACTTCATGGCGTTGACCGCCCAATCAAAGACTGAGATCGCACGTTTGGAGATGCAGGTAGAGCGGGAGCAATTGGTTCCCGTGTATGCCATCCGGGAGAAGATAAAAACGCTGCATCGGGAAGGGCATAGCGTTTATTATATCTCAGATATGTATCTGCCGCGAACGTTCTTGTCGGAATTGCTGATCGAGCATGGCTTTTGGCGGGAAGGGGATAAGCTATATGTCTCCTCGGCTTGTGGGAAAACCAAGCATACGGGAAACCTGTATAAGCATATAGCGGCAGAAAACGGACTACGCTTCAAGGATTGGTATCATTGGGGAGATAACCGGCATAGCGATTATCGCATACCGCGTCGTATGGGGATCAAGGCCTCGCTTATTCATCATGTGTATTCCGTATATGAGCGTTTCTTGGTACGGCAGGATTATTTCCCCGGCTTTTTCGTCAACCAGCACCTGGCTGGTTTATCGAGGGCCGTACGGCTTGCGTTTCCTGACGAGCCGCGTTACGCTTTCGCTGCGGACTTGATAGCCCCGCTATATGTGGCCTTCGTTTATCATGTCTTGCGAGATGCCGTCAGCAGGGGGATCAGAAGCCTCTTTTTCCTCGCACGTGATGGCTATATCCTTTATCGGATAGCGAAAGAGTTGGAAGGTGAATTTCCCGGCTTGCGTATGAAGTATCTTTATGTATCCCGCTCATCCTTGTATTTACCCGGGTTGCCGGCGATCACTCCGGATAGCCTGTTGTCTTTGAGAAAGACAATGTTCGGTTTTACGGATGAAACTGAGCTTGACATATTAGGGAACTTCATCACCTCAGAGACATGGCATGAGGTGGAATGCGTCATGCGAAGTGGAAGTGGAAGCGGAAAAGGAGAAGAGCTGTTCGCCAATCCGGAGGTGTTGGCGATATTGTCTCGTTATCATGACACGCAAAGAGACCTTATTTTGAGATACTTCATACAAGAGGGATTGGCGGATCCGATTCACAAGACGGTCGTGGTAGATATCCGGGGTACACGTTCTTGCCAACAAGCGATAAACGCTATTTTGAGACAAGGGGGATTCAGGCCAGCGGAAGGGTATTATCTGGAGGTGGTGGATGAACGGAAACCGATCCAGGAGGCAGGAGACTACCATGCCTTATATTACGCGGAGCGTATGCGCCTCAGTTCGTCTTTACGATACATCAGTGATGAGTTGGGTAGTATTCTCGAACAGTATTTTTCCGTTTCTCCACATAAGCGGACGATCGCTTATCTTGAAGATGACGGGCGAGTACGGCCCGTATTTGAAAATGGAGAAAAGGAGGGCGATACACGGGATCTCATGACCTGTCACGAGGAGACCGTCGCTTTGTTTACCCGTTTATTCATGAGGAATTATTTATACCTGCATTTACCCGCAACACTTGCGCTTGCGACCCAATCGCTCGCTTATTTCAGCCAACGACCTGTATATTCTTATTTGAAAGCCCTACGTGCGATAAGGGTAAATAGCAAAAAGGGCCACTACGCCTATATCGTAAAAAGATTGTCGCCTATGGAATTGAAGCGACATACAGTTAATTGGCGTAGAGGATCCGTCTATTTTACTCTCAGGACAACGATGGGTTATAGATATATAAATAGAGTATTCTTGTTCGGAGTGGAGGCTCTTAAAAGATTACTGAGTCACTTAAACGGGTAAGGGAACGGAATGAATCATACACTTAATTTTACGACGTAATGATATCTTTAATTACCGCGACCTATGGGCGCACGGAAGAAGTACGAACGTTATTGGGTTCTCTCGCGAGGTAGAGCTACAAAGACTTTGAGTTTATATTGGTCGACCAGAATCCGCATTTCATATTGCGGGAGATGGTCGCGGAGTACGCTTCCCGCTTAACGATCCAATATATCCGAAGCGAGGCAAAAGGGCTTTCCCTGAACCGAAATATCGGTCTGGATTATAGCCGGGGAGAGATCGTCGCTTTCCCTGATGATGATTGCTTTTACGAGGAGGATGTCTTGGAGAAGGTCATCGATGTTTTCCAGCGGCAAAAGGATATTGTTCTTGTCGCCACGGCTGTCAAGGACGCTTTTGATGGAAGGGTTTGGAAGGTTTCGGAGAGAGAGCTAATTTCACGTAACAAGACATTAAGATATTGTTTTTCAAATAATATTTTTGTCCGAAAGACGGAGGCTCGTTTCGATGTCCGTTTGGGTGTAGGTGCCTATTGGGGATCTGGTGAGGAAAGCGACTACCTGTGGGAGATCCTTGATGAAAAAGATGTCGGGATATTTCTGCGGGACACTTATATTAATCATCCATATATAGCGGATGTATTCGTTAACATCCCTAAGGCCTATGCTTATGGGTTGGGATTCGGAGCCTTGTTCAAGAAAGAGGTGGTAGGACGTAAACATTACGCTTTCCTGTTTAGGTTTATTTATTATGTACTTCGTTCGGTCGGCGGTTGCTTGCTGAGTCGGCATACGAAGTATTATTATTATACGTTGCGAGGCCGTATAATGGGCTTTGTTACATTTCCTGTATCCATGTGATGATTTATTATACGCTTCCCATATTATCTTTCGTCATAGCGTTTATTCGTCTTAACAAAAGGCGGTGTACCCCTCTTGTCGTCATTCTGCTATTGCTTTGTTTTGTCGTTGGCGCATTACGGGGCGAGGGTGTCGGAGCCGATTACTATGCCTATTTACGTATTTTCCTGCATGGGGACGAAACCATGGAGGCGGGATTCTCTGAACTTATCCGGATCATTAAGTGGTTCGGAGGAGACTATTTTCATCTGATCGTATTGGTGTTTTCCTTGTCCTTCTTTACGAAATACTATGTGTTTCGTAAGATGTCCCCCAATCCATATTTGTCTTTGATGATTTACTTGGGTTTCTGGTTCTTGTCTTATGAGATGAATGGTATCCGTCAGGGACTTGCGTTGGGATTTATTGGTGTAGCCGTTTATCACGCATGGAAGGGGAAGATGTTCTTTTATTGGATATTTATAGGGTTAGCCATATCGGTTCATAATTCGGCTTTGGTATTCCTTCCTTTTGCGTTTTTTGTGGGCAGACCTTGTACGCAAGGTATACAGCTCATATTCCTGTTCATTTATGTTGTCTTGCTGTTTGTCGATGTCTTAGATCCTTTAATAAGCAAGATTGGAGGAGATCTGTATGCGGTGAAAAAGGTCATGGATTATAGTATGGATGACTTTTACAATGGAAATATTCTTTATTCTTTTAGTACGGTTCATCGAGTCATGATCACGGGGTTAATCGTTTACGCTGTACCTCGGATGAAGATCGATGATCGACTAAAGAATATCTTTCTTTGGAGCGCATTATTTAATATGGCTATTTATCTATTGTTTGGGCAGATAGAAATCGTGGCTACTCGCCTCTCCTTGAACTATCGGTTTGTAGAATGTATGACCTTGGCAGGTTTACCCAGTTTGCCCTCACGTAAAGAGAACCGTTTGATCATAGCATATCTCTTGTTTGGATATGTCTTGATACAGGTATATTCAGTGTTATCAATTCCAGACGGAAAACTGATACCGTTCCATTTCTAGTTAATCCAATCATATGAATATATTGTTTGACCTGTCCGGTTGCAATCAACCGTACAACGCGATTACCGTATACGGTTTACGTATATTGGCCGGATTTAAAGAAAACGGCTATAAAGATATCTCGATTCTCTGTGATGCCCGGATATACGATCATGTGCACGTCACGTTTCCGGAATATCCTTGTTTGGAAATCGCTTTTGATACGGGGAGGAATCCTATGACTCTTTTGCGGAATTTCCGACATTGGAAGAACACTGTAAAGAACATAGAACATGATGTTCTTTTTGTTCCTCATGTATTTCCCCCGAACTTCTGTTTTCACAGACGGGATAAGACGGTTCTTGTTCTCCATGATTTACAGGGGTTACGAATCTATAAAGGGCTTCGCTTATGGGCTTGCCGTTTCTTTTATCCCTTGGCCTTATGGAGATGCAAGGCTTCGATTGTCATTTCCGACTTCGTGAGAGAGGACGTGCGCAAGACTTATCCGTTCATTTCTCCCCGAAAGCTAAATACCATCTATAACGGGGTTGTAGTCGATCAACTTCCCCAAAAACGGGATACGCTTCCTGTTAAAGGGAAATATTTACTGTACGTCAGTTCCTTGATGGAACACAAGAATGTGATGACCTTACTGAGAGCGTTTAATCGCCTAAAAGATAAAATTCCTCACACCTTGGTGATCATCGGAAAGACAAGGCCCGTCTGGACCGAAAAAGCGTTACCTTTTATCCAAGAAGAAAACCTTTCATCCCGGATTTACCATGTAACGAAACCTGTTTCTGACGAGACTTTGGCTCAGTATTACAATCAAGCGGATTTGTTTATCCATCCGTCCTTGATGGAGGGATTCGGATATACCCCTATCGAGGCGGCTATCTATGGTACACCGGTATTGACGAATAAGGAAACGGCTTTGTTCGAGACGACGATGGGGCTCTTGAATTATTATGAGCCGGCTACGGACGACAAGGCGATGGCGAATGAGATAGAACGCTTGTTGACGAACCCGATATCTCTTGACAGATTATCGGAAATAGCGAGCACTTTTCGGGAGCGATACGATAATACGAAGCAGGGCAAGAAAATATATGACTTGCTGATTTCATTATCCATGGATTCCAAAGGATAAGATTATATACTTAATAAGTAAACTTGATAAATCATGAACATCTATTTCATTAATCCCCCTTTCAAAGCTGAGTATGGAAAATTCTCTCGTGAGTCCCGTAGTCCGGCAATTACGAAAAGTGGGGCTTTATATTATCCTCTATGGCTGATTTATGCGGCTTTGTATTCAAGCAAACAGGGACATAATGTCTCTTTTTTGGATGCTCCAGCTAAACAGTTAAATGAGGAACGGTCTTTAAACATTATTCGGAAGACGGATAATGAGCATTCATTGTTTGTTTTAGATACAAGTACGCCTTCCATTAAAAGTGACGTTGCTTTTGCCGGGAAGCTGAAGGCATTGTATCCTCACTCGTTTGTCGTGCTTGTGGGGACTCATCCTTCGGCTTGCGCAGAAGAGACGTTGGGTTATTCGAATGCGGTGGATGCGGTCGCTATTGGGGAATATGATTGTATCGTGAATGAGCTAGCGAATGTTCTGGACGCAGGAAAGGATCTGCGGGAGGTTCGAGGGCTTTGTTTTTGGGACGGGAAGGAGTTTGTACGAACCGCGCATATGCCACCGATGAAGAATTTGGATGATCTTCCTTTTGCCTCACAATTTATCAAGGAACATTTAAATGAGAGGGATTACTTTTTCGCTGCTGCCACATATCCCTCTATCCAGATATTTACCGGGCGTGGATGTCCCTTCCGTTGTAATTTCTGTGTCTATCCGCAAACGATGCATGGGCATGCTTTTCGGGCACGATCCGCAGAGAATGTGGTGGCCGAGTTCGAATACATTGCCGCTAATTTCCCAGATGTGAAGGAGGTAGTAATCGAGGATGATACATTTACAGCCAATAAGAAGCGAGTATTGGACATTTGTCGTTTGTTAGTGGAAAAGAAATTGAATAAACGGCTGAAATGGTTATGTAATGCTCGTGTGGACCTTGATTTGGAAACGATGTTGGCTATGAAAAAGGCCGGATGTCGTTTGATTATTCCGGGTATAGAGAGTGGTAGCCAACAGATATTGGATAACATCAAGAAAGGAACGAAGGTGGAATATTTCTATCAGTATGTTGCCAACGCTAAAAAGGCGGGCTTGTTAATACATGCTTGTTATATGGTCGGTAACCAAGGCGAAACCCGGGAAACCATGGAAGAGACTCTTCGGTTAGCGTTAAGGTTGAATACGGATACCGCCCAGTTTTTCCCGTTGATACCTTATCCCGGTACGGAGGCTTATCAGTGGGCGAGGGAAAATAACTATATAGAGACGGATTATGAGAAGTATTGTTTGCCGGATGGTACACATAACACCGTATTGTCTTTACCGGATCTTTCCGCAGGGGAAATGGTTGATTTCTGTAATAGGGCACGGAAGAAATATTATTTACGTGCCAGTTACATTTTACACAGGCTGAGAGTCGGTTTGCGTAATCCTTCAGACTTGAAACGTTCGCTTAAGGCATTCGCTAAGTTGAAACGTTATTTATTTAAATAATCATTTGTATTTAACGTGTTGCCTCTTGTATCCATTATAACCCCGTGTTATAATGCGGCTCCTTTTATATCCCAAGCGATTGAGTCCGTATTGGCTCAATCGTTTGGGGATTGGGAGATGATTATTGTGGATGATTGTTCTAGTGATGATTCACTCTCAATCATTCAAAAGTATGCGAGAATAGATTCCCGTATTCGATATTTACGGACGGATAAACCATCCGGTTCGCCTACGTTACCCCGTAATATGGGAATAAAGGAAGCGAAAGGACGGTATATTGCTTTCTTGGATAGCGATGATATATGGTTACCGAATAAGCTAAGCGATCAGTTAAAAGTCTTCGAGAAATCCGAGGTCGCTATTGTTTTCTCTAACTATGAGAAAGTAAGTCTAGGCGGAGAGCGATGCGGGCGTGAGGTAATGGCTCCTTGTGAGGTTGATTATCGTTTGTTGTTGAAAGGGAATTGTATAGGATGCTTGACAGCCATGTATGATTCAGCCTTGACGGGAAAGATATTTTTCAAGGAAATTGGGCATGAGGATTATGTATGTTGGCTTTCTATCTTAAAGCAAGGGTATAAAGCGCAGAACACAAATACGGTGACGGCTCTTTACCGAGTTAGTGACCATTCGGTCTCTTCGAATAAATTAAAAGCCATGCGTTGGCAGTGGAACATTTTGAGAAATGAGATGGATTTGCCGGTGTATAAGGCTGTTTATTATTTTATTCATTATGCGATTAGAGCTTTTGCTAAGGCTATGAGGTGATCTTACTCAGTGAAATATTTGTATGCCTTAGATCTAGTGCTTACTCATAGACAAACTGTCTTGTAAAATAGAGGGCGATATTCTACTTCCAGCTTATGGAAAGTAAAATATTGCCCTCTATTAGTGTAGAAAAAATTGAGTATTTCATAGAATGAAAACTATAATCGGAGACTTGTTCCGGAAAAAAGTTCTATCTTTGTTCAACAACAGGTGTGGTAAGAAAAAAGGTTATGACGACTATGCGTAAATTACCGATAGGAATACAGAGTTTCGAAAATATTCGGAATGAGAACTATTTATATGTGGATAAGACTGCCTTGATTTACCAATTGGTGACGAAAGGTAAGCCTTACTTTCTGAGTCGTCCTCGCCGTTTTGGGAAAAGTTTATTGATATCTACGTTAGAAGCGCTATGGTTTTCTGAACTTTATAACTCCTTTTTATTCATCTATATCTGATGAGGAAAGAGGCGTACGCTGAAAAACTGGAGGCTAAATGCGAGGGGAAAGATTAGGAGCGTCTTTTATGTCAAACCCCATTCGTATGTAAGTGAGTTTGAGTATATTTGTGTTGACTTTAAATGTAAATAGATTATATGGAAAAACAAAAACAACAACCCCAGCGGTTGCAATCATTGGATGCCCTTAGGGGTTTTGACATGCTCTTTATTATGGGCGGTGCTTCTTTATTTGTCGCTTTGGCGACATTGTTTCCGAATCCTTTTTTTCAGGCGATAGCCGGGCAGATGGAACATGTGGAATGGAACGGATTGGCGCATCACGACACGATCTTCCCATTGTTCCTCTTTATTGCGGGTATCTCGTTTCCGTTCTCACTAGAGAAGCAACGAGGAAAAGGTATGACGGAAGGGGCGATTTACAAGAAGATCGTCCGTCGGGGGATTACCTTAGTTTTCTTGGGATTGGTATATAACGGGCTATTGTCGTTTGAATTTGACCACCTGCGTTGTGCGAGTGTGCTGGCGCGTATCGGGTTGGGATGGATGTTCGCAGCCTTGTTGTTTGTCCGTTTCGGTTGGAAAGCGCGTGCGGGGATAACGGCTCTTATCTTGGTTGGCTATTGGCTGGTGATGGCTTTTGTGCCTGTGCCGGACGCCGGTGGAGCGGGGCCGTTCACGCTCGAGGGAAATTTGGTGGGGTATATTGACCGCCTGTTTCTTCCCGGACGTTTGCACGAGACTGTTTTTGATCCGGAGGGTTTATTCTCCACCGTCCCCGCAATTGCTACGGCAATGTTGGGTATGTTCACTGGTGAATGGATTAAGTTAGGGAAAGAGGGGCTGACCGACAGAAAGAAAGTGCTTTGTTTAGTAGGAGCGGGAGCTGTATTGTTGATCGTCGGCTTGTTATGGAGCTTGGTCTTTCCGGTCAATAAGAAGCTATGGACAAGCTCTTTTGTCTGTGTAGTAGGTGCTTATTCCGTTTGGATGTTTGCTTTGTTCTTCTATATCATAGATGTATTGGGGTGGCGTAAATGGACTTTGTTTTTTACCGTGATCGGCATGAACTCTATTACGATCTATTTGGCGCAGCGTTTCATCCGTTTCTCCTATACTTCCGAGGCTATATTCGGAGGGTTGGAGAAGTTGATGCCCGAGACCGCCCAGCCTTTGGTTAGCGCTATCGCATATATCGCTGTTTGTTGGGGATTCTTGTATTTCTTATATCGCCAACGTATTTTCTTGAAAGTATAATAAACGGATGGAGAAGAAGAAATTAAATCGGTTGGAGTCATTGGACGTACTCCGTGGCTTCGACCTTTTTTGCTTAGTGGTGTTGGAGATGGTGTTGCATCCGCTGGCCCATGCGATCGATATGCCTTGGTTTAATTCTTTTATGTGGGGATTCTCGCATGTGGAATGGGAGGGATTCTCTACGTGGGATCTCGTGATGCCCTTATTTTTATTCATGGCGGGAGTTTCCATGCCTTTCTCTTTGTCTCGTTATAAGGATATGCCCGATAAGATGGCGGTATATCGGCGGATCGGGAAACGGGTGCTACTGCTTTGGGTCTTCGGTATGATGTGCCAAGGTAATTTATTGGCTTTGGACCCAGACCGGGTTTATCTGTATTCAAATACTTTGCAGTCGATCGCTATGGGGTATTTGATTGCTTCTTTGTTATTCTTGCATGTAAGGATACGGGTACAGATCGGTATAGCGGCGGCTCTTTTATTAATCTTTTGGGGAGCGATGGAGTTTATTACAGTCGGTAACTATGGGGGAGGTTCGTACACACCGGATAGTAATTTAGCCGAATGGATCGACCGCACCGTACTGGGACGTTTCCGGGATGGGGCGACGGTGGAGAACGGGGAGGTGATATTCGCTACTTGGTATCGTTATACATGGATACTGAGCAGCTTGAATTTCGGGGTAACCGTGTTGACCGGGTTGTTCGCCGGATATATCCTAAAGAACAAATTATATTCCGAGCGGCTCAAATTACGGATGTTATTCGGTATTGGTCTGGGTATGGTTATCGCCGGATGGCTTTGGGGTATCGAGCTTCCCGTTATTAAGAAACTGTGGACCAGTTCGATGGTATTGGTGAGCAGTGGGTACTGTTTCTTGCTTATGGGGTTGTTCTATTATTGGATCGACTATAAAGGGCATCGAAAGTATACGACTTGGCTGAAAGTGTACGGCATGAATTCAATACTGGCTTATATGCTTACTAACGTGGTAAGTTTTAGGTGTATCGGCGAATCCTTGTTTTTCGGAACCCAGCAATATTTAGGAAATTATTATCCGGTGCTCATTGCCATGTGCAATGTATCGGTAATTTATGTACTTTTGTATGCGTTTTATAAACATAATATTTTCCTTAAAGTATAGAAACAAGAAAACTTAGATCGAAGAAAGATGGAATCAATCAAACAAATATACCGGATGGGTCATGGCCCTTCAAGCAGTCATACTATGGGGCCGATGCGTGCGGCACAAATGTTCTTGGAACGTAACCGGGGCGCTGTTCGTTTTAACGTAACCTTATATGGTAGTCTGGCGGCTACGGGAAAAGGCCATATGACGGACGCAGCTATTCTTGAGGTATTACAGCCGGTCGCGAAGACAAATATTACTTGGGAACCCAAGACTTTCTTGCCGTTCCATCCGAATGGGATGTTGTTCGAGTCGTATAATGAGAGTGGCGAGGAGCTGGATACGTGGACCGTATATAGTATCGGCGGGGGAACCTTGGCGAACGAGTCTTTCAATGAGTTGAGGACAGAGCAAGTATACGATATGCATACGATCAAGGAGATACAGGCTTGGTGTGAGAAGACTGGCCATTCCTATTGGGAATATGTCGAGCAGCACGAAGGCCCTTCTATCTGGGATTATCTGGCTGAGGTATGGGAAGTGATGCAGGATGCGGTTCGTCGTGGTCTGGAAGCGGAAGGCATCTTGCCGGGAGGTTTGGGCATTCGTCGTAAGGCTTCCGATTATATGATCCGTGCGAAAGGCTATGGCAGCAGTATCAAGAGCCGGGGAATGGTGTATGCCTATGCCTTGGCGGTGTCTGAGGAGAACGCGTGCGGTGGGAAGATCGTGACCGCTCCGACTTGTGGTTCTTGCGGTGTAATGCCTGCGGTCCTTTATCACTTGAAGGAGACGCGTGAGTTCCGTGATTCCCGTATATTGCGTGCGTTGGCTACGGCAGGCTTGTTTGGAAATGTGGTGCGTACGAATGCCTCCGTATCGGGGGCAGAGGTAGGTTGCCAAGGTGAGGTTGGCGTGGCTTGCGCTATGGCTGCCGCTGCCGCCAGTCAGTTGTTTGGTGGTACGCCCGCACAGATCGAGTATGCCGCCGAGATGGGATTGGAGCATCACTTGGGATTGACTTGCGATCCTGTTTGTGGCTTGGTGCAAATCCCTTGTATCGAGCGAAACGCTTTTGCCGCTGCCCGTGCGCTTGACGCGAATACGTTCTCGAACTTCTCCGACGGAAAACACCGGGTAAGTTTTGATCAGGTGGTTGAGGTGATGCGCCAGACAGGTAATGATTTGCCCAGTCTTTATAAGGAGACCTCGGAAGGTGGTTTGGCGAAGAACATGGAGAACTCGAATAATTAAAAGATACTATTTGATTTACTAATAAATAATCTACTATTGATGATAAACGGAAAGAAAAGCCTGTTTTACACTGTATTGATGGCCGGTGCCTTGATGTCCTGTGGTGGCCCTAAACAGGCTCCAAATGAAGAGGTAGCGAAGAGTGGTAATCCTGTATTCGAGGGTTGGTACGCCGATCCGGAGGGAATTATTTACGGGGATACCTATTGGATTTACCCGACTACGAGTGATTTATATGAGAAGCAAACCTTCTTCGATTGCTTCTCTTCCAAGGATTTGGTGAATTGGACCAAGCATACCGCCATTCTTGATACGGCAGAGGTGAAATGGGCGAAGATCGCTATGTGGGCTCCTTCGGTAATCAACAAGGACGGTAAGTATTATCTTTTCTTTGGGGCGAATGACGTGCACGAGGGAGAGATCGGAGGTATCGGTGTTGCCGTGAGCGATCGTCCGGAAGGGCCTTATAAGGATTTGCTGGGTAAGCCGCTGATCAACGAGATCGTGAATGGGGCGCAGCCGATCGACCAGTTTGTTTTCCACGACACTGACAATGATGAGTATTATATGTATTACGGTGGTTGGAAACACTGCAACATGGTACGCTTGAATAAAGACTTTACCGGACTTATACCGTTCGAGGACGGAACGATTTATAAAGAGGTAACTCCCAAGGATTACGTGGAAGGCCCGTTTATGTTTAAGAAGAATGGTAAATATTACTTCATGTGGAGTGAGGGTGGCTGGACCGGACCGGATTACAAGGTCGCTTACGCCATCTCCGATTCTCCTTTTGGCCCGTTCAATCGTATCGGGGAGGTCTTGCGGCAAAATTTCGATATCGCCAACGGAGCGGGTCACCACTCGATCATGCATGTGCCGAATTCGGAAGATTACTACATCGTGTACCATCGCCGGCCGGCCGGGGTCAAGACACGTGACCACCGGGAGACTTGTATTGAGAAGATGACGTTTAACGAGGAGGGATTGATCAATCCTGTGGAGATTACGACCGAAGGAGTTGAGGCTCGCACGATCCAATAATTATTTAAGAAGGATTACATAGCAAGAAAACTTAGGTTTTATTTGCTATGTAATTTTTTTATACTACTTTTGACGCATGTGTCAAACTATAATGACAAACGATAGTGACAAAACAAAAAATAACATTTAATTATGGAAGCGAAAGACATGAATGAGATGGAGCCTCGCATCATAGAAGCGGCGAAGCGAGTGTTTGTCCGAAAGGGGTACGAGGCGGCTACTATGAGTGACGTGGCGGCAGAAGTGGGTATTGGCAGGACGGCCTTACATTATTATTATAGGACGAAAGAGATTCTGTTCGACGCTATTTTCGGGCAATTGCTTTCTTCATTGTTGCCGAACATCGATCGGGTTTTGGATGAGAAGAGTACGATGCTGGAGAAAATGCCGGTGATCGTTGATCTGTATATGGGAATTGTTCGTGCAAACCCGATGTTCCCGAATTTTGTGGTGGGCGAGTTAAACAGAGATCCAGAACGTTTATTCCAGACCGTGCTGAAAGATCCGAAAAAAATACAGCCCATCTTGCGTCTTCGTCGTCAGATAGAGGAGGAGATGGACAAGGGGCTTCTACGGAAGATGCCGGTCATAGATTTGGTTTCGACCTTGGTGAGCCTAGTGGTCTTCCCGTTGTTGATCCGCAAGCCACTAGCGGCGGCTTTTTTGGATAACGATATGGGGCGGTTTGAGGAATATATGGATAGGCGCAGGGATTTGATCGTCGAGGTAATAACCCAGCTGATGGTCCCGGATGCCAGATGATGGATTTGTTCAATTTAATAAACATATCATAGAGTATATGAGAGGTGTATATGTATTATTGTTAATTAGCCTGTTGGGTTATACCGGAAGGGTTAGCGGACAGGAATCGGTCACGATCACCCAATGTTACGAGTGGGCGAGGGCGAATTATCCGCAGATTCATCAAATGGGTTTGATCGATCAGACGGAGCGTTATAGCTTGAGTAATGTGGGCAAGGCTTGGCTTCCCCAGCTTTCGGTAAGCGGTAAGGCAAGCTATCAGAGCGACGTGACGAAGTTGCCTTTGGATGGCGATAAGATCTCCTCGCTTCTTCCCGGCTTTGAGATCCCTAGCTTGAGCAAGGATCAGTATCAAGTCGTGGCGCAGGTGGACCAGACGATTTGGGACGGCGGTAGCACCCGTTCGGCCCGTGCCTTGACTCGTGCCGAGGCGATCGCCAACCGGGAGCAATTGGAAAGTGAGTTGTATGCGCTGAACGACCGGGTGAATCAAATCTACTTCGGTTGCCTGCTGCAAGACGAGTTGATACGTCAGAACGCTTTGCTTCAAAAGGAGTTGCAGGTCAATATCGAGCGTATCAAGGCGATGATGGACAATGGCGTGGCGAATCAATCGGATCTGGAAAGTATGGAAGTGGAATTGCTGAATACCCGCCAAAATGAGATTGAGCTAAGGGCGTCTCGCACGGCATATCGGCAGATGTTGGCGACCTTTATCAATAAACCGCTGACGGATCAAGTCGTCTTGAAGACTCCGGAGTCACCCGAGCGTTCATTGTCCACGCAAATCAACCGTCCGGAATTACGGGCCTTGGATGCTAAGAGCGAATGGATCGAGACGCAAAACAAGCAGGTAACGGCGGGCTTGATGCCTCGTATCGGAGCTTTCGTACAAGGTGGTTACGGACGGCCGGGCTTGAACATGCTGGAGGATAGTTTCGAGCCTTATTATGTGGCCGGTGTCCGTCTTTCTTGGAATCTGGGGAAGTTGTACACGCTGAAGAACGACCGGAGGAAGATCGAGGTAAGCCGTCGCCAGATCGATGTGCAGCGGGAGACCTTCTTGTTCAATACCCGCCTGCAACTTTTGCAACAAAACACAGAGATAAAGAAAATGACGGACCTGATGCGTGCCGATGACGATATCATCCGTCTGAGAACAAGCATCAAGCAGGCGGCGGAGGTGAAGCTGGAGAATGGCGTGATTTCCGTCACGGACCTAATCCGGGAGATCAACGCCGAGGACATGGCCCGGCAAACCGCCGCGGCGCATCGTGTACAGCGCTTGATGACCATTTATAATTATATGTATACAACGAATTAAATAGAGTATGACAAATACAATTGATTTATGAGACATTTGATTTTTATCAGCTTATGCAGCCTTCTATGGACGGCTTGCGGTAATACAGACAATGATTTTGACGCTTCCGGTACCTTTGAGGCAACCGAGATCTTGGTATCTTCGGAAGCCAACGGTAAGATCATGGAACTGAATATCGAGGAGGGCGATCGCTTGGATGCCGGCGCCATCGTGGGTTACGTGGATAGCACCCAGCTTTTTCTGCGGAAGATGCAACTCTCTGCCAGCCTTCGCTCAGTAGATATTCGCAAGCCGGATATCCGTAAGCAGATCGCTGTCTTGGAACAACAAATCGCCACGGCCAAGACCGAGCAGCAGCGACAAGAGAATTTGGTGCGCGCCAAAGCGGGTAACCAAAAGCAACTGGACGATATCGTGAATAACATCAAATATCTCCAGAAACAACTGGATGCCCAATACTCCTCCTTAAGCAAGACGACGGGAGGTGCCGACGCCGAGGCGGAGGGCCTGCAATACCAGATCATGCAATTGGATGATCAACTGATGAAAAGCCGTATCCTCAATCCCCAGACCGGTACGGTATTGGTGAAATACGCCGAACCGGGAGAGGTGACGGCGGCAGGCAAACCGCTTTACAAGATCGCCGATACGGACTTGCTTTATCTCCGTGCCTATGTGACGGCGGATCAGTTATCCCACCTGAAACTAGGGCAATCTCTCAAGGTCTTCGCCGACTATGGGAATGATCGCCGGGAATACCCCGGTACGATCACGTGGATCTCCGATAAATCCGAGTTTACCCCGAAAGGTATCCAGACGAAGGACGAACGGGCTAATTTGGTATATGCCATCAAGATCGCCGTCCGCAACGATGGTTATCTGAAGATCGGGCAATATGGGGAGATTAAATATGAATAACGAGATTCATATAAATCATATCACCAAGCGTTATGGCGATGTCGAGGCCCTGCGGGATCTGTCGCTGGAGATCGGCTCCGGTGAGTTGTTCGGGTTAATCGGTCCGGATGGGGCGGGAAAGACCACCCTGTTTCGTATCCTGACCACGTTGTTGCTGGCCGATAGCGGTACCGCCTCTGTCTGCGGCTTGGACGTGGTGAAAGACTTGAAGGAGATCCGTCGGCGGGTAGGATATATGCCCGGCCGCTTCTCGCTCTACCAAGACCTGACAGTAGAGGAGAACTTGAACTTCTTCGCTACGGTCTTCAATACGACGATCGAGGAGAACTACGATCTGGTACGGGATATCTATAGTCAGATAGAGCCGTTCAAGCATCGGCGGGCGGGGAAGCTGTCCGGTGGTATGAAGCAGAAGCTGGCTTTGAGTTGCGCCTTGATCCATCGTCCGGATGTCTTGTTCTTGGATGAGCCTACGACGGGGGTCGATCCTGTCTCCCGCTCTGAGTTCTGGGATATGCTGGATCGTCTGAAACGGCAAGGCATTACGATACTTGTCTCTACGCCTTATATGGATGAGGCCTCCCGTTGCGACCGTATCGCTTTGGTGCGTTCTGGGGAATGCCTGTCTATCGATACGCCGGTAGGTATCCGTACCTCATTCGATAGGCGGCTATACGCGGTGCGATGCGCGTCGATGTATAAGTTGTTGGGAGACTTGCGGGAGTTCCCGGATACAAACTCGTGTTTCGCTTTTGGAGATGCTCATCATCTTACGTTGAGGAGGGATGGGGAGGATGTCATGAGGCGATTACAGGAATATCTGAAAGGCAAAGGTTACGCGGACGTAAGCATCGAACGCCTTGAGCCAAGCGTTGAGGATTGTTTCATGGCCTTGTAAGAGAGGGGAAATGCGGCATTGTAATTATGAAATAAGGATAAAAAATGAAAGCGATAGAAGTAAAACAACTGACCAAACGTTTCGGTACCTTCACCGCCGTCGATCATATCAGTTTCGAGGTGGAGCCGGGCGAGATATTCGGCTTCCTCGGGGCAAACGGGGCAGGGAAGACCACAGCCATGCGTATGCTCTGCGGCCTATCCATCCCGACATCCGGCGAGGCCCGGGTAGCCGGTTTCGATGTCTACCGGGAGAGCGAGTCCATCAAACGGAATATCGGATACATGAGCCAGAAATTCTCCCTATACGGCGATCTAAAGGTATGGGAGAATATCCGTCTTTTCGGCGGTATCTACGGCTTGTCTAAACGGCAGCTGTCCCAGAAAACGGATGAGTTGCTGGATATCCTCGGGCTGGAAAAGGAGCGGAACACCTTGGTCGATTCCCTGCCCTTGGGCTGGAAACAGAAGCTATCCTTCTCCGTGGCGATCATCCATGAGCCCAAGATCGTTTTCTTGGATGAGCCTACCGGAGGCGTCGATCCCGTCACCCGCCGCCAGTTCTGGGAGTTGATCTATGAGGCCGCCGCCCGGGGGATTACGATCTTCGTCACCACCCATTATATGGATGAGGCGGAGTATTGTAACCGTGTCTCCATCATGGTAGACGGAAAGATCGAAGCGTTAGACAGTCCCTCCGCCTTGAAGCGGGATTTTAAGACAACGAATATGAACCAAGTCTTTCACGCCTTGGCTCGAAAAGCAACGAGAGGAGAATAAACGATGAAACAATTTATATCCTTTGTTAGAAAGGAGTTCTATCACATTTTCAGGGACGCACGCACGACAATGATCCTCTTGCTCATGCCCGTCATCCTGATCATCTTGTTCGGATATGCCATCACGACCGAGATCAAGCGTGTGCCGATCGCTATTTTCGACCAAAGCCGGGATGAGCTGACACTGAAGATGGCCGACCGCTTGAATGCCAGCGAGTACTTCGAGCTGTATACGACCGTCGATAGCTATGAGGATGCCGGGGCCTTGTTTCGGCAAGGAAAGGTACACGTCATAGTTGTCTTTCCCCCTCAATACGCTTCCACGGCCGATGCCCAAGTACAAGTCTTGGCGGACGCTACCGATCCGAACGAGGCCACGCAGCTAATCGCCTATTGCTCGGCGATCATTGCGGAGCAGTTGAAAGGAGAGTCGGCGGTTGAGGGTAAAGCCGTGACCCCGGTTACCTCTTTGCTCTACAACCCTCAAATGAAAGGCGCCTACAACTTCGTGCCCGGCGTGATGGGTTTGATCTTGATCCTTATATGTGCCATGATGACCTCGATCGGCATCGTGAAAGAGAAGGAGATGGGAACGATGGAAGTCCTGCTGGTCTCCCCGTTGAAACCCATCTACATCATTCTGGCCAAGGCGATTCCATACCTATTGCTGAGTATGGTGAATATCGCTACGATCTTGCTGCTATCCTATTTCCTGCTGGACGTTCCGATAAAAGGCAGCCTGCTGTTGCTGGTTTCCGTGTCCATCCTGTACGCGATTGTATCCCTCTGCCTGGGCCTGCTGATCTCCACGGTAGCCGATACCCAGCAGGCGGCTATGTTGATCAGCGGTATCGCCTTGATGCTTCCGATCATGTTGTTGAGCGGCATGATGTTCCCGATAGAGAATATGCCGGATATCCTGCAATGGTTCTCCCATATCGTTCCGGCCAAATGGTATATCATCGCCGTGAAGGACGTGATGATCAAGGGGCTTCCCGCCGTGTCGATCTTGAAGGAGATCGGGATACTGTCGTTCATGGCGGTCGTGCTGGTATTCTTGAGTGTGAAACGTTTTAAAATACGATTATAAGCTATGTTACGATATTTGTTAGAGAAAGAGTTCAAGCAGATCCGTCGGGACCGGTTCATGCCGAAGATTATCTTCATCATCCCGATCATGCAGTTGATCATCTTGCCTTTCGCCGCTAATTTCGAGATGCGAAATATTAACCTTAGCATCGTGGACAACGATCATTCCGTCACCTCCATGCAATTGGTAGATAAGGTACTATCCTCCGGATATTTCCGCCTGACAGACCGGTCGGATCGTTACGACGAGGCGCTGACCTCGGTGGAGAGCAATGAGTCCGATATCATTCTGGAAATCCCCTCTGATTTCGAGCGGGACTTGGGGAAGGAGGGCAGGGCGGACGTGATGATCGCCGCTAACGCCGTGAACGGAACCAAGGGCGGCTTGGGTAGCTCCTACCTCTCCTCGATTATACAGGATTTCAATAGGGAGAAAGGTTTCGCCTCTATGGGATCGGGCAGGGGAGTGGCTTCGATTAACCTGTTCAATCCCCACTTGAGTTACAAGATCTATATGGTTCCCGGCATCATGGTATTCTTGCTGACGATTATCGGGGGATCGATCTCCGCCTTGAATATCGTGAGCGAGAAGGAGAAAGGGACGATCGAGCAGATAAACGTCTCGCCCGTACCCAAGTCCCTGTTCCTGCTGTCGAAACTGATCCCTTTCTGGGTGATAGGCTTTGTCCTGCTGACGGTGGCGATCCTCATCGCTTGGCTGATCTACGGCTTGGTGCCGGAGGGGAGTTTCGGGGTGATCTATTTGTTCGCCGCCGTATATTTGATCGCTTTTACGGGATTTGGCTTGGCGATCTCATCCTTTTCGTCCACACAGCAACAAGCGATGCTTACGGCGTTTTTCTTCTTGATCATTTTCGCCTTGCTAAGCGGATTGTTCACGCCGATCAGCAGTATGCCGGAATGGGCGCAGAAGATCACGCTGGCGAACCCGGTGCGTTATTTCGTGGAGGTGATGCGTATGGTCTATTTAAAGGGGAGCGGCTTTGCCGATTTACGGGGACATTTTGTGATTGTCTGTCTATTTGCTGTTTTTTTTAATCTGTTAGCGGTAATTAGTTATCGTAAAAAGGGGTAGTTCGGAAATAAATGTTTTCTTTGTATCCCGTTTACGGATTATAAACTAATACAGCGAAAAAACATGTCATTTATCATTGTCGTACTTTGTTTGGCCTTATTGATTGTCTTGATATCCTACTTTAAGGTGGATGCTTTCATTGCGTTTCTGATCTCCTCTATCTTGGCGGGCATCGCTTTGGGCATTCCGTTGGAGAAGCTGCCGGACTCGGTGAATAACGGTATCGGGAGTATCTTGGGTGGGTTGACGTTGATTATCGTATTAGGCGCTATGCTAGGCAAGTTGGTGGCCGAGAGCGGAGCGGCACAGAAGATCGCTTCCGTGATGGTGTCGCTTTTTGGTACTAAGCATATACAATGGGGGCTGATGGTGACAGGCTTTGTCGTGGGTATTCCGTTATTTTATGGGATCGGATTTGTGTTGTTGGTGCCATTGATCTTCTCGATCGTGTATAAATACAAGCTTCCGGCGGTCTATATCGGGTTGCCGATGTTGGCGGCGTTGTCCGTGACGCATGGATTCCTGCCCCCGCATCCGTCTCCGGTAGCCTTGGTGGTACAGTTCAACGCGAATATCGGCCTTACGCTGATCTACGGTTTATGTTTGGCGATTCCGGCTATCATTATCGCCGGGCCGGTGTTCGGCAGTCGGTTGAAACATATAAAATCCGGTCCGGTCACGTTGTTCGAGCAGAAAGAGGATAGCGGGAGATATAGCATGCCGGGCAAGGCGAATAGTTTTATCAGCGCTACGTTGCCTGTCTTTTTACTGATTATCGTGACGGTTATTCCTTATTGCTTTAAGGATATGGGCGAGATGGCGAGCGGGATAGTCTCTTTTATTGGTTCTCCTTCCATTGTAATGCTGATCGCCTTGTTGTTCGCTACATATACGCTGGGCATCCGGCAGGGACGTAGTATCAAGTCGGTTATGGCAGTCTATGGGGAGGCCGTGAAAGATATCTCTATGATCCTTTTGATCATCGCGGGTTCCGGTATCTTCAAGCAGATCATGGAGGATAGCGGGGTAAGCAATGAGCTGGCGACAAGCCTAGAGCAATTGCCCGTTCATCCGTTGATCTTGGGTTGGTTGATCTCTGCCGTGATCCGTTTGTGCGTGGGATCGGCTACGGTGGCGGCGTTGACGGCGGCGGGCGTGGTGATGCCTTTAGTTACGCAAACGGGTGCGAACCCGAACTTGATGGTTTTATCTTTAGGAGCGGGTAGCTTGATGTTCTCGCATGTCAACGATTCCGGTTTCTGGATGTTCAAGGAATATTTTAACCTAAGCATAAAGGATACGATCTGCTCATGGTCTATCATGGAGACGATCGTGTCGGTCGTAGGATTGATCGGGGTAATGATCTTAAATTTGATTGTATAACAAAAGAATGATTGAGCAATGAGAAAGAGATGGCTGCTTAGTATCGTTATTATGCTTTTCCCTTTCGTCGCCTCGTTTGCGGCGGACCCGGAGGAAGGTACTTATCCAACGGTCGGGAGGCTTTTTCATATAGCACGAAGCGTGAATAAGAACTTGGTTTGTTACGATGTGAATCTGAGGGATGGTAAGCTGGATACACATGATCCCTTGAACGTTTATTGGGTCAATCGGGAAAAGCATCCGGGGGAAACCAATGGCTTGAGCTATATCCAACGGAAAATGGCTTATGGGTATAAACTGATCTCGGCGAGTGATAATGCTTGTGTATGCTCATTGACCGCTTATCCCTCCCGCCAGTTGACGATTACCAAACGTGATTCCCGCTATGTATGCTACATAACGATCAACAACCAACAGGCGATTCTCCAATCCCTCTACGTTAAAGCCAGCTCCAAGAATCCTTTAAGCGTCGAGTATGTAGAGCTACAAGGAATCTCTGTCGCCACGAATCAACCGGTAACGGAAAGAGTCAGGAAATAGATCAATATATTTTTTTACTAACATATAAATGAAAGAAATTATGAGCATGATTAACGCAGATGAGAATTTTGAGAAATTAGGGTTGACCTTACCTCCCGCACCGGCTCCGGCCGGAGTTTACAAGCCTTGTGTGATAGATGGCAAATACCTGTATCTTTCCGGTCACGGGCCTGTGCGGAATGATAAATCCTTGATCATCGGACGTATCGGTAAGGACTTGACGATGGATGAAGGCAAACTCGCCGCCCAGCAAGTAGGACTTACCATGTTGGCGACCATCCAGGCGAACCTTGGTAGCTTCAACAAGATAAAGAGAGTGATCAAGGTATTGGGTATGGTAAATTGTACGCCCGATTTCGGAAAGCATCCTTATGTGATCAATGGCTGTAGCGAGTTGTTCGCCGCCGTATGGGGGCCGGATAACGGTGTAGGTACCCGTAGCGCCGTAGGATTCGGTTCTCTTCCCGATAATATTCCTGTAGAGATAGAGGCTTTGTTCGAATTATACGAATAAGCCATGGACGATTGGTACGTCATAAGTAATGTAGACCGGATAGACTCGCCAGCCTTGGCGTTCTATCCGGATCGTATTTCCGGCAATATCGAGTTGGCCAAGAGGATCATAGGCGATACGAACCGGCTTCGTCCGCACGTGAAGACGAATAAGGCGGCTGAGGTATCCCGCATGCTGCTGGATGCCGGAATCCGGAAGTTCAAGTGCGCTACGATTGCCGAGGCCGAGATGCTGGGGCATATGAATGCCCCCGATGTATTATTAGCCTATCAGCCGGTAGGCCCGAAGATTTCCCGCTTATTAGATTTGATAAAGGCATATCCCGCCACCCATTACTCCTGCTTGGTAGATCAAGCGGAGAATGCCCGTGCGATCTCGGCTCTTTGCGAGGCCGGGAATATCACCTTGGATGTCTTTATCGATCTGAACGTGGGAATGAATCGTACCGGAGTCCTCCCGGAGAGAGCGGAGGCACTGGTGGATGCCATCCTGCCGCTGAAGTCTCTGCAGATTATCGGGTTGCATGGCTACGACGGACATATACATGACGTGGAGCTATCGGTACGTTGCCAAGGTGCGGATGCCGCGTACGCCTTGACCGAACGTGTGTTCCGGGAGATATCCCGCAAGTTTGCCTATCCATTGGTAAAGGTGATGGGAGGTACTCCTACATTCCCGATGTACGCGAAGCGGAAGGATTGCGAATGCAGTCCCGGCACGTTTGTGTTCTGGGATTGGGGGTATGGAAACGCTTATCCGGATATGCCGTTCAAGGTAGCTGCCTTATTGATAACTCGGGTCATTTCCGTGCTGGATGAGCATCATGTTTGTGTAGATCTTGGTTACAAGGCGGTAGCCTCGGAAAGTCCTTTGCCCCGTGTGTTTTTCTTGAACCATCCGGAGGCGAAACCTATCTCCCAGAGCGAGGAGCATCTGGTCTTGGAAGTCCCGGACAGTCGGCTCTATCCATTAGGTTCCGTATTCTATGGCATTCCCGTTCATATTTGTCCTACGGTCGCTTTATACGACAAGGCTTATGTGATCCGGGATCGTGAGGCGATCGGCGAATGGCCTATCATTGCCCGTTCACGTCGCATCACCTATTAACGGTAATCAAATTTTCAATTATCAATTATCAACTCTCAATTAATAAAATGAATAAGCCATTTATTATCGACGCCCATCTCGACCTTAGCATGAACGCTTTGGAGTGGAACCGGGATTTGCGTCAACCCCTAAAGGAAATAAACCGGAGAGAAATCGGTATGACCGATAAGCCCGACCGTGGAAACGCCACTATATCGTTTGAGGAACTGCGTAAAGGAAACGTCGGGTTAGTAGTCGCCACCCAGATCGGTCGCTATGTAGGGCCGGATAATCCACTTCCCGGTTGGCATTCCCCGGAACAAGCTTGGGCGCAGACCCAAGGCCAACTTGCTTGGTATAAGGCGATGGAAGAGGAGGGCCAGATGGTTATGATCCGGGATAAGAAGGCCTTGGATACGCATCTGGCTCTTTGGAAAGACGGTGAACCCGCCGACAAGAAGCCGATCGGTTATGTATTAAGTATCGAGGGAGCCGACTCGTTCATCACGGTGAATCATATGGAAAGGGCGTATGCTTATGGCTTGAGGGCGGTTGGCCCGGCACATTACGGCCCCGGAAGGTATGCCAACGGTACGGATTCTACCGGTCATCTGAATGCCATGGGGAAAGAGTTGTTGCGTACCATGGATCGCTTGGGTATGATTCTTGACGTGACCCATTTATGTGATGAGGCTTTCTGGGATGCGTTGGATTTGTATAAGGGACCGATTTGGGCGAGCCATAACAACTGTCGGGCCTTCGTAGATCACAACCGTCAGTTTAGCGACGAGATGATCAAGGCGTTGATAGAGCGTGACGCCGTGATCGGTATCGCCCTAGACGCTTGGATGATGGTACCAAACTGGGTGCGAGGCGAGTCTACTCCAAGAGGCATGAACTGTGGTATGGAGATTATGGCGAACAATATCGATCATGTCTGCCAATTGGCCGGAAACGCGAACCATGTGGCTATCGGCAGTGATCTGGATGGTGCTTTCGGTACGGAGCAATGCCCGTATGACCTAGTAACGATCGCCGATCTCCAAAAGATATTCCCGATCCTTCAATACCGTGGCTTTACGGACGATGCTATCAACCGTATCGCCTCTGGTAACTGGATTGAGTTCTTACGGAAGCATTTGCCGGAATAAGCTACTGCAACCCGGGTTGCAGTGATACCGCGATGTGGATGCAGTGTTACTGCAACCCGGATTGCAGCGTCACTGTATCCGCATCGCGGTAAAAAGACAAACAAGGTGAGTCTATTTTATATCTGCAATACCAAGACGAACCGGCATCCCTTCTTATATTCCTTATCGATAGATAGGGTTCCGTTTAATTTACTAGCCATCAGTGCGCAGATGGGTAATCCCAAACCATCGCCTTGTGCTAGATCCTTCGCCTCATTGAATGGCTTGAATAAGTTCTCTTTTAGATCATCCGGTATGCCTGTACCATTATCGGTAATGATAAATTGGCAAACATGAGCGCCTTTCCGTTTAAATTCCAGACGGATGTTACCGCTGGAAGTATATAATGCGGCATTCTTTAACAAATGTAATAAGACTTGTTCCAGATGCTCGGCATTCGTCTTAATCTCCAATTGGGGCACGTCTGTTACGAGATTGACCTCCGGTTGAATATCCCCTTTAACCTTCTCCACGATTTTCTTACTGAAGTTTCCTACATTAAAAGAACTAACCTCATACGGTTCCATCAACGTATTCTCCAAGGAGGAAAGCTCTTGGATATGAACCGTAAACTGTTTCAAAGCCTCTACCCGTGTCCATACATCCTCGGCCTGCTTCGGAGCTACCGCCTGTAATTCTTTGGCGGATGCGCTAAGCTTGTTCAAGGTAGGCTCCATCTGAACCGATATGTTTTGGATGAATTGGGCTTGTTGTTCGCTATGCTCGTTTGTCGTCTGGATGATTTTCTTTAATTTCTTGTTCAGCACAATAAAGCGTAATAGAAGGAATCCCAAGAAAAGCAAGGCGGCTATCAGGATTACCACGAATGTGATAAGTCCGACAATCATATATTGCTTAACAGACAATTTATCGTCTTTCTCCTGTATTGTCTGTAGGCTCTGATCGTATTTTTGCTGTAATGCCCCTAGTTTAGCCTCTGCCGTAAGAGCCTTTACGGAATCCGTCCATACGATGTATTTGTCGTAGGTACGTTCCATCAGTGGGGCGTTGTTTGCCTTACGAGCGATAGAGATCAGGTTCCGGTAGCAATCGTTCACCTTCTCGTATTCTTTTTTCTCCTTATACTGGTTGATCAGTTTCTGGAAAGCAGTATCCCCCTGCTCGTTTTGCCCGAACGTATAATAATAACCTGCTTGGGTATATAATAAATTGTTCGATAACTTCTCATCGCCCGCTTGGCTGGCCAGATTATCTAATGTATTGAGTTGAACTTGCGCTTGGGCGGCGTTCTTTAGCTTAATATACATTTCCAACCGCTCTTTCGTTACTTGGAAGCGTTGCTCATAGAGCGATTTCTGCAACTTCTGTTCCTCGGTTAAGATGAATTGGTTCATCTGGCGGCAAAGATCGAATGCCTCTTGGTAATAATTCTCGCGATAATATAGATAAGCCGCCTGCGTACCGGCATCGATCGCCTGTTTGTAATCACCTTTTTGGGATAAGCTCTTGTAAGCTTGTAAAAAAAGATAACGAGCTTTGGTGTAGTCTTTTTTTTCTAGGCTGCTTTGTGCCTGTGTCATAAATTGATTCGTCGTGTTTTGCGCCTGTGTGACAGGGTAGAAACAAAGCATAAAAGATAGTAAAAGATAAATGACCCTCATAACTTAAATTTTTTTGAAGTAAAAATATGTATTTACTGGGATTCATACAAAATATATCAGGGGAAAAATAATAGATATTTTATTTTAAGATACGATTTGTGTGTCAATATTCATATTTATTTTGTCAATTCTGAAAGTTCCGAACAAGTGGAATGTGCTATCTTTATCACATTTATTAACCTTAAGAATTGTGTTTATGAGTATATCCGTATTAACAAAAGGCATGTCGTGTCTATTCTTTTGTTTTTGTGTTTGTTGTATGAATGCGCAAGTAAGAAACACTGATCCTGTACGTCACTTGAGGATATCCGGTTATTTGGGGCAACGGATCGACGCTTGTATCGAATATCGAGTGAAAGCTCAAGATGTGGATCATTTGGTGGAACCTTTCCGGCATAAGGAAGAGACCTCGCGCTGGCAATCGGAATTTTGGGGAAAATGGATACAAGGGGCGATCGCCTCATACCGTTATGATAAAGATCCTGAGTTGTACAAGATTATTAAGAATGGAGCGGAGTTGTTGATGGAAACCCAATTGCCGAATGGATATATCGGTAACTATTCCGAGGAAGCACAGTTGAACCAGTGGGATATATGGGGGCGAAAATACACGGCTTTAGGTTTGATCGCTTATTATGACTTATCCGGGGATCGAAAAGCTTTGGATGCCGCCTGCCGGGTGATCGACCATTTGATGACGCAGGTGGGACCCGGAAAAGTGAATATCGTGACGACCGGTAATTATATAGGAATGCCAAGCTCTTCGGTACTTGAGCCGGTGATGTATCTGTATAATCGTACCCGGCAAGATAAATATCTGGATTTTGCCAAGTACATCGTAAAGCAATGGGAGACTCCGGAAGGCCCTCGATTGATTAGTAAGGCGATTGCGGATATTCCTGTCGCCGGACGTTTTCCACATCCAAAGGTTTGGTTCTCTCCGGAGAATGGACAAAAAGCATATGAGATGATGTCTTGTTATGAGGGCTTGTTGGAACTTTACAAGGTCACTAAGAATCCATTATATTTATCTGTGGTGGAGAAAACGATGAATCATATTATCAATGAGGAAATCAATGTGGCCGGTTCCGGTAGTGCGTTCGAGTGCTGGTATGGGGGCAAGGCGTTACAAACTTATCCTACTTATCATACGATGGAGACTTGTGTGACGTTCACGTGGATGCAGATTTGTGACAGGATGCTCGGACTAACCGGAAATTCCTTATATGCGGACCAGATAGAGAAGGCTATGTATAACGCTTTACTAGCCTCGCTGAAAGCGGATGCCTCTCAAATAGCGAAATACAGTCCGTTGGAGGGCTGGCGGCATGAAGGAGAGGAGCAATGCGGTATGCATATCAATTGTTGCAATGCGAATGGACCTCGTGCTTTCGCGATGATTCCGCGGTTCGCTTATCAGGTAAACGGTAGACGTATCGATGTCAACCTATATGCGGCTTCGAGCGTGGAGGTAGAGTTGGATAAAAAGACGAGGGTGTCGATGACGCAGGAGACGGACTACCCGATAGATGGGCAAGTCCGGATTGTGGTGGAACCGGAGAAGACGAGTGATTTTACGATCGCCTTGCGTATCCCGGCGTGGAGTGAGCGAACTGTGGTGTCTGTCAATGGTGAGCCTTTAACGGATCTGTTGGCTGGAGCATACCTACCGATTCATAGGACTTGGGAGAAAGGGGATGAAATTACGGTGGAGTTGGATATGCGGGCTCGCTTGGTGGAGCTGAACGAGGCTCAAGCGATCGTAAGAGGCCCTTTGGTGCTGGCTAGAGATAGCCGCTTTAAGGATGGAGATGTGGATGAGGCTTCCGTGATCGTCAGCAAGGATGGTTATGTGGAATTAACTCCGGTACAAGCCCCCGATTTCGCTTGGATGGCTTTTACCGTTCCTATGGTTTTAGGAACGGATTTGGAAGGAAACGGCAAGGCTCGCCCGATTCATCTGTGCGATTTCGCATCAGCTGGTAATACGTGGAATCAGGCAGAACGTTATAGAGTGTGGCTACCAAAAACATGGAATGTCATGCGTACGCCTTATAAACCTTATTGAGCGGTTCACTCCAGCTCAATGCGTCCGATCCCTGAACTCCGAGGGCGTGACCCCTTCTTTCTTCTTGAAGAATGTGGAGAATTGGCCGGCATTCTCGAAATGTAGGCTATAGGCGATCTCGGAGATCGTCAAAGGGGTGCTAGTCAGAAGCTCTTTCGCACGAAGGAGCTTCTGTTGTAATTGATATTGGGCGGGGGAGACGCCGGTGTATTCCTTAAACATCCGGCGAAACCATGAATAACCTAAACCAAGACGGGCAGCGATCTCTTCCGGGCTTAATGGGTCCTCGATGTTCTCCTTCATTAATATACGTGCCTCGTTGATTTTATCTACGACATAGGTGTTCGTGAAGGAGTTGTTCTTTTCCTTATAATATACGGAGCCTAATATATGAAGCACGATACTGGAGATCATCTGTTGGTAACCGGATTTCTCCTCCGAGGCGAACTTCAGTATATCCTCATAAAGTCCGACGATCGTAGCGCTCAGCCCGATCCGGTGTAGCGGCTCTTCCTTGGTAAAGAATTTCTTCTCCACACGTTTATCGATATGAATACCCCGAAAACCTACCCAATACTCATCCCATCCCGTTTCCCGGTCCGGATAATAACTATGCCATTCCCCGGGGAAAAGGAGGATCATCGTCCCTGCGTTTATCTTTTGCGATTTACAAGACTGGGAGGAAAAGTACCCGCTACCTTTCGTTATATATACCAATTGATACTCATTCAGGATGCGCCCGGTCTGAGGCTTGAAATTATACTTCTCCGGATGCCGGGAAAGTGGATAGGCGCAACCCGGCGGGATGAATTGATATCCGACCGTCGTGACGACGATTCCCCATTCCTCATCCGTAGCGCTGATCGTCAAGTAACGTAGTAAATCATTCCGCAGTTCGTTCATGTCAGATTTGAAAGGTTTAAAATCATTTTCGTAAGCAAATATAGCAATAATGCTTCTACTTTTGCTTTCGTCAAACAAATAACTTTGTTAAGCCATGAAGGAATATAATTTTCTAGCCTTTGATATAGGGGCTACCAGTGGACGGGCCGTGCTCGGGACCTTAAAGGATGCCAAATTTGAAATGAAAGAGATCCATCGGTTCCCGAATCCGATGGTGGAATTACACGGACGGTTTTATTGGGATATCTATCATCTTTATACTTCTCTTATAGAAAGCTTGACGATATGCGTCCGGCAAAGAATCCGGTTGCACTCGATCGGAATAGATACATGGGGGGTGGATTTTGGGTATGTGGCTTTGGATGGCTCTTTATTGGGCTTACCTCGTGCTTACCGAGATCCTTATACGGACGGCGCTCCCGAGGACTTTTTCAAACGGATTCCCAAGGAAGAGGTCTATAAGCGGACAGGTATTCAAGTGATGCCGTTTAATAGCTTGTTCCAGCTTTTCAGGGCGGGGCAAGACTCGTTTATACCGCAGGAAGTGGCGGAAAAGATATTATTCATACCGGACCTTTTGGCTTATATGTTGACGGAGCGTATGGTATGTGAATATACGATCGCTTCCACGTCTCAATTATTGAATCCGGAAACCCATAAATTCGATTACAAGCTCTTGGAGGCCGTGGGTGTATCTCCTACTTTGATGTGTCCGGTGGTGATGCCGGGGACGTTGATCGGGCGGTTGAGCGAGTCGATCGCCCGTAAGACAGGAATCGGGGAAATCCCGGTAATCGCCGTGGCTGGTCACGATACGGCGTCGGCGGTAGCCGCTGTTCCTGCTTCTTCTCCTAATTTCGCTTACTTGAGTAGTGGTACTTGGAGCTTGATGGGTATCGAGGTGGAGAAGCCGATCATCAACGAGGTATCTTTCAAGAATAATTTCACGAATGAGGGGGGTATCGAGGGTACGACTCGCTTTTTGAAGAATATTACAGGTATGTGGATCTTGGAACGTTGCCGGGAGCAATGGAAGCGGTCCGGATTGGATTATTCGTACGATGATATGGTTCGGATGGCGGAGTTGAGCGAATTTACTTCTTTGATCAATCCGGATGATCCTCGTTTCGCCAATCCTGAGAGTATGCTACGTGAGATCACGGCCTATTGTGAGGAAACCGGACAGGCTGTTCCCGCTTCGGACGCCGATTATGTACATTGTATATTTTATAGCTTGGCGAATCGTTATAAAGAGGTGCTGGAAATACTCAAACCGATGTCGCCACATCCGATCGAACGATTGCATGTGATAGGTGGTGGCTCTCGGAACGATCTGCTGAATCAGTTGACAGCCAACGCTATCGGTATTCCCGTATTGGCAGGCCCGTCTGAGGCGACTGCCATTGGAAATTGCTTGATACAGGCTAAGTCGGCAGGATTACTGACGGATTGTTGGGAGATGCGAAGACTGATAGCCACCGCATTCCCTCCCAAGGAATTTTATCCGGAAAGGTGATACACTTTCAAATCATATAAATTTAAAAACATCATACCATGACAAAAGACAGTTTAATTCAACAGGCATTTGAAGTAGCGGCAGAACGTTATGCGGCCGTAGGTGTAGACGTTCGTAAAGCTTTAGAGGATATGAAGAAAATATCCCTATCCCTGCATTGCTGGCAGGCCGATGACGTAAGCGGTTTCGAGAACCAAGGCGGCTCCTTGACCGGTGGTATACAAGTGACCGGCAATTATCCGGGACGTGCCCGTACTATCGACGAGTTGCGTCGGGATGTATTGAAAGCGAAATCCTATATCCCCGGTAATCATCGGCTTAGTCTGCATGAGATCTACGGGGATTTCCAAGGGGAGAAAGTAGACCGTGACGAGGTAGAACCCCATCATTTCGAGAGCTGGATACAATGGGCGAAAGAGAATGATTTCAAGCTAGACTTCAACAGTACCTCTTTCTCGCACCCTAAAAGCGGAGATTTGACCTTGGCGAACCCCAGCGATGATATCCGTAACTTCTGGATCGAGCATACGAAGCGTTGTCGCTGGATCAGCGATGAGATGGGTAAAGCCCAGAACGATCCTTGCATGATGAACCTTTGGATACATGACGGGAGCAAGGAAGTACCGGCCAGCCGCTTACGTTATCGCCGTATCTTGGAGGAATCGCTGGATGAGATATTCGCTACCGAATATAAATGGATGAAAGATTGTATCGAGGCGAAACTCTTCGGTATCGGTCTGGAAAGTTATACGGTAGGTTCCTATGATTTCTATTTGGGTTACGGGGCGAAAAAGAACAAGATCGTTACCTTGGACACCGGCCATTTCCATTTGACGGAAAGTATCGCCGACAAGGTTTCCTCGTTATTGCTGTTTACGCCCGAGATCATGTTGCACGTAAGTCGTCCGATCCGTTGGGATAGCGATCATGTCGTGATCTTGAATGACGATGTGCAGGATTTAGCCCGTGAGATCGTGCGTTGCGACGCCTTGGACCGGGTACATATCGGTTTGGATTATTTCGACGCTACCATCAATCGTATCGGTGCTTATGTCATTGGTAGCCGTGCTACGCAAAAAGCCTTTATGCTCGCTTTGCTGGAGCCGATCGCCTTGCTTCGCCAGTACGAGGATGAGGGTAAGTATTTCCAGCGTCTTGCCTTGCAGGAGGAAGCGAAGAGTCTGCCTTGGGGGGCGGTTTGGGATATGTATTGTCTACAAAGTGGGGTCCCCGTAGGAGAGTCTTATATCGCTGAGATCGAGAAATATGAGTCCGACGTTACCTCAAGACGGCAATGATAGAGATCGGGATCGGGTTGTTGATCATTGCGATCGGCAGTTTCGGGCAGAGTAGCTCGTACGTGCCGATCAATAAGATCCGGGATTGGAGTTGGGAAAGCTTTTGGCTGGTGCAAGGTATCTTCGCTTGGTTGGTTTTCCCTTATCTCGGAGCGATGTTGGCGGTACCGGAAGGGAGTACCTTACTGGAGCTATGGTGTTCGCCGGGTAGCTTGGGAGCGGTTATCTATGGCATGCTCTGGGGTGTCGGCGGGTTGACTTTCGGGTTGAGTATGCGTTATCTGGGCGTAGCATTGGGACAGAGCATCGCCTTGGGTACATGCGCCGGTTTCGGTACGCTCTTCCCGGCTTTGTTCGGTGGAACGAATCTGTTTGAGGGAACCGGATTGATCCTGTTGACCGGTGTTTGCATTACCTTGGCAGGTATCGCCGTGATCGGTTACGCCGGAAGCCTGCGGGCCCGGAATATGAGTGAGGAGGAGAAGAAAGCGGCGGTGAAGGATTTTGCCTTGACTAAGGGCTTGGCGGTAGCCTTGCTTGCCGGTGTGATGAGCGCCTGCTTCAATTTGGGTTTGGAATCGGGAAACGAGGTGCTGGCGAAAGCGAAAGAGGCGGGAGCTAGCGATCTGTTCGCCTTGAATCCCGTAATACTGTTGGTTACTTTGGGCGGCTTTTGTACGAACGCTGTGTATTGTATTTTCCAGAACGTGAAAAACGGGACGGGCAAGGATTATTTCTCGGTATCGGGAGGTACATTGCTGAATAATGCCTTATTTTGCGCTTTGGCAGGCGTGCTTTGGTACTCGCAGTTCTTCGGACTGGGGATGGGAAAGAGCTATTTCTCGGATTCCCCGGTTATGCTGGCTTTCTCGTGGAGTATCCTGATGTCGTTGAATGTTATTTTCAGTAATGTCTGGGGCATCTTATTAAAAGAATGGAAGGGCGTGGATCGCCGGACGATCGTGGTATTGATTACCGGCATGTGTATCTTGATCCTTTCCTTATTATATCCGAATATAGTTTAATTAAAATAGACATGATAACACTAAGAAACAATGAACGCCTGATGGCGGAAATAGATCGTATCGCCGAGGTCGCCGGCTATTTGTGGACCAAGGGTTGGGCTGAGCGAAACGGCGGGAATATATCGGTGAACCTGACTACTTTATTGAGCGAGGAGGAGAAGGCGTTGCCGGCTTTGGTTTCCTCGATTCCCTTGCAAGAGGCGATGACGGCCTTATGCGGGCACGTCTTTTATGTGACGGGTACCGGAAAACGGATGCGTTACGTGGCGAAAGATCCTTTCGCCAACGGCTCTTTGATCCGTATCGCCGCCGATGGGAAATCGTATGATATCCTAGCGGAGCAACCGATCCAACCGACTTCCGAGTTGCCTTCCCATTTGTTGATGCACAATTTCTTGCGTGCGAAGGGACGGGATAACCGGGTGGTATTGCATACGCATCCGACGGATATTATCGGCATGACGCATTGCAAGCCGTTCTTGGATTCGGAGAAGATTACCCGCACGTTATGGAGTATGATCCCGGAATGTCGGATTATCGTGCCGAAAGGGGTCGGTATCGTTCCTTACGAGATACCGGGCACTTTGGCGTTGGCGCACGCTACGATCCGTCAGTTGGAGGAGCACGACGTGGTGTTCTGGGAGAAGCACGGTATCCTTGCCGTCGGTGAGGACCTGATCGAGTGCTTCGATGCGATCGATACGTTGAGTAAATCCGCCCAGATCTATTTCAGTGCCCGCATGACCGGTTACGAGCCGGAAGGTATGACGGATCAGCAATTGGATGACTTGGTTCCGGCTTTTGGACTCTAGCGTATGCGAAAGAAATTAATCATTCTATTCATAGGGATCGGTTCGTTCACGTTGTTCGCCCAGCAGCGAGACCATCGGACACGGGAGTATATCGCTCCGGTCCGTATTGTCTGGCAGCAAGATAGTTCGCGAATTACGGGAGCGGACCATTTGCTTGTTCCGGGCAACGGACAGTCGGATTTGGCGAATAATCGGTTGTGTGTGTTGAAAAGTACGCCAACCGAACATCCCGCTTTGCTGCTTGATTTCGGGAAGGAGTTGCAAGGCGGCCTTCAGCTGGTGACCGGTATGCCGCCGTCTCACGATCCGGTTTCCGTACGGGTTCGTTTCGGCGAGTCCGTTAGTGAGGCTATGTGCGAGATAGATGGCGCGAACGGGGCGAGCAACGATCATGCGATGCGGGATTTCGTGGTATCGCTCCCTTGGCTGGGCGTGCAGGAGATCGGTAATTCCGGTTTCCGTTTCGTGCGTATTGATGTATTGGGTGATTCTACGGAGTTGCAATTAAAAGAGGTCCGTGCGATCTCCACGTTCCGGGATATTCCTTATCTGGGCTCTTTCCGTTGTAATGACGAGCGGTTGAACCGGATCTGGAAGACTGGTGCGTACACGGTCCACTTGAATATGCAGGAATATCTATGGGACGGCGTAAAGCGGGATCGTCTGGTCTGGGTGGGGGATTTACATCCGGAGGTAATGACGGTCAGTACCGTCTTCGGTTATAATGAGGTGGTTCCTAAGAGCTTGGATTTGATTCGGGATATTACGCCGCTGCCTAGTTGGATGAACGGTATCAGTTCGTACTCGATCTGGTGGTTGTTGATTCAGCGGGATTGGTATTATTATCAAGGGAATCTTGCGTATCTACAAGAGCAACGCTCTTATATGACTGCTTTGTTGCGTCACTTGATCTCGAAGGTTGACCCAAGCGGACAAGAGAGACTGGATGGGAACCGTTTCTTGGATTGGCCTTCCAGTGAGAATACACCCGCTATCGATGCCGGCCTTCAATCGCTGATGATACAAGCCATGCGTGCGGGAGAGGAGTTATGTACCGTTTTAGGCGAGGATGCGTTGGCTTCGGAATGTCGTATGGTAGCTTCCAAGGCTATTAAGTTTTCCCTTCGGAAGAAATCCCGGTTCCCTTCGGAGAAAGATCGGATTACGCCCGGGGATAAACAGGCCGCCGCCTTGATGGCTCTGGCGGGTATCATGGATGCTAAGGAGGCGAACGAGCGTTGCTTGGCGGTGGACGGGGCGAAAGGCTTCTCTACGTTTTACGGGTATTATATGCTACGGGCGATGGCGTTGGCTGGTAATTACCAAGGTGCGTTAGATGTGATCCGTACGTATTGGGGAGCTATGCTGGATGTAGGTGCTACGACGTTTTGGGAGGATTTCAATATGGAATGGCTTCCTGACGCAGGGCGTATTGATGAGCTGGTCCCCGCCGGAAAGAAAGACATTCATGGGGATTATGGGGCGTATTGCTATCAAGGTTTCCGCCATAGCTTGTGCCATGGATGGGCTTCGGGCCCCACATCGTGGTTAAGCGAGTACGTATTGGGCGTACAAGTGGTGGAACCGGGTTGCCGTACGGTACGTATCATCCCACATCTGGGAGATCTCGAATGGGTGGAAGGTACGTTCCCCACGCCTTATGGGGTGATTGAGATCCGGCATGAGAAAGGTGCGGACGGTAAGGTGATAAGCCATATCAACGCTCCTGAAGAGATACGAGTTACCCCGTAGCTCTTATACTTAGTTGTAGAATGTATATAATTATAGAATATATGAAACAAACTATTTGCATCTACGCTTTCGCCGCCCTCTTATTAGGCGGTTGCAAAAGCAATAATGAATTAACGATACCTACGAATCTCCGTACGGAATACCTTACGGAGCCTATCGGCTTGGATACTTCGTCTCCTCGCTTTACATGGGAATACTCCGGAAATGAGGAGGGCTTTAAGGCTTCCCGCTATGAGGTACGGATCGGTACGAGTCCGGACGACTTGCGGCCCTATGCGGAGGGAATGGCCCTGAAACCTCATACCCGTTATTACTGGAATGTTACGGTATGGGATGGTGAAGGGCGTCCGTGCGCTACCTCGGAGACGGCTTCTTTCGAGACCGCTAAGTTCGATCCCTCGGATTGGTCCGCCTCTTGGATTACCGATCATAAGGATAAGGAGTTCGAGCCTGCCCCTCTGTTCCGCAAGTCTTTCCCGGTAGGCAAGGAAGTGAAGGATGCCCGTGTGTACGTAGCATCCGCCGGGTATCATGAGTTATTCATCAATGGCGAGCGGGTCGGAACGAATTATCTGGACCCGGGGTATACGCATTTCGACAAACGTATCTTGTACGTGACGCATGATGTTACCTCTTTGCTGAAGCAAGGCGACAACGCCGTGGCCGCTGTTCTGGGAAACGGCTGGTACAACGAGCAGTCCGTGGCGGTCTGGAATTTCCATGAGGCACGCTGGCGGGATCGTCCCCGCCTGCTATGTGAGTTACGTATTACCTATACGGATGGTACGACGGAGGTGATTGGCTCGGACGAGACTTGGAAGACTTCCACCGGGGCCTATACCTATAATAATATATACAGCGGCGATAAATTCGATGCCCGGCTGGAAGAGGCCGGATGGAAAAACGCTCATTTCGACGATAGTAAATGGGAAGCGGCACTTCCGGCGCAGGCTCCGGCACCTCTGTTGGTAGCCCAGCAAATGCCGGGAATCCGTATCACGGAAGAGGTGAGGCCCGTGTCGATGAAACGTTTCTCCGATCAGTTATATGTATATTCTTTCCCGAAGAACATGTCCGGCCTTTGCCGCTTGAAGGTGAAAGGTGAGGCGGGAACCCGTATCACGTTAAAACATGGTGAGTTGTTGAAGACAGACGGTCGCTTGGAGCAAGGCAATATCAATGTATATTATCATCCGGTCAAACCGGACGAGGTATTCCAGATGGATGTCTTTACCTTGAAAGGTACGGGAGAGGAGGAGATCTTCATGCCTTCCTTCTCTTATCACGGTTTCCAATACGTGGAGGTGGAGAGCAGCCGTCCCGTTACTTTAACGGAAGAGAACTTGACCGGCTTGTTTATGCATACCGATGTCCGTCCGTCCGGTTCCTTCGCTTGTTCGAATCCTCTATTGAATAAGATATGGGAGGCTACGATGCAGGCTTACCGCAGTAACCTGCACAGTATCCCGACCGATTGTCCGCAACGGGAGAAGAATGGCTGGACAGCCGACGCGCATATCGCGATCGACCTCGGTTTGCTGGGCTTCGATGGTATCACGCTTTATGAGAAATGGATGAATGATATTATCGATAACCAGCGTGAGGCGGGTGAGATTTCCGGTATCATTCCTTCCAGCGGTTGGGGATATGGCGAGTGGCCGGGTCCGGTTTGGGACGCTGTCATGTTTATCATACCGAACGCCTTGTATGATTATTATGGAGAGTCTCGCAGTATAGAACGCTTATATCCTACGATGCTGCGATATCTGGATTATTTGAAGACGAAAGAGAAAGACGGTTACTTGCCTTTTGGCTTGGGTGACTGGGTGTATTGGAAAGCTACGACGAATAATGAATATACCTCTACCGCCTACTATTATCTGGATTATAAGTTGATGGCTCGCTTCGCCTCTTTACTGGGCAAGGATGCCGCTCCTTATCAAGAGAAAGCGAATACGCTCAAATCCTTGATCAACCAGAAGTTCTTCAACGCCGAGACCAGTGTGTATGCCGAAGGAACCCAAACGGCGCAAGCCTTGGCCTTGTATCTGGGACTTGTACCGGAAGGAAAGGAACAACTTGTGGCGGATAAGCTGCGTGAGGTGGTAGCGGGAAATAACTATTTCTTGGATTTTGGTCTATTAGGCAGTAAGACCGTTCCGGCCATGCTTACGAAATATGGCTATATCGAGGATGCCATGAAGATGATCACGAAGACCGAGGCACCTTCTTGGGGATATTGGGTAGAGACGATGGGTTACTCCACATTGCCGGAGACGTGGACACTTAGTCCGAAGTTTGCCGACGCTTCCTTGAACCATGTCTTTATGGGAGATGTCTCCGCTTGGATGATGAACCAGCTGGCCGGTATCAATCATGACGACTCGGCTCCGGGCTTCCGTCATATCCGTATCACGCCTCATTTCGTGAAAGAACTGGATTGGGCGAAAGGTGAGTACCATTCCGTACGCGGCCGTATCGCCAGCGAATGGAAACGGGAAGGGGATAAGGTTATGCTTACCGTGACGATTCCGGCTGATTGCTCCGCCGATATCGTGGTAGGCGATCAGACCGAGACCGTATCCGCCGGTACGCATACGTTTTCATATCCGGTGTGATAAGAACCGTATGACTTTAGTAAGCCGGTAATGACATCGCCTATATTGGCTTATTTTACCTAGTTGTAGAGACGGGGCGTGCCCCGTCTCACCATAGACTGATAGTATTTAAGTTGCCATTTAGCTGGGATGAGACGGGGCACGCCCCGTCTCTACAACTGGGGATTTCGAAAGCAAATAATTGAGAACCTTAAAGATTAAACGTATGAACAAGCTACTTCTTGCTCTTCTATTGTTTCTCCTATCTTTCAGCTGGATAAAAGTGACTGCCTCGGACAGTTGTCCCGCTGCCTTCCCTTGGAAAGCCCAATGGATCAATACCGAGCGTTGCCAAAGCGCTACGAATACTTGGTTGATCTACCGTAAATCATTCGCTGTGACGGATGTCCCGAATCAACTCATCGCCCGTATCGCCGCCGATTCCAAGTATTGGCTTTGGATCAACGACCAACTGGTTATCTTCGAGGGTGGCTTGAAAAGAGGGCCTTCTCCTTCCGGGACTTATTACGATCCGGTAGATATCGCCCCTTACCTGACAAAAGGCTCGAACACCATCGCCATCTTGCTCTGGCATTTCGGGAAAGATGGTTTCAGTCATATCAACAGCGGGAAAGCGGCTTTGTTATTCGAGGCGATTGCTCCGGGGCTGGAGATCGTCTCCGATGCGAGCTGGCAGTGCGCCTTGTATGAGGCCTATCAAAATACCGAGGCCCCTTTCCCGAATTACCGTATGCCGGAGAGTAATATCCGCTTCGATGCCCGTCAAGCGATAACAAACTGGAACCGTACGAGTTTCGAAGGTTCCCTTCCGGGGGCGGTCTGCGTCGGTAAGGCGGGGAAAGCTCCTTTCGGGGATCTGGTGGAACGTCCGATACCCCAGTGGAAAAACAGCGGCCTGTTATCCTATGTATCCGTCCGGGAATCCTTGAGAGGCGATACCCTGTTCTGTCGTTTGCCCTATAATGCCCAGATCACTCCGTATCTGAAAGTAGAGGCGGAGGCCGGGAAGACTATCCACATCCGGATGGATAATTACGAGGGAGGAAGCGAGCGCAACGTACGTGCCGAATATATTACCCATGAGGGTGAGCAGGAATACGAAAGCTATGGCTGGATGAACGGCCATGAGGTCTATTACATCATCCCTGAGGGCGTGAAGGTGCTGGATGTGAAATACCGTGAGACCGGTTACAACACGGACCTCGCCGGCTCTTTCCATTGTGACGACCCGTTCTACGACGAGCTTTGGCAACGTTCTGCCCGTACCTTATACATAACGATGCGTGATAATTATATGGACTGTCCGGATCGTGAACGTGCCCAATGGTGGGGCGACGAGGTGAATGAGCTAGGCGAGGCTTTCTACGCCCTTTCTCCGTCCGGGCAGAAACTAGCCGTAAAAGGCATCCATGAATTAATGAATTGGCAGCGGGAGGACGGAACGCTCTACGCTCCGGTTCCGGCGGGTAATTGGGATAAGGAGCTTCCTTTACAGATGTTGGCGTCTATCGGTTGGTACGGTTTTTATACGCAATATTATTATAGTGCCGACAGTAGTTTCGTCCCGGTGATATACGACCGGATGCGCCGTTACCTGCACGAGGTTTGGCAAGTCGATAAGAGTGGCTTGGTGATCGAGCGTCAAGGTGCTTGGAGCTGGGGCGACTGGGGCGAGCATGTCGATATGGGCGTATTGACCAATTGCTGGTATTATCTGGCCTTGAAAGCGGAGCGAGCCTTCGCCCTGCAACTCGGCAAGGATAAGGATGCCGATGAGATCTCCCGGATGATGCGTAGCATAGAACGTTGTTTCGACACGAAGTTCTGGACAGGTTCCGCCTATCGCTCCCCCGGCTATAAAGGGGAGACGGACGATCGCTCCCAAGCCATGGCGGTTGTTTCCGGGCTGGCCTCGAAAGATAAGTATCCGGCGCTGACGAAGGTACTTAAAAAGGAGTATCACGCCAGCCCTTATATGGAGAAGTATGTCCTAGAGGCCCTTTTCCAGATGGGCGAGCCGGCGTTTGCCTTGGAACGGATGAAGCAACGTTACACCCGTATGCTGGATTATGCCGAATACACGACCTTGTTCGAGGGATGGGGCATCGGAGCCGAGGGCTTCGGTGGCGGCACGATCAATCACGCTTGGAGCGGTGGCCCGCTTACCTTATTGAGCCAGAAGGTCTGCGGTGTCGAGCCAACCTCTCCCGGCTTCCGTACCTTTAATATCTCGCCTCAATTGGGTCCCTTATCGGAAGCCTCGGCCAGCTTAGAGACCCATTATGGAACCATCCAAGTAAGTATCAAGAAGAAAGGCAAGCGATTGAAGTTCGATCTCCAAATCCCGGAAGGCACCTCCGCCGAACTGATAAAGCCAAATGGCACTCGCAAGCATCTCGGCCCGGGGCACCATTGGGTGGAGTAGGTCGTGTCTTACTTAAACAGCTGTTGCGCCATGTTATATAAATCATGGCGCCATACATACCAAGTATGTCCGCCGGGCATCTCGCTATACTCGTACTTGATGCCCGCAGCGTCGAACAGTTTCAGCATCGCTTGGCCATTCTTGTAGGCGATATCCTCCGGGCCTCCCTGCGTGAAATACAACTGACGCACGGTCTTGTTGAAGTCGGCGGCTATCTTCTTTAGATAAACGGCTTTCTTGGCGTAATTGTCCGTGTCGGTAGCGAACCATCCGGAACTAAGCACCCACAGGTACCCGAAATGATGATAATGATCCAATCCAACCTCAAGTGTCTCCAGACCACCCATGGAAAGGCCCGCCAACGCCCTATGATCCTTATCGGTCAATACCGGGTAATTAGCCTCTATAAAAGGAATGATATCGTTCATCAAATCTTTTGCGAACAAAGGGACCTCACCCTCCAAGCTCTCGGTATGGATCGTACCGTTGGGCATGACCACCACCATCGGTTGCATTTTCCCCTCGGCCATCAAGTTATCAAGGATCAATCCGGCGGCACCTACCGTAGGCCAAGCGTTGTCATTATCGCCACCGCCATGGATCAGATACAATACAGGCAATTTGCCGGACATCTTCTCATAACCGGCTGGTGTCCATACATGCAAACGGCGCATGGTGTCCAACGTCTTCGATTGGTAATAACGTTCCGCCATGGCCCCATGCGGAACATCCTTCATGGCGAAGAAATCCGTCCCCCCCTTGTTTACCTCCAGCAAAGCGGAAGTCTCGGAAGACAAGGCACCCTTCGGATCATACACCCGTACGCCATCTACCACGAACCAATAACGATAAATGCCATCCTTCACGCCCGGCACCGTGGCAAACCAAACACCATTCTCCGCCCGGGTAGCCTCATGCATGGCGATATCGCCCATCACGCTCACCTTCTTGGCCTCGGGAGCGTAAATACTCATTAACAGGTCACCCTTATCCAACACACGTACCGACTGTAGCGTATCATTTGGTGTAGGTTCATGCTTCCACTGAGCGGATAGAGGTAATACTTGGCTTAACAGACATAGTATCAACAATATATTCTTTATTTTTTTCATAAATAATATGTTTTAAGATAATAAGACAAAGGTAATCATTTTCAAATTAGCGATCGCCCTCTGTTTTCCTGCGGACATACACCCGGTGGCTTCCATAACCCGATAGGGTGATTCCACTCGCCGGGTCGCTACTGAGGCGTAGTAGCTCACGGTTTGCGCTACTACGTTTTAGTCCGGTGACAGCCATGTAGTCTTGTATGCGCAAGAAAGGATGTTCATCCAGATAATCCAATGCCCGTGTCCGGCGTTCCTCTTCGGTGAAGGGCGATTTCCGGACACGGCTGATACCTCCCCGTCTTAAATCGCAACGCAGGTTAGTCTCCCGTATCAGTTCCTTGTCGGCCCGGTAGTTGATACCATTCACCTCGATGCTACGTGCGTTACGCTTCGGTTCGTCACCATCCAGCGAGTCGATCTCCTTGTCCTTCGCTACGCCTAGGCGGGGCGTGAACGTACCGATGCCATCCAACGTGACCGACTGCCCTTCCGCCATGCAATAGGCCAGATGTTCCGCTACTGTCGTCATCACCTGTATTACGCTACCCCTGCTCAAGCCCGATCCGGGGTAGGTGATCCGTTCCACGAAATCCTCCATGTCCATGTTCCGTTGTATCTTCATCCGATAATACACCGGCTTTTCCCCCGTCCCGTTCAGGTCGCACATCTCTTGCTTGATATATTCTGCCATAACTGCTACTAGGTATAATTGTTTGTATCTTCAAGTTAAAAACATTCTTCTTACTATATACAAATATACTAACTACTTGATCTATTTCCAAATTATCACCGTGGAATATATAGACCACGTCGTGATTTGTATATTCCACGTCTTGATCTGTACAGACCACGTCGTGGTTTGTAGAATTATACAGTATGCGAACAAGAATCCATAAGCTATCGAGCAAGAATTCATATAGGAGTAGAGCGTTTTTTGCTTAGGGGAGTAGAGGGTAGACAGGTAGGTAAAAGAACGTATGCCGCGTAAAAATGTACGTCCGTATACCTTATATCCGCGTATTTATGTATATTTGTATGGCGAATTGGTGCTGAAAAATGTGATGATTAGCTATATTTATCCGCGTAAAAATGTTGTATTCATATGGAAAGAACTGTTTTAAAGGAACTTATTGAATGGAAAGAAAGAGCGGACAGAAAACCTCTTATCCTTAATGGTGCCAGACAAGTGGGCAAGACTTGGTTACTCCATGAGTTTGCCAGGCTTGAATATAAGAAAGAGGCTTATGTCGTATGTCGTAAGAACAATCTTGCCCGGCAGCTTTTTACGCAGGACTTTGATGTGGAAAGAATTTTGCGTGGTCTCCGTGCCATGACTTCGGTGGATATTACTCCGGGTGATACGCTCGTCATTTTGGATGAGGTACAAGATATTCCGGAGGTATTGGAGGCGTTGAAGTATTTTAAGGAGGAAGCTCCGGACTACCATATCGCGGTGGCGGGTTCGCTTTTGGGAATTTCTTTGCATGAGAATGTATCATATCCGGTAGGTAAGGTTAATGTCATCAACCTGTATCCTATGAGTTTCGAGGAGTTTCTTATGGCGAAAGGAGAGAAAGAGGCCTGTAAACTACTTATGAGCCGTGACTATGGGATGATGAGTCTGTTGCATGAGAAGTATGTGGATCTTCTCCGCCAGTATTATTATGTGGGAGGCATGCCGGAGGCTGTTTCCAAATACGTGGAGACCGGAGCTTTACGGGAGGTAAGGCGTATCCAGCAGGAGATTCTCCAAGGTTACGATCTTGATTTCTCGAAACATGCGCCCAAAGAGCAAGTGCCGCGTATCCGGATGGTTTGGAACAGTGTGCCTTCTCAATTATTCAAGGAGAATAAGAAGTTTATCTATGGCGCTTTACGTAAAGGCGCGAGGGCCAACGACTTTGAGCTTTCCATACAATGGCTTGTCAATGCGGGTTTGTTGTATAAGGTACCTCGATGCGCGAAACCCGAGTTGCCGCTCGCCGTGTACGAGGACTTATCGGCTTTCAAGCTTTATATGGTAGACCTTGGCTTGATGGGAGCGATGGTCCAGACCGATCCTGCGCAAGTCTTAATAAAGAATGATATATTCAAGGAGTATAAGGGTGGACTAACTGAGCAATACGTTTTGCAACAGATGAAAAGCAAAGGCGTGTCTCCCATTTATTATCATACGGCGGACAATTCGCGCCTAGAGCTTGATTTCATCATCCAGCGGGGAGCGGAAATGATCCCGATAGAAGTGAAGGCCGAAGGAAATGTCCGGGCTAATTCCTTGATGAACTTATTGGACAAGGTACCAAGCCTGCATGCGGAGCGATATTCCATGCTGCCTTACAAGGAGCAAGGCAACCTGACGAATATTCCTCTTTATGCGGTATGAAGTAGCAAAGGGCTGATCCCGGTTATCATCATCGCCTACACCCAAGGCGATGACGATACGGGAAAGCATTATCTACTTGCCTTTCTGTCGCTTGGTGACTGTGAATTTAGAGTATTTCTCATACTTGGAGCCTTTGGAGAATACATTCGGCATATGTCTCGCCGCGAACCGTAACTTCTCCTCATCCGTATGGAAATCCTTTCCTTCGCAATATTTCTCTATGTCTTTGGCAGCCTCAAGAAAAGCGTCCTTTTGGGATTCGGTCACGATCGGTAGCTTCGTTGAGTCCGCCTCTATTGCGTTTCTCGGATCTGCCGGTGCGATCAAAAAGATCTTTTCGTTACATTCCCCCATCTTGATGTGAAACTGCACGTATTGTTCATCGGTAAGCTCAAGGAAATCTTCTTCTTTAAGGATAAATCCATATTGGAATGTTAACTGCATGGCTTGCCCGCCCCAGCCGAATAGTAAATCAAAAATATCCATAGCGTAAATTTTTATAAAGTTATTAATGTTCTAGTATGAAACCTAGGCTAAGGTTTGGGGCAAAGGTAATGGATATTTTCATTTGAGCTGTTATATTTATTGTTCTTTATGGAGAAGATGATGGAAATTCCGTATATTTGCGAAGTCTCCTTACGCCGATGCCGTTAAAGCCGGCGGGCGAGGGAGGGCATATACATAAAGGCGTTTACTGAACGCTTTGGTTTTGACTGTTTGAGAACTTCGCAACTTCCAACTGTTCGTCAAAAACAAAGCAACGGTGAATGCCCCTTGGGTGTATTATATACTACCTTGATCGATTCGATGCCAAAGAAAGGCGTTGAAGCGTAAAGGGTAGACTATATATTCACATCGGCGTGGGGCTTTCGACGTTGCTCGTTTCGACGAACAGGGCAATGCGAAGGCCTTCAAACAGTGGAACGGGTGACAGGACTGGCTCCACGTTTTGTGTGTATAGAGGTATCTAATTTATTATGAACCATCGCTAAGGCAGCCAAGCGGGGAAATGAATTTAATTATGGACATGAAAGGTGTTTTGTCTCTATTGTTGTTTTCTTTTATTCTATCTTCGTGTGATAAAGAAAAAAGTGTAACTGCAATTTATTTAGAACCTAATGAGGTTACTGTAAATGCAGGTGCTGAATTTCAGTTTGTAGTTATAACTGAACCTTCGGATGCGCCTATCCCGAATTGTCAATGGAGCCTATCTCCACAAGATAAAGGTGCGGAAATATCGAATACGGGATTGTTTAAATCAACTAACCCCGGTTCTTTTACTGTGAGTGTAACAGCGAAAGAGAATTTTTTTTCGGCATCTAGCAATGTGATAGTAGAGGCTTTGCCTATTTCTTCAATTCGATTTTCAAATGATACTATTGCTATAGAGGCTGGAAACGATACTTTATTGTCATGTGCGATTGAACCAGAATATGCATCAATATCTGATGTGAAGTGGGAATCTTCGGATGAGAGCATAGCAATAGTTAACGATGGTAGGATTGAGGCGAAACGTGCTGGAGAGTGTATAATTACGGCTTATTATGAAGAACATGTCACTAATATTTTTGTTCATAGAATAGAAGCGAAATGTATTTGTACGGTAACACCGCCTACATTAGAAAGGATTTCACTGGAAGAAAATGACTTTTATTTTAGTGGATTGGGGGAAGGTCGTATAATGCTGAATGTTTATTGCTATCCCGAAGGAGCTATATGTCCTAAAATACAATGGAGTACTTCCAATGCCAATATAGTTAAAGTAGATGAAGAAGGATGGCTTACCGCTGTATCCGCAGGAACTTGTATTATTACAGCTACATCCGTAGATGGTAAATTTACAGCTTCATATGAGATAAAAGTTCAAGAAGTGAAAGTGGATGGTATATTTTTTGCTGATGATAAAGAATTTGAAATAGGTGAAGGTGAGTCTTTTCTTCTTGATGATGAATATATTTCAGTTTCGCCATACAATGCATCAATCAAAAATTTTAAATTGGAACAAATATCAGGACATGATGTTGCCCAAATATCTTCAGATGGTAAAAGTATTATAGGATTACAAGAAGGTGTAGCTTATTTTAAAGCTATATCAGAAGAGGGCGGGTATACGGATGTATGTAAGGTCGTAGTTCTGAATAAAGTTGTAGCTAATATTGAAGTTAAAAATATCTTTGTCAGGATGGGCTGTTATTGCAGGTTACACTTCTGCTAATTTAAAATGTCAAGTTTGGAACTATAATAATGATCCAATACGGGTTACCGGCCTAGAAGTTTTGCCATCACCCGGCAGTGGAAACTCAAATTCTGCATACTTCAAATATAATGGAGAAATAGAGTATCTAAGGTCGAAATATTGGTTGAATAGTTTTCAAAACATATATCAACCATATTATATATTACATTTCCAATACGGGAACAAAGCATATACTAAAAAAATAAAAAGGTAATGATCTTTGTTTTAATTGGTGAAAAGAAAGATGAGTCATAAATCTATTATCACCAGCGACTCCGGTGAGCAAGTCGAGGCACTTGCTCCCATCATCATTTCGGCCAGCCGGTCAACGGATATCCCGGCCTTTTATGTCAAGTGGTTCTTTAATCGTTTGGCCAAGGGGTATTGTGTTTGGTATAATCCGTTTAATCGGCGGAAGATGTATGTGTCGTTTGAGCGGTGTAAGGCAATCGTGTTTTGGACAAAGAACCCGAAGCCGATATTGCCTTATTTGCATGAGTTGGATAGGAGGGGTATCCATTATTATTTTCAGTTCACGTTGAATGACTATGTGAGCGAAGGCTTTGAGCCGAATGTGCCGAGCGTTACGCAACGGGTGGAGACATTTCGGGAGTTGTCGGAAATGATAGGGAAGGAACGGGTGATCTGGCGATTCGACCCATTGATTATAACTCCATCTATCACGCCTCGTGTCCTGCTTAGCCGTATTTGGAAGATCGGCAATCAGTTGAAAGGATATACTGATAAGCTCGTGTTCAGTTTCGTAGATGTAAAGGCGTATCGTAAGGTACAGAACAATCTTATAAAAGAGACGAATTGCTTTACGAAAGAGGATGTGGAAACCGCTGAGATGAATGCGATGCAACGTCAAGAAACTGTAGAGGGATTGGTGAAGTTGAGGGAAATTTGGGCTTCTACTGGTTGGAATGTGACACTCGCTACTTGTGCCGAGGATATTGACCTTACGGTTTATGGCATTGAGCATAACCGGTGTATCGACGGTGATTTAATGGAGCGTGTGTTTGGGGAGGATTATGAATTGGTTTATTATCTTCGAACAGGCCAATTACCCGAACCGGATCTTTTTGGTACGTTTCCCGCTTTACCCGACAAACGCAAAGAGCTAAAAGACAAAGGCCAACGGAAAGCCTGTGGTTGCATGATAAGCAAAGATATCGGTAGGTATAACACTTGCTCCCATTTCTGTGTCTATTGTTATGCCAATACAAGTAGGGAATGCGTACAAAAGAATGTGGCTCAGTGTTCAGGCAATAGTGAAAATCTAATTTAGAATACTTTGCCAAAAGGTGTGAGTTATCGGATTTTATTTGTATTTTTGAAATATTTGTCGAAGATTTGATACAGAGTGCATAATTGATCCAATAGCTATATGTCGTGAACTATAATTATTGTATATTGACCGATAAATAAACATAGTTGTTATGCAATTTCTTTACGGAAGCATTTTGTAATATAAACATAAGATATGAGCATTGAATCCCAAAACATAGAATTTAAAGAATCTTGGCGTGACGAATATCTGAAATGGATATGTGGCTTTGCCAATGCACAGGGTGGAACACTATTTGTCGGTATTGAGGACAAAGGCGAAGTATGCGGTGTGAAGGATGCCCAGAAATTAATGGAGGATATTCCGAACAAGGTTCGTGATATGCTCGGTATCTTAGTAGATGTCAACCTTAAAGAGAAAGATGAAAAGCAATATCTGGAAATTGTGACAGAGGCATATCCTTATCCAATTAGTTTTCGTGGTAAGTATTACCAGCGGAGCGGTGCCACCAATCAAGAATTGAAAGGAGTCGCACTCGATCGCTTTATGCTTCGCAAGCAAGGCAAGACATGGGATGGTGTACCTGTACCTTATCTAAAAGCAGAGGATTTGGATAACGTTACGTTCGATTTGTTCCGTAAATATGCCAAACGAAGCGGACGCATGGAGGATGCGGATTTGATGGACGATAATCATGGCTTGTTAGAGAAACTTCGGCTTTATGAAGGCTGTTATCTGAAACGGGCCGCTACCTTGTTGTTCCATCCTGACCCAGAACGATATGTGGCTGGAGCTTTTGTTAAAGTCGGTTTCTTTTGCGAAGGTATGGATTTGGTGTATCAGGATGAAGTACATGGCAATCTGTTTCAGCAAATTGGGAAACTGATGGATTTGCTGTGTACCAAATACATGAAAGCCATTATTACCTACGAGGGCATTCATCGAATAGAAACATTACCTATGCCTAGGGAAGCTCTACGTGAGGCGTTACTGAACGCTTGTATCAATAAAGATTATGCAGAGCCTTCTCCTATACAAATCCGTGTATATGAGAATAAACTAGAAATCGTAAATGGTGGTGTATTGCCAGATGGTTGGACTGTAGAAACATTGTTATCTTCTCATCGAAGTTTCCCTTACAACCCCGACATAGCTAATACGTTCTTTCGCTCTGGGGAGATTGAAGCATGGGGACGTGGTATTGAACGTATCATCATGGCTTGTAAGAATGACGGATTCTCTACACCGGAGTTTCGTTATGACGCTTCGGGTATTTGGACTATATTCAAGTTTGAGTATCCGGAAAGAGCGACTACCCAAAAGACTACCCAAAAGACTACCCAAAAGACTATACAAAACTTGACGGGGCAGCAACAAGCTATACTATCTTTTCTAAAAGAACATCCCGAAGCGACCCGAAAGGAAATAAGCGAAGAACTTCTTAATATTACAGAGAATGGTGTTAAATATAATCTTTCACGTCTTCAAGAACTTGGATTATTGAGACGTGTAGGTGGTAGGAAACAAGGGTATTGGCAAATTATAGAATAATGTGGTATGGGAGATTTTAGGGAACGTGCGTTAGGGGAGGATTATGAATTGGTTTATTCTGACATGGTAATATCCTTTGCAATCTTTCGTTGCTCAGCATATTATAAGAATGTTTAATTAAAATGTTGCGGAATTAAGGTTATTATGGATTTGAGTTTTCTTACAGATATACAAAGGAAGTGTTTCAGAGAAACTGCAATAGAGTTAATGAACCACTATTGCATTCTCAAACATGATTCAAGAGATAACAGCGATATCATTTATCGGTTTGCAGAGATAGAGTTTTACCTATATGATATCAAGGAACAGGACAAGGATATAAGTACATACAGTCGTGATTGCAAACGTGTGGAATGGTTCTTTCATGGCAGCGGTGTAGATATAGCCTTTGAAACGGTTAGAGATGGTGATGAATTGATGCGATTCGGCGGCGTTCTCATTCGAGGTATTGAAATATACAAGCAGAACCAACAGGAACAATGGGAACAGATTGGAGTTGTCGGTGGCCCCAAACTATCAATGTATGAGATATTCAATCATTGTTCTAGGATGCCAGATGTCATTGCCATTCCTGATACATTCAAGAAAGACAGAAGCATTGGTGATGCCACAAAACGCATAGGTATATGCAACACCTTTGATAATAGATGGCGGTAATGTGATTCGCTGTGATAATAAAATTATCATGATTGAAAAGGTGTTTAGAGAGAACAACTATTCAAAAGACAATCTTGCCAAAGCCATAGAAGAACATTTTATGGCTGAGTTGATTGTTCTGCCATGGGATGAATCTGAAATTTATGGCCATGCAGATGGATTGGTTAGGTATATAGGCAATGACCGAGTATTGATAACCAACTACGATCGGTTTGACAAAAGTTTTACTCGTAAGGTTATTGAAGCTCTGCGACAACATTTCAAGGAGGTTTTTAAGCTGGAATATAACGTACAACGCCAACACAAACATAATTGGGCATACATCAATTGGCTTCAAACGGACAAAGTGTTGCTCATCCCCTCTTTCGGTTATCCAGAAGATGAGCAAGCCTTTAAACAGATAACAGCACTTATGCCTATGTATCAAGGATATGCTGAAATGATAAATGCAAAAGACTTGATTCTTCACGAGGGCTGTTTGAATTGTGTAAGTTGGACTATAAGACAAGGATGATCTCTACAATCGGGAATTGTCAAAATGATAGGGAAAGGATGCGTACAAAAGAATGTGGCTCAGTGTTCAGAACGCTCGGGTTTGGGCAATTGCTCCGGTGAGAGCAGGGAGAGATAACCGATTTTTCCAGTTCGTCACGAACTCGCAAGACCGTGTACCCGCAGTCTTTGTGCCGTAGGCGGAACAGGCGAAGCGGTCGCTACGGCTATTACGGAATATTCCACCAAACTTTCTATTGCATGCATTGACATAACTACAGTAATTTATTAAGGATTGTCTGATTCAATATGAGATTCATGGCAATTCGGAAAGATACTGCTTGATCGCTTTGTCTTTTACCACATCCGCTACATTCTTTTTGCCGACCTGTAAACCGGCTCCATGTCCCACTAAGTACTTCACGATTTCAAGCCCTCCTTTTTTGCAGGCATTCCCCAATGGGGTCTTGCCTTTCTTGTCTTTTGCGTTTAAATCTGCCCCTTTCTCTACCAGCAAAGGTATGATTTTCGGCTTGAGCAAATGGCAGGCATACAGCAAAGGGGTGAAACCTTTATATCGTTCGCGAGCTTCTAGGTTAGCTCCGTTTTCTATCAACATTTGGGCAGCTTCGACATTATCGTGTGTGGCAGCATACAACAATGGGGTCATTCCCATCGTATCGACATTATTGACATCCGCTCCATGCTCAATTAACAGTTGCACAATCTCTGCGTTAGCCCAACGGGCGGCTTCTCCCAACACGCAACAGTTGTTTTCAGTTGTCCGTATCTTCACATCGGCACCTCGTTCTATGAGAAAACGTACCATTTCCGGGTCGTTTCTTGTTACCGCGTCCATCAGTACGGTTCGGTCGCCATCGTTCTTATCGTTGGCGTCCGCACCTTTATCTACCAAGTATCGGACATCGGCAAGGCTTCCTTTTATCACGGCATAGAACAGGACTGTGTATCCCCAGTTGGCTCTTGCATGAATATTTGCGCCTTTTTCAACCAAAAAACGCATCATGTCGAAATGTTTGAAAGAAGCGGAAGTCATCAAGGCAGTCCAACCTTCCTCGTCACACGCGTCCAGCTCCGCCCCATTCTCCAGCAGGTATTCTGCAATGTCGATGACATTGTTTTTGGCCGCAGACATCAAGGGTGTCGCACCATCGGGCAACCTGTCATTCACGTCAAAGCCTTTTTCCACCAGTGTTTTGACCAGCTCCAGGCTTTTCCGATAAACGGCATGGAACAAGAGACTGCAATTGTATTGGTCCTTGTAAGACGGTTCTAGCATGTAGCCCGAACGAATCATAGACAAGGCTTTGTCAATGTCGTTTTCATCCCGTACGAGTCGAAAGAGTTCTTCCATAAGAAATATTTGTTGACAAATTAAATACCACTCTGTTACCGTAAGCAAAGTTACAGATATTTATTATTCAACCGATGATTTTCCCTAAGAATTTGCACCGGATGCTGTCTGCATTAAATTAAGCCGTCTTTTATAGTAATCGAGACCAATACTATCCTAGAATAGTGTTGTATAACATGCCGGATTTATCTATTTTTGCGCCCAATACGAAAGGTTAAGAATAGGAAGTTTTAGGTATGGCAAAAAAGAAAGGTAAGCCTCAACCCCGGAAAAGCAAGAAGAAGCGGGCATCATCATTCATGTCTTCTGTAAAGAAGATGCTTCTTGGCGCTTTTGCGGTAGTTGTTTGTTTTATCGGTGTATTATTCATATATAACTGGTTTTATCCGGTATCCAAGACACGGCCTGTAGAGAAGAAACAGGATCGGGCGGAGACAATAGTCCGTCCGAAGATCTCGGACAAGGGCGGTTCCGGAACATCGGGTAAGAAAGCCGCGCAAGCGACGAAAAACAAGCAAACGACAAACCCAAAGAAAGGGACCTCCGCTTATACTTTTCAAGAGGGAGCTGAGATACCGAGACTAAAGAATAAACAAAAAGAGCAGGTTATAAAGCATGAGGGCTATACGGTTTCTTATAATTCCGATTATAAGATCGCCAATTGGGTAGCCTATGAACTGACCTCGAAAGAGGCGACAAGTAAGAAGAACGAGCGGTCTAATAAGTTCGTCTCGGACCCCATGGTGAAAGGGGTTAGCGCCACGAACGAGGACTATACCCGTTCCGGCTATGACCGAGGACATATGGCGCCTGCCGGCGATATGAAATGGTCCGCCAAGGCCATGCGGGAATCGTTCTACCTAAGTAATATCTGTCCGCAAAAGCCCGGCTTGAACCGGGGTATCTGGAAAGATCTGGAAGAGCAGGCTCGTTTGTGGGCGAAAGAGAATGGCTCTTTGTTGATCGTGACCGGCCCGGTGATCACGGACGACCTGAAACGGTTAGGTAAGAATCGGGTGGGAATCCCGAAGACCTTTTATAAGGTAATCTGTACGATAACGAACGGTAAACCAGAAGGGGTAGGTTTTCTGTTTGATAATAAAGACTATGGAAAGACTCCGTTGAAATCGATGATGATCCCTATCGATAGCGTTGAGAAGGTTACCGGAATTGACTTTTTCCCTTCTTTGCCTGATTCGATAGAAAATCCGATGGAAGCATACGTGAATGATGGTAGTTGGTCTTTTTAAGGCACGTTATGCTCAACAATCTCTAGGCGAGAATGTTTTATATTTACTGTGAAGAAAAAGAAATCATAATTAAATAACAAAATGCAAGTTATCATGAAAGGAAAATTAATCCCTGTGTTTGTTTTGGCAGCATTGGTTTCCTGTAGTCAACCACCCGTTAAGGAGCAAGGTCCTCGTCCAGTTAAATTGGCGGACGTTACTTCTCTGAACATGGTTGAGAAATCATTCAGTGGAGTGGTATCGCCCGATCAATTCAGTGATTTGGCGTTTAAGATGTCCGGCCCGCTGATCTCATTAAACGTGGATGAAGGCCAGAAGGTCCGTACGGGACAGATCGTGGCCGAGATTGATCCGCTGGACTTTAAATGGGAATATGAGGCGAAGAAAGCGTCTTTCCAGACCGCTGAGGCGCAATTGCAACGTGCGAAGAAGTTATTGTCCAAACAAGCTATCTCCAAGCAAGAGTATGAGTCTACGGAAGCCTCTTACTCAAATGCCAAGGCGGCTTTCGAGTATGCGCAAAATACATTGAACCAGACAAAGCTTCGTGCGCCGTTCGATGGATTTATCCAGAAGAAATATGTGGAGAATTACCAGAAGGTACAGGCCGGACAAGGAATCGTTTGCTTGATCAACCCGAATAAGTTACAGGTCGTGTTTACGATGCCGGAGAGTAATATCAATTACTTCTCTTCTCCTTATTCTGTTTATGTGGAATTCGATAATTACAAGGGCGTTCGCTTCAAGGCGAAGGTGAAAGAATACGTGGAAGCCTCTCCGGATGGTTCCGGCGTTCCCGTGTATCTGTATATCGACGATCCGAACTTTAATTTAGAGAAATATAAGGTAGCCGTAGGTTTCTCTTGCCGTGTGATCTTGAACGTGGATAGCGAGAGTTTCACGCAAGGCGCCGTATTGGTTCCGCTAGCCGCTGTCGTGGCTGACGATGCCAATAGCGATAAGTATGTGTTTGTTTATAATGGGCAGTCTCAAAAGGTTGAGCGTCGCAAGATTACCGAGTCTATGCTGATCGGCAAGGATGGCGTGATCGTAACGGATGGCTTGCGACCCGGCGAACAGGTTGTCTCAGCCGGAGCCACTCGTTTGGTGGATGGACAACAGGTAAAAGTATTAACAGATTAAGAGATAAACAATGAATATTCCAAAATATTCCTTAGAGAATCAGAAGATTATATACTTTTTCCTAGCGGTCATGCTGATAGGAGGTATATATTCTTTCTTTAAATTGCCGAAGAAGGAAGATTCTCCCTTCGTAATCAAGCAAGCGGTTTTGGTTACCCAATATCCGGGAGCGACACCTCAGGAGGTGGAGAAGCTGGTGACTGAGCCGATCGAACGGGAGATTCAGGCTATGTCGGATGTGTTCCAGATCAAATCTGAGTCTTATTTCGGTATGTCCAAGATTTCTATTGAGTTGCAGCCTACCTTGTCTCCGGATTATATGCCGGTCAAGTGGGACGAGTTGCGTCGTAAGGTGGCGAATATACAGCCCCGCCTTCCGTCTGGCGCCTCCTCGATATCCGTTAGTGATGACTTCGGTGACGTATTCGGAATTTATTATGCCTTGACGGCCGATGAGGGATATACTTACGACGACCTGCGTAATTGGGCGCAAAAGATCAAGACGGAGCTATCTCCTGTACCGGGTGTACAGAAGGTCTACCTATTCGGTGAACAGACACAAGTTGTCAACGTAAAGATCTCTATCCCGAAACTGGCTAACCTAGGTATCGACCCGAACGCTATCCAGCAGGTGATGCAAACGCAGAACTTGTTGGTGAATACGGGAGATATCAATACCGGTAATTATCAATTGCGTTTGCGTGCGGAAGGTACGTATAAGGATATACAAGATATCCGGGACCAATTGATCGTGACGAAAAGTGGCGGTGAGGTTCGTTTGGGAGATATCGCTACGGTAGAGCGTGGTTATATGGACCCTCCCTCGAACCTGATGCGTGTGGACGGTAAGCGTGCCATCGGTATCGGTGTCGCTACCGGTTCGAAAGACGATGTGGTTGCCGTGGGTAACGCCGTGGCGGATCATTTAGCGGAGATGGAGCAGCTGTTCCCGGTGGGTATGGACCTGAAAACGATCTATCCGGAGAACAAGATTGCGGATGAGGCGAACAACGGTTTTATCTTGAACTTGATCGAGTCGTTATTGATCGTTATCGTGATTATCTTTATCGTGATGGGGTCCCGTGCTGGTATGTTGGTCGGTAGTTCGTTGTTGTTCTCGGTAGGTGGTACCTTATTGATCATGTTGATCTGGGGTGTCGGCTTGAACCGAACCTCGTTGGCGGCCTTTATTATCGCTATGGGTATGTTGGTGGATAACGCTATCGTGGTGACGGATAATGCCCAAGTCGGTATCAAGCGGGGACTTTCCCGTTATCAGGCGTTGATCGATGGCGCGACGAAACCGCAGTGGGCGTTGTTGGGCGCTACCTTTATCGCCGTATGTTCTTTCTTGCCGATGTACTTGGCACCGGCATCCGTGGCCGAGATCGTGAAACCGTTGTTTATCGTATTGGCGGTATCCTTGGGATTAAGCTGGGTCTTGGCCTTGACGCAAACGACTACCTTCGGTAATTTTATCTTGAAAGAGGCGAAACCGGGTGAGAGCAAAGACCCGTACGATACGAAGCTGTATCATAAATTTGAGTCGGTATTGGGCCGTTTGATCAAGCGTAGATATGTAACGATCTCTACCGTGGTAGCTACGTTATTCCTTTCCTTGTTCGTGATGAGCATCATGCCGCAGAGTTTCTTCCCGATCATGAGCAAGCCTTATTTCCGTGCGGACTTGATCTTCCCGGAAGGATATAGCATCTACGACGTGGAGACGAACGTGAAGAAGATAGAGGAGGAATATCTCAGCAAGAATGAGAATATCAAATCATACTCGTTTACCTTGGGAGGTTCGCCGGTGCGTTATTACTTGGCCAGTTCTTCTATCGGTCCGAAGCCAAACTTCGCCAATGTGTTGATCGAGACACAAGATCCGGAGGATGCGCAAGCGGAAGAGGGTAAGTTCTACGATTATATGGTCGCTAACTATCCGAATATATTGACCCGTTCGGCTTTGTTCGCCTTGTCTCCGGTTCCGGATGCGGCGATCGAGATCGGTTTTATCGGCGATAACGTAGATACGTTGGTTGCCTTGACGCAAAGGGCGCAGGAGATCGCCCGGAATTATGATCAGGTGATGGAGGTTCGCAATAGTTGGGGTAACAAGGTTCCGGTATGGAAGCCGCTATATTCCCAAGAGAAAGGTTTGCGTCTGGGTATTACCCGTCAGCAGGTGGCTTATTCCTTGCGTTCGGCTACGAATGGCGTACCTTTGGGTGAGTATCGTGAGGGCGACGTGTTTATGCCGATCTTACTGAAAGATGCGGATAAGGATTCTATCAGTCTGAATGATATAAAGACTTTGCCGGTTTATAGCGCTAAAGGCCGTTCGGTAAAAGTGGAGCAGGTGATCGATGATTTCTCGCTGGATTATGAGTTTAACGTAGTGAGACGATTCAACCGTGAGCCGTGTATGCTTATGCAGTGTGAGCCGAAGCGTGGTGCCAATACGATGGCTGCTTTCAGTCATTTGTGGAAAGAGGTACAGGAGAAGATTCAGGTGCCGGAAGGATATAAGATGACGTATTTCGGTGAGCAATCCGAGCAAGATAAAGGTAATAAGGCGATCGCCGCTAATATCCCGTTGATGTTCGGTTTGATTTATGTCACCTTGTTATTCTTATTCCCGAAATATTACCGGAAACCGGTATTGATCATGGCGATGCTGCCGTTGATCTTCATTGGTGTGGTATTGGGATTGTTGGTGTTCGGTAAGTCTCTCGACTTCTTTGCTATGCTGGGTCTGTTGGGCTTGATCGGTATGAATATCAAGAATGCGATCGTGCTGGTGGACGAGATCGGTTTGCAATTGAACGCGGGCTTGTCTCCGGTGAATGCCGTGATAGAGGCAACGAAAACCCGTATCGTTCCGGTGACGATGGCTTCCGGTACGACGATCTTAGGTATGTTGCCGTTGTTGGGTGACGCTATGTTCGCCGGTATGGCGGCTACCATCATGGGTGGTCTGTTCGTATCTACGATCTTGACGATCTTCGTGCTTCCGGTTACTTATTGTGTTTTCTTTAAGATTAAATCAGAGTAAAAGGTATGAGAAATAAAATAATCATAGGTTGTTTATTGTTGGGTGCCTTGTCCGCTAAAGCGCAAGACGCCCGGCTATCGGCTGTGGAATATAAGGAACGGGTCCTTGAATACAGCCGTCAGATCAAGCAAAGCTCTGAGGAGCGTATCGCTATGCAGCATGCGATCAAGGCCGCTAAGACCGGTTTCTTCCCTTCTGTGGACTTCTCCGGCAGTTATCAGTACCGTATCAATAAATATGATTTGGATTTCGGACCGGGCATGTCCGTAGAGATGGACCATAATACGTATAGCCTAGGCGCTACGGTGAGCCAGCCCATCTATGCCGGCGGACAGATCTATAATAACTATAAGGCAGCTCAGGTACAAGGCAAGATCACCGAGCAAGCGGAAGAATTGACAACGGATAATATCGTTTATTCCGCCGATTTGAACTATTGGACGGCCGCCGCACGTAAAGGTATGTACGATGTGATGTGCCAGTATGTAGACATTGTCGGGGAGTTGGCGAACGTGTTGACGATCCGTTTCAATGACGGCCAGATCAGCAAGACCGATTTATTGCAAGTGGAGTCCCGCTTGAAAGAAGCGGAATTGAATAAAAGCTCGGCTTATAAGGAATATCAGATCGCGTTACAGAACTTGAACTCATTGATGGGTGTGTCTCCGTTAGACCCGATCGAGGTGGAAGATTCCATTACGACCTATCTGGCCTTGCCGTTGCAAGTAGGAGAGGATGTAGCTCTTCGGAATCGTCCGGACTACGCTATTTCCGAGTTGAACATAGAGTATCAAAAGAGACAGATCAATTTGTCGAAGGCGAAATATAACCCGTCTTTGGCGATCGGTTTTCAAGGTACTTGGGGTACGCCGATGTTGAACGTGAAAGGTTCGGACCAGTTGTGGACTCCGGCCGTCTTCGCTTCCTTGAAGATACCTTTGTTCCGTTGGGGAGCCCGTTTCAAGGAGGTAAATTCCCAGAAGGCCATCCTTCGTAGTAAGGAATACGCCTTGGACAATACGCGTGATAAGATCGCTCAAGAGGTAGCGAACGCATGGACAAGCCTAACCGAGTATACGAAACAAATTACCGTCGCGGAAGAGGCTTGTAAGATTGCCGAGGAGAACCTTGATTTGAATACCTTCAGCTACAACGAGGGTAAACTACCGATCTTGGATGTGCTCTCCGCCCAATTGTCATGGATTCAGTCTTACAGTAGCTTGATCCAGACTTGGTATCAGCAAAAGGCTTCTTTAGCCCAATATAACAAGGCTATAGGTATTCGCCGTTTGCAGTAAAAGAAACATATTTATACTTAGAAGACAAGGTCCCTTATTTTGGAAACGAGATAAGGGACCTTCTTTATGAAATAAAACGTCCTTTATTCCGTTAGGTAAACTGAAGATTGCTACATTTGCATACAATCTTGTCTGTTTGGGATACTCGTCGGAATCCGGACTTTTTAAGTAGAATGATGAAATAATAAGATGTATACAAAGTTACTAGATAAACAAACAAAACTTGCCCTAATCGGACTAGGATATGTCGGGCTTCCTATCGCGATAGAATTCGCTAAACATGTTTCCGTTATCGGATTTGATATCAACGAGGATCGCTTGGACAAGCTTCGGAACGGTATAGATCCGTGTGGTGAGCTTTCCTCTGAGGTATTTGAACATAAGGACATCACATTTACTTCTTCTATAGAGAAGCTAAGTGAGGCTTCTTTTTACGTGATAGCTGTTCCTACCCCGATAGACAGCCATAACGAGCCGGATCTATCCCCTTTGTTGGGTGCGACTCGCACGGTAGGCAAAGTCCTTAAACGAGGCGATTATGTAGTATACGAATCTACCGTATATCCGGGATGTACGGAAGAGGATTGCATCCCGATCTTGGAGGAGGTTTCAGGGTTGAGAGTAGGAGAGGACTTTAAGGTTGGATATTCACCGGAACGAATCAATCCGGGTGATAAGGTACATACCTTGATAAATACCGTGAAGATCGTTTCCGGCTGCGATGCCGAAGCTTTGGAAACGATATCGGACGTCTATAAGCTGGTCGTTCAAGCGGGGTTGCACCGTGCGCCTAGTATCAAGGTAGCCGAAGCCGCCAAGATTATCGAGAATACCCAGCGTGACGTGAATATAGCCCTTATGAACGAGCTTTCCATTATTTTCGATCGAATGGGGGTAAATACGTTTGATGTCTTGAAAGCCGCCGGAACGAAATGGAATTTCCTGCCTTTCTCTCCCGGATTGGTAGGTGGGCATTGTATAGGGGTAGATCCTTACTATCTGGTGCATAAAGCCAAAGAATTGCAATATCACACGAAGATGATCAACTCCGGTCGCTACGTGAACGATTCCATGGGACGGTATATCGGAAAGAAGGTCGTGAAAAAGATTATCTCGCAGGGGAAAAATATCCTAGGAGCGCATGTGTTGGTGATGGGTATGACTTTTAAGGAAAACGTATCGGATATACGTAACTCGAAAGTAGCCGATATTATCAATGAGTTTAAGGACTTCGGAGCCGAGGTCGATGTGATGGATCCGTTCGCTTCCCCTTTGGAAGTATTGCAAGAGTACGGTATCCGGTTAGTAGAGAGGCCCGGGAAGAAATATGACGCGGTAGTGGTAGCTGTCGCTCATACGACTTATTTGAAGCTGGATGAGTCCTACTTCATGTCGATCACGAACGAACATGCCGTGTTGGCGGACGTGAAAGGAGTCTATCGAGGTAGCATCCATCAGATGATCTATTGGAGTCTGTAATTGTTAAAAAGTAACACAAGCTGCAAAGAAATTTCGATAAACTTAAAAAAATGTGTTGTACAATATCTTTTTTTATTTGCTCAATTATATTAATTAGCCCATCTTTGCATGCAGATAACCTAAACAATCTTTTTGCCTTAAAGACTAATACCTATTAAAAACCTATAAAGGGAGCCTTTGCGAAAAGGCTCCCTTTATGATTTTCAGGGGATTAGTAGTTCGTTTCCTCTATCTTTGAGGTGATTCTGCTAATAGCCTCATTCAGTTTGTCTTCGGGTAATATTACGTTAAAATCTCCCCAGAAACCCTCGTCATAGTTGAAGTGAGTATCCGAGAAAACCGTGCGGGTGGGAAGGGATTCAATGCGTGAGAAGCGGTTCACATTGGCTGTATCTATCTTACAGGTAACCATTTCGAACCAAGTATGTAAAATATTTGTGTTAAAAAGTTGTCTTCTTTTTTTAATTTTAAAATGCAGATCTCCCCGGATATGGTTAATGTAGTAGGTGCCATTCCATTGCTTGTAAGATACCGTATAGGCTACTTTCTGGGGCGTGATCCGTAAATTCCGGCTTTTTCTCTCGACGAACATGCCGGCCGCTTGCTCGATATATTGGGGATTGACCTCAAAGTCCACCCTTAATAAGGCATTATTTTCCATGTCGATATATATCTGTCCCCGATAAAGCGGTTCATTGATACTCTTTCGTTGCTCGAAAGAGATGACGTTAGCAAGTCGATCATCCACTACCGTGATGTCGGTATGGGCGTATGTATAGGGTGAATCCGGGCTAGGATCCAGAAACTCCGGTAACTGTTTCATCAAATCCAAGACAAGGCAGGAGTAGATACCCGACTTCATTTTTGTGATCAACGTGTCCTTTTCCTGCTCGTTACTGATGCGGCGCATCTTTAGTAGTTTCACTTGATCGGCCAAGGCATTGCTGTGGTAAGATGCCTTATATACCTTAAAAACAGCCTCGGTCAGTCCTACGAGTCCTTTTTTACGTTCAACGCCTTCTCTGTAAAATGTGGTAAGGTAAATCGGGTGCTGGGAATAATTGCTTCTCCTCTCGTCCAGCATCTCCTGTAATAAGCGTTTCGGATTGGTTAGACGCACGATAACTTCTTGGATGGAGATTACTTTAGGCTCTAGGGATAAGACGGTATGTTTATCTATTAACTCCCGACCATCTATCTCTTGGGGAAGATAGCCGATATGAGAGAAACGTACCTTGGATAATCGGAGTGAGTCCGGTAATTTCAATCGGAACTCTCCATTCTGGTTGGTGATGGTGCCGATAGCGGCCTCGCCGATTCCTACCGATCCGAATGCGATTGGCTCATGGGTATATTGATCCTGTAAAGAACCTTCTATCGAGAAATAGGTTTGTATGGAATCGGGAGTTACGGATGCGCTTTTAGGAGCGGAGGGACTCTCTGGCAGATAAAGCAAGAGATGGTTCTCTATCGTACGGATCGCCAGATTTTTATTACCGGTAATAGCGTATATAGCTTCTTGTATCGTATAATCTCCACCTTTTATCGATGTTGTTTGTTCATTATCGATAATCTTACTGTCGTATATAAAAAGATAGCCGGAACGTTCCGTGACGAGTCCCAGCAATTGGTAGATATTTCCTTTTGATTTAGGCAATCGTATGACCTGTCCCAGTACGTTACCATTCTGGGCATTCATAGGGATGAGAGCTACGAGTAACAGCAACCATCCTACGATCAGCTGTCTCAAGGTTCGGAAATCATCCATATATTATTTTGTTGCGTACATTTTAGTTTTAACGCCGCGCAGATCAGTTCAGCCATCGTCGCGGGTGAGTTATTATAGAAACTAACGGTCAGCCGTCTATTCTCTAAATCAGCCGTTGTCTTCAATGGCATCATCGGATACTCCAGATTAATTACATGCAAGATATCTCCTAAGCGCTCATCCTTAAACTGGATACGGCGGGTGTAATCGGAAAATTGTTCGTTATCTTGAGTCGGAGCTACTTGTAAACGGTTGGAGAATAAGGATACGGTTTGGCCGGCCTTTACCAGCGTTTGTTCTCCGTTCTTCTTGAGTGTCACTTTCACTAATCCCCGGCGAACGGCCAATTCAAAGGCGCTTTTATCCGAGCTTTTGATATTGAATGAGGTTCCCAATACCTCGATCCGGGCCTGCTCTGTCTCGATTAGGAAAGGACGTTCCTTATTCCCGCTTACATCAAAAAGGGCGTTTCCTAGTAGAGACACCTCTCTTTTTTCTCTTTGGAAATGTTTCGGATAGCTTAACTGACTGTTATCGGCCAGATAAACGATAGACCCGTCTTCCAAAGTCGTGACCAAGGTGGTGGAAGCCTCGTTATTATGCAGGGTGAGCAGAGTGGTTTCCGGTGTCCGTTCTCGTCCAAGGAAAATAGCCGTAGCTACCGATACACAGAGTATAACGATAGCGGCGGCCCATTTCATAAGTCCGATCCGGTATGGGATTTGTGTACCGGAAATTGGCTTATCCAGCAGCCCGTCTTGCTCCAAGCGAGTGTATAATTGTTCCCATGCTTGGTCTGTCTTCAATTTATTTTTTTCTATTTGATTCATAACTGTTAGGTATAATTCTCGATTTCTTTTCTTAGTGTTTGTAGTGCCTTGGTCATTTCCGCTTCTACTGTCTTTATGGACAATGAGAGGCTGGAGGCTATCTCCGCATATTTCATTCCTTCGAAACGGTGCATCCGAAAGATCCGGAGGCGGCGTTCGGGCAATTTACCTAATGCCCGGTTGACCAAGGATTGCAATTCTTTGTACTCAAGTTGATCTTGCGGGGTATACGATTCGGATTCCGGATTCTCTCCGACTAAAACCGTATTCCGGTATCGGTATCGTACTTCCCGATGCTCCAGATATTGTAAGGACCGGTTCCGGGTAGCTCCATAAAGGTAGTTCTTGATGGAACGTAAGATTGGAAGAGATTCTCTTTCTTTCCAGAATACATAAAACAAGTCCTGAACGATCTCCTCCGCAACTTCCTGCTCTCCTGTTATACTGGTTGCGTACAGGCAAAGAGGGGTATAATAAAGCCTGAAAATACTTTCGAATGCTTTAATATCCCCTTCCTTGATCTTTTTGAGTACGAACAAATCCATAATAATTTGGTTTCAACAGATAATTGATAATGGACAAAGATAATGATTTGTCCATATCATTGTCGATAGTATATTTACACGGTCAATTTTTATGTTGCTTCTTTAATTTATATACCGCATTCTCCAAAGACTCGGTAGGCTCGATAATGTTGTAAGCTCCCCAGAAGTTCTCGTCGGCGAAGTCCGATACCTTGTCGGATAGAGACTGATCCGCTTTAAAAGACATCCGGTAGGGGATGGAGTTATTTTGTTCTTTACCATCGGTAACGACCATCTCGGATACGATCGTGTAGTTGGTAGAGAAAAGTTTTCGTTTCCAGTCGCATTTAAAGCGAACCTCATTGCGGATATAACTCAGATAGCTCATGCCGTCACGTTCTTTGTAAGTTACGAGGAAAGCTACCTCCACGGGTTTAAATCGCAAGCCAAAAGGCTTTTTGCGGAGGATGGCCTCGGTAGCCTTATTCCGGTCATCCATGCTGAGGGCGAATTCCGCACGGCTGAAGGAAAGCCGTTCCTTATCGATATACAATTTGCCGTAATATAAAGCGTAAGGCAAGATCGCTTGAGGTTGGAAACTGATTACGTAATGCGGTCGGTCGTTTAACATCACGCTTTCTTCCATACGGAAGGCGTAATAAGGTAAGATATTCGGGTCGAGCAATAAATCCGGATTCTTCACCACATCCACGTAAACGGATAGGTTAGGGCCTCCCAATAATTTCACGGCTAATGTGTCGCTAGCCTTCTCGCTCAATAATTTACGTCCTTTATAGATCTGTACCCGATCCCGTTCCACGTTCCTGTCCTTATAGGGAGTTTTGTAAACATCGATAACCGCTTCCGAGATATTGATGTAACGACGGCCTTTTTGTGCGGTCTCCCGGTAGAACCCGGTAAGCATGCTACCTGTGGCGATGTAATTCTTATTTACTTTCTCAATCGCCTCCTCTACGATATATCGAGGATCTCCGGCCCGGATAATGACTTCGCTAAGCGTATTCATGTTCGGTTCGAGTAATACCGTACATTCTAATATGTCCTTATCGTTCACGGGGATCAAGCCATTCAAATATCCGATATGCGATACTTCTACTTGTCTGGCATGGAGGCCGTTTTTCACTTTGATAGAGAACTCACCGTCATTATTGGTGATCGTTCCCACGTTGGTTCCCGGAATAGAGATATTTACGTATTCCAGTTTTTTTCGTGTTTGCTTGTCTTTTACTACACCGCTGACAGTGATAAACTCATCGTCTGCGCTATCCTGTGCCTTTATAGAGGTTACACCGCAAGCCAACAGTATCATCAGGATAAATCCCATAGTTTGTTTACAGAGCGCTTTCATATTTGTATTGTTTTAATGGTAAATAATCACTTTGTACTTATAGGATCGCTCAGAAAAGAAATACCCTATGGGATTTATCGAAAAAATCACACAACCTTTTGTCCGGGCTGCAAAGTCAACATTTCTTTAGGTACCGCTTTCTTGATGCTCTCTATTAAAATACCCGCTACGGTATGCCGGATAAAATCTTTACGGGTGACAAAGACGATCTCCCGTGTCGGCTTGGGAATGGCGAACGGACGTACCAATTCTTTCTGCTCTTTACTTAATTGCAGGGTAGCCAATTCCGGGATGAACGTAATACCGTTACCGCTTTCCACCATACGCATAAATGTCTCTAGGCTACCTAAACGGTAAGCGGCTTGGCGAACCTTTACCTTTTCCATCTGGCAGAAACGCATCAGCTGGTCACGGAAGCAATGTCCCTCGTCCAGCAGCCACAACCGCTCGTCGTTGATATCGGCGGTACGGATCAAATCCTTTTTGAAGATAGATTCATTATGAGCCACGTATCCGAAGAATTGCTCATAATATAATATGTCTCCTTGTAAATAGGATTCTGTGGGTTGGTTCGCTATGATAGCGGCATCGATTTCCCCGTTTTGCAGGGCGGCCATAGTGGGAGCGGTTTTCATTTCCAGCATACGGATGTCAAGATCCGTATGCTTTTCCGATAATTGCTGGAAAAAGCGAGGTAGCAAATAAGGGGCGATAGTCGGTAGCACCGCTAAGCGGAACGTACCTTTCAATGACTGTTCCTCCTCGTTCACGATATCTTTGATAAGAGAAGCTTGATAGAGGACATTTCTCGCTTGCTCAATAACCTTACGTCCGGCAGGTGTGGGGCGAACGGGCTGCAGGTTTCGATCGAACAATTTAATACCTAGTTCGTCTTCCAGCTTTTGGATCATCATACTCAATGTCGGTTGTGTCACCCTACAATGCTCTGCTGCCTTTGCGAAATGACGATAAGTATCCACCGCTAGGATATATTCGAGTTGCTGTATATTCATAGTACTTAATTTTACAAGCGTTAGAAATTAATGAAGACAAACTTACGGAAAAACGCTGGAATAATCGAATAAAAGTGGAAGAATAAAGCAACTTAATTTGAGTATTAGGCATTTAGGGGGAAATCGGGGAAGTTGGGTGAAAAGCCAAAATACATTTGCTTATCATGGAACAGACGAATGGGCTAACTGGATGATAGATTTACACAGAAAAAATATGTAACTTTGGAGAGTAATTTACAAATGGTTTACAGTCGTATATATAATGAGCTAAAAATTAATTGATTAAAGTATATGTCAGACAGTATCGTCATTATTCCTACATACAACGAGAAGGAGAATATTGAGAATATCATTCGTGCCGTGTTCGGGCTGGAGAAAGTGTTTCATATCTTGGTGATCGATGATGGCTCTCCGGATGGGACGGCGGCTATCGTGAAGGGCTTGCAGAAGGAGTTCCCGGAGCGTCTTTTTATCGTGGAGCGTAAGGGGAAGCTGGGATTGGGTACCGCTTATATCCGGGGTTTTAAATGGGCTATCGAGCATAAATATGATTTTATTTTCGAGATGGACGCCGATTTCAGTCATAATCCCAATGACCTGCCGAAGCTATACGCCGCTTGTACCGGGCAGGGTGCCGACGTAGCCATCGGGTCGAGGTATTGCAACGGGGTGAATGTGGTGAACTGGCCGTTGGGCCGTGTGTTGATGTCTTATTTCGCCTCGGTGTATGTCCGTATCGTCACGGGTATGAAGATACAGGATACGACGGCGGGTTTTAAATGTTACCGCCGTGAGGTGCTGGAGACGATCGATCTGGACCGTGTCCATTTCAAGGGATACGCCTTTCAGGTGGAGATGAAGTTTACGGCTTATAAGTGCGGCTTCAAGCTCGTGGAGGTGCCGATCATCTTTATCAACCGTGCCTTGGGTGTCTCCAAGATGAACTCTTCGATATTCGGGGAGGCTTTATTCGGCGTCCTTCAATTGAAATGGTGGAGTTTCTTCAGGAAGTATCCGAGGAAACATGCGAGCCATGCCTAATGAAAACAGAGTTTGACAATTTATAATAGGATAAGAAAGATGAATAAAATATTAATCCAAAATCCGAGAATCATCAACGAGGGCCGTTCTTTTATCGGCTCGGTGTTGGTGGAGGGAGATAAGATCGCGGCGGTGTTCGAGGGGGAGGTTCCCGGGAACGTGCGTGCCGAGGCGAACCAAGTGATCGACGCTACGGGGAAATGGTTGATACCGGGCGTCATCGATGATCAGGTGCATTTCCGGGACCCCGGGCTTACCCATAAGGGGGATATCGGGACCGAGAGCTGTGCGGCCGTGGCCGGTGGCGTGACGACCTTCATGGACATGCCGAACACGAAGCCACAGACCACGACGATCGCCGATCTGGAATGGAAATTCAACCGTGCCGCCGAGGTCTCCCGTGCGAATTACTCCTTCTTCTTCGGTGGGACAAACGATAATATGGACGAGATCCGCAGGCTGGATCGTAGCCGTGTGCCGGGACTGAAACTCTTCCTCGGCTCGTCTACGGGAAATATGCTGGTGGACAAGAAAGACTCGTTGGAGCGTATCTTCGGCGAGGCCGGTATGCTGATCGCCATCCATGCGGAGAAAGAGGAGGTGATCCGGCGTAATATCCAGTATTACACGAACCTGCATGGCGAGGATCTGGATATCTCTTTCCATAGCAAGATCCGTAGCGAGGAGGCCTGCTACCAATGCTCGGCCGAGGCGGTTGAACTGGCTACCCGCTTGGGTTCCCGTTTGCATATCCTGCATCTCTCCACGGAGAAGGAATTATCGTTGCTCGGCAACCGTCTTCCCTTGAGCGAGAAAAAGATAACCGGCGAGGTCTGCGTGCACCATCTGTGGTTTCATGACGGCGACTACGCCCAATTCGGTAATCGTATCAAGTGGAATCCTTCTATCAAGACGATCGAGGATCGCACGGCGCTGCGTGAGGCGGTCAATAACAATACGATCGATATCGTGGCTACCGACCATGCCCCGCATCTACCGGAGGAGAAGCAAGGCTCTTGCTTGAAGGCGGCTTCCGGAGGACCGCTTATCCAGCACTCCTTGATCACGATGTTGGAGCTGGCGATGGAAGGCCGTTTCACGTACGAGAAGGTGGTCGAAAAGATGGCGCATATGCCGGCGGAGCTGTTTCGTATCGATAGGAGGGGATACATTCGTCCCGGATACTACGCCGATATCGTATTGATCGATCCGGAGCAGACTTGGACGGTATCGAAGGAGAATATCTTGTACAAATGCGGCTGGTCTCCTTTCGAGGGCTATACGTTCCACCATGGCGTATGGAAGACTTTCGTGAATGGCGAGTTGGCCTATGGCGATGGAGAGGTGAATGACGCCGTGAGAGGTAAAGAAGTCCGTTATCTATAGCAGTAGAGACGGGGCATGCCCCCGTCTCATCCTATCTATTGGATATCGATCAATTTATGGGTTTGCAGACTTAGTCTCCACCGGGGATGCCGGAGGATGTAATCCACTACCTCTTTCGTATTTTGGCAGGAGCAGGGTTGCAGGAAATGGTACCGTGCGGGGATTTCGGCGTATGCGGACAGGTCTTGCCCGGTATAAACCACCTTTATCTCGTCGACTCTTTCCAATACCACCGGGGCGTTCTCCTTGGGCGAGCAAGTCACCCAGTCGATGCCGTCGGGCAAGGGGCGTGTGCCGTTGGTCTCGATACAGATCTGTTTCCCCGCCTCACGTAAGCGGGATATAAGCGCCTTGTCGATCCACAGGCTAGGTTCTCCTCCCGTCAGGATTACCATCCGTGCGGGAAAGGAAGATACCTTCTCCACGATCTCCTCGTCCGTCATCATTACGCCCTCCTCGTGGCGGGTGTCGCAGAAGCTACATCTCAGGTTGCAACCGGAGAAGCGGACGAATACGGCGGGAGTCCCCGTATGGAACCCTTCGCCTTGCAAGCTGTAGAATATCTCGTTAATCTTCCTCATAGATCGCCGTGTTACCCTCAGACTCTTTTACCTCTACCTTGAAACAAGACGGGATCTGCTCGTATACCCAAAAGGCTATGTTCTCCGCCGTCGGGTTGAAAGGTAAGATATCGTTCAAGTTCTGGTGGTCCAACAGGGATTTCACCGATCTCTTGATATGACTGAAATCGACTACCATGCCATCGGCGTTTAATTCCTTGGAGCGGCAATAAACCGTGATCATCCAATTGTGACCATGTAGATTCTCACATTTGCTGGGGTAGGACAATCTCAAGCTATGGGAAGCGGAGATCTCCATACGTTTAATTACGGTATACATACGATAATAATGTTTATACGATAAATAATAATGTACCTAATGTCACCTCGGCACACAAAAAAATCCCGGATATTAATCCGGGATGCAAATATACGAAATATTTAGTTTGTTTGTACGACACTTGTCTACGATCGGTAGAGACAGGCGGTACGTCGATCGGCTATGCCTCTTGGTTCAGCGCCTTCATCGAGAACAGGAAGGTCGTTCCTTTGCCCTCGCCCTCGGACTCGAACCAAAGCTTTCCTCCATGAAGCTCCACGAAGTCCTTGCAAAGCATCAATCCCAGACCGGAGCCTTTCTCGTTCTTCGTCCCGTAGGTCGTGAAATGCGAGTCTTGTTTCAAGAGCTTGTCTTGATCCTCTTTCTTGATGCCCTTGCCGGTATCTTTCACGCTAACGGTTACGAAATCCCCCTCGGAGCGTGAGGATAAGGTGATCGTGCCCCCCTCGAAACTAAACTTCATGGCGTTAGAGATCAGGTTACGGATAATCGTCTTGAGCATATCGATATCGACCAAGCCTACCAGCTCTTTATCCAGATTTTCTAGGATAATCTTCACGCCTTTTTGCGCCGCCATCGGGACATACATCTCGGCGGTACTATCGATGATACTGTTTATGTCGGTCTGTTGCTTATATACGTGCTGCTTGTTCAAGCGGTTCTTGGCCCATTTCAGCAGGTTGTCCAGCAAGAGGAAGATCTCCTCGGAGGTCTTGTTCATCATCTGGATCATCTCGTACACCTCGTCGCCTACCCGCTCCTTGTCCACCATCATCAAGATGGCGTTATTCATCATTTTCAACGAGCCTAGCGGGGAACGCAGGTCATGGGCGATAACGGAGTATAGCGTATCCCTAGACTCGATCGTGTTCTCCAGCTCGGCCTTGATGCGCTTGATGCTGTAAAGCTCGTAGCGGTGGGCCACCCTCTTCACCAGCTCCTCACGTTGGAAAGGCTTTGTGACGTATTCGGTGGCGCCCAATTGGTAACCTTTCACGATGCTTTGCATATCGCTTAGGGCGGACATGATAATCACGGGTATATCCGTAGTCTCGGGATTGCTTTTCAGATGCTGGAGGACCTCATATCCGTCCATCTCAGGCATCATGATATCGAGTAATATCAGATTTGGGTGTTTCTCGTTAGCTATGCGTAGCACTTTTGTCCCGCTGTCGCAAGTCAAAAGCGTATATCCCTCTTTCTTCAGTATGGCTTGTACTAGCATGACGTTTGTAGGGACATCATCTACGATAAGAACTTTATACTCTGAGGCCAATTTATCCATTGTATCTAAATTGTGTTCTAGTTTTCTTGATATTCAAATAGTATCAATAGCGCAAAAGTATTAATTAAAGTCGACATATAACGACTATTTATCCATCTATTTTTTTATTTTTTTATCCCGCGCCTCGTTTGGCTTTTTCCCAAGCGCCTGTGCCTTTATGCTTAGCGAGATAGCTATACCCTCGTATGACATTGATATTCATGAATAAAAAGTAATAAGGAATGAATAATAGCTTGTTCCGGATGTTCCGTTTTTCCATTTTATACCCCAAGTATCCCAGCAGGTAAAACGCTAATTGCAGGGCAAGGATGACCGTGTAAAGGGTATGCCCGGTACAGGCTAGGAGAAGGTTGAGGGGCAGGAGGGCGAAGAGCACGACCGGCGTCAGCGTCCAGCGCAGTACCCGGTGGCTGATGTATTGGAAGCTCAGTATCCCGTACCGGAAGATATTCAATAATCCCCGTAGCCGCCATACCGATTGCAATCCTCCGGCCGATATGCGTACTTTACGTTTCTCCTCCTCCCGCATGTTCAGGGAGGCGCTCTCGAGGGCGTACGCCTCTTTGCTGTAGGCGATCTTGTAGCCTCTCATCGCTATGCGCAGGGAGAGGATGAAATCGTCCAGCAGGGTATCCGGGGGCATCTGCTCGAAGAGGGAGGTGCGGATGGCGAAGAGCTCGCCTGCCGCCCCGACGGCGGAGTATAGGCGGTAGTCCAGTCGCTTGAGGGCGGACTCGTATTTCCAGTATATGCCTTCTCCGGCGGTGGCTCCTTGCTCGGCTTGTATCTCTACCCGTTTCTCTCCGGCCACGCAGCCTACCCGTGGGTCGCTGAACTGGCGTATGATCTCCTTGATGGCGCCCTTGTTCAGCATCGTGTTGGCGTCGGTGAAGATGACGTAGGGGGTATTGACGTAGGGGAGGGCCCGGTTCAAGGCGGCGGTCTTTCCTTGTCGCCGCGGTTGGTACAGTACGGTGACCTCCGGGTACTCTTTCAGTCTTTCATTCGTGTTGTCATTGCTTCCATCGGTGATCCAGACCAGTCTCAGCTTATCCGCCGGATAATCCAGTTGTCTGCAATTCACCATCTTGCTCGCCACGATCGCCTCCTCGTTGTAGGCGGCTATCAGCAACGTGGCCTCCGGTAGTGTCTCGGGAAGGCGGGGGAGCCGGGGTTTAACGAACAGCTCCTTGATCTTTACCATAAGGTATAATACGATCCCATACCCCAGATAGGTATAGAAAACGATCCCGATGCCGATCCAGAAGAGGATCTCAATGACTTGACAGCTCTTTTCCATAAAATCTATTTAATTGAAGTGAAACCATTTTTGAAGTATATCCTTGATTTTAAATTTGATGGCTAAATTCACCAAATTGATTTTTATAGTTATAGGTAAACTGTAAAAAATGTATATAGCAAGAAAACGAAGGTAAGAGGTACTACAGATAATTCGGTTAGGTAGTTGGAAATTTCGAGTTAATAAAGAGCATGCGAGTTTTTTCCTTTCTTGTTTTTCCATTTTGTTATCTACGCATAATATTCTGTAGGCATGATATAGGCCCATGAACATGGTATCGAAGAGCAAACAGGGATAAATTGAGTGTGCTCTTAAGTGGGCTATATAGGCTCTTTTTGTTTTTTCTATTTCTGCGTAGCTGATACTTAATTTCATCGAATACCCTTGTGTCTTGATCTTTGAGGTTGTGGATTCTGGATTTATAGTATAATACAAGGTTTGATCGGATATTAATTGGCAAGACTTTGCGGATATAATAACTTGATATGTGAACCAGCAATCCTCTACCAGTTGATGAGGTATACACTGTATATTATGGGATTTTAAAAAGTTTAAATTATAAAGTTTGTTCCAGCTCATTACATATATATCATTGTTTTGTGCATATCGATATTGTGCGACTGGTAAATCATCTCCTTGGATTAAAATCGGGCTATACGTATAAGTAGGGTAGGTCTTTCCTGAGAGATCTTTCTTCATGTGTGATGCTGCGATGAAATCAACAGGATGTTCTTGCATTTTATGTACGAGAATTTCTATGCATGTAGGGATGATCTCATCGTCACTATCCATAAAAAACAGATACTCGCCTTGCGCATTATCGATGGCAGTATTTCTTGTAGCCCCAAGGCCAATATTATACGGATGCTCGATGATACGGACATCCTTTCCTCTTGGATGATCTTTAATAATTCTATGGACAATGTCCATGGAATCATCTTGCCCTTTATCGTCTACTATTAAATATTCTATATTATCATATGTTTGGTTTAATACGGATAGTAACGCTCTTTCTACGAATAGAGACACGTTATAAATAGGTATTGCTAAAGAAACTTTATACATAACTTTGTTATTTTGAGTTATTGTTTATGAAATAAATACCATCTTTTATTCCTTTAAACAAAAATGGAATAAGATGGAATTTTGCTTGAATCGTAAATATTAGAATCTTTTTGCAAAGAGCAAATGTCGTTTGATATATATATGAACATATACGAATTCTTTTTTTTGATAAAATGCGCTGGGCAAATATGAGACGATTTCGGGTGTGATAATATATACGCAAAGGACTCTCAATACCCACACTAGCGCTTTCCTTATGATAGATTATAGCTTTGGGCTCAAACCAAATAGAGGATCCAGTCTTTTGAATTTGAGTACACCAATCTAACTCTTCATAATAAAGGAAGTAGAATTCTGGCATTTTCCCGAATTTTTGTATGTCAATCGCCTTGACTGCCATGGCAGCTCCATGGGCGAATGAGGTTTCATGCGCTTCTTCGAACTGTCCTTGGTCTAACTGATCATAGCCAATGGAGGTGTTCCGGAGCGTTATGTGGCTCATTGGTGTGGAACCTGCGTATTGTAAACGTTCTTTTTCGGGCCAACAAGCTATTTTAGGAGAGACGCATCCTATTCGAGGATTGCTGTCCAGTCTATTTACTAATGCTTTTAGGAATGGTTGGGTAATGATTGTATCATTGTTAAGAAGTAATAAATAATAGCCTGTGGCATATGATATTCCCAAGTTATTACCACCGGCGAATCCAAGGTTTTTCTCACTCCGTATAACCTGTATGTCTGGGAACTTGGATTGGAGAAGCTTATGTTCCAGAGGGTCGGTAGAAGCGTTGTCTACGACAATGATCTCATGAGGATAAGTCTCATGGATAGCCAAGGATTCTATCATCTCGACGGTATCTTTCAACCCGTTATAATTGATAGTGATAATGGAGACTTTTTTAATCATGGCTTTCTTCTTTTTTTATCGTTATGTCATGTGGAGTGCTCTGAAAGCTCGTATCCTTGTTTTTTATCCGGATGAATGAGGCTATATATCCTTTTGTCAAGATGAAAAAAAGGAAGGGAAGCTTCGACAGATTCCTGTAAAGTTTCCGTGTATGCATCTTGCGGGGAATGGCCAGCGTATATGTCAAGATGCTGATTAATATCAGTCCATACCATTTCAGGGCAAGCGGGAAAGTTGTGAGGCTCCATGCCAAGGCGAGGAGAGACGGGATGATCAGTTTTAATATTCTCGGGAGCGGGAACCATTGGACCGCCTTGTCCATATAATTCCAGTTGAGGGTACGGAGGTCGAGATGCCGTATGATCAAAGAGAATGCCAGCAGTTGGGCGTGGAACCAGCGGGATCTTTGCCGTGCCATGACCTCTTGGCGTGAGGTCTTCTCGTCGTACACGAGGATGTCCTCGGCGTAATCGACAAAGATATTTTCCGTGGCGAGATAGATCTCCAGCTCCTTGTCCTCGGCGAAAGTGCCGCATTGGGGCATGTGGGATTTCAGCCATCCGAAGTCGAATACCATGCCGGAGCCTATCAAGGAGGAGGAGATCCCGACATTGACCCGCCCCTTGCGGAAGATGGTGTTGTTGATCTCTTCGGAGATACCGTCCCATACCGCTATCGGCGTATTGTCGTTCTTGAGGGTACGGTGCGCTTGCAGGGCGATGTTGTCTTGCGTGATATCGTTGACCCGGGTCAGGAAATCCGTATCCGTGAGGTTGTCGGCATCGAGGATGACGACTTTATCGATTCCCTCTTTCAGGTATTCCAAGGCGTAGGTGATGGACTTATGTTTCATGCTATGCTTGAAATCCGGCGTGAGGAGCTCGATCGGGAGCTTGGCGAGCGCTTGGTTCGTTTCCTCCCGCATATGGTCCGATACCACGATCACCCGGTATTTGTCCGCCGGATAGTCTTGCAGGAGGATGCGCTCCACGGATTCCTGTATGACTTGGTCTTCCTTATAGGCGGCGAAGATGACGGCGAACTTCTGGAGCCGTATGCTCCGGTGCTTCCGGTACCTCCTCCGAAAAAAGGACGCCAACGTAAAAAATAGGTCATAGCCTATGAAAAAGGCGATGAAAATGAATAGGGCGATATCTATGTAGATCAACAAGTGCATTCGCTTTTTTTTACAAAAGTACTTATAATTTTCAATAAGAGTTTGATTCTGCCGTTTTTTCTCACCTAAGGGGGCCATATCTTTCCCAGCGAGCTCAGCGCCGCCGAGAGTATCAGCCCCCAGCCCAGCAGGTTCAAGGGGCCGGGCGAGGGGTGGACGAGAGCGAGAGTATCGCCCCGATAGCCGCCAACGCCGCCTCCCGCATGTCTAGCAGGAGGGAGAGTACCGCCAGCAGGAAGAGGCTGGCCAAGGCGAGCAGGCGGAAGTGGGGGAAAGGGGGGCGTGGGCTCCGTGGGAGTGTCGGTCGTGTCATGGGGCGGTTGTTTTTGGGGCGTGTGAGATCCTAGGTTTAGCAAGAAATCCAGCAGGCTGCGGACGAAGGCAAGTATTTGTCGTATCTTATTCATATCAATTGTTGTTTTTTAGGGATGAGTAAATCGGTTCGATCTCGTGGCAGAGCTGTACCAGCGTCTCCCGGTAGCGCTCCCGGTTGTCGCCGTTCAGCTCGCTGATGTAGGGGCTGTAGGCGATGGCCTTGGCGTAGTCGGCGGGGAAACGGCTCATGGCGGCGGCCTGCGGGTAGGAGCAGACGAGGAGGCGGGCGAAGTCGAGGTAGGAGTTGCGTGCCGAGTCGTAGCGGCGGAACAGCAACTCGCCCCGCTTGTATCGGGCGGTGACGCGGCCCCCGTGCCAGAAGGCGTTGCTCGCCCCGTAGCCGGTGATGCCGAAATGGTTGTTGGCCTCCCGGGCTAGGCGGGAGGTGCCCCAGCCGCTTTCTAGGGCGGCTTGGGCAAGGAGGATGATGGGGTTTAGGTGGAAGCGGTCGCCGGCGGACTGGGCGTCGGCAAGGTGGGTGGAGATATAGGCTTGTTTCATGATATATACGATGAATTATGATTTGATTTTTCTTGGAAAATTAATCTTAAATTACTATCTTTGAATAAGTTAATAAATAAACAGCATCAGTATGGAAAAGCGGGAGACCGGTGTCGGCGCCTATTATTTTTGTGATATAGCGATGAGTTATTTTCCCTTATTGTCGAAGAAGAAAGCCTCGGATAAGCTGTCCCGGTGGATACGTGTCAGCGGAAAGTTGATGGAGCGGCTGGAGGAGTGCGGATGGCATCCCCGCCAACGGATCTTATCGCCCCGTCAGCGGGAGTGCATCGTTTCTCATCTAGGGGAGCCTTGAGTCAGATTTCGTCGGGGGATTCGCTGTCGCCTCCTCCCGGGGCGGGTGCGTCGGGCACGATCTTCTCGAACTTGGCGAGGCCGGTGACGCTCTTTAGCGTCACGCTCGGACGGAAGACGATCCGGGGACGTTTGATAAGGGAGGCGTTGAAGTCGGACTCCAGCTTGGTGCCCTTGCTGCCGATCACGGCTTGGAAGTGGCCGAGATCGCCCAGCTGGACGGTCTCCCCTTTCTGGAGGCGTTGCTTGAGGATGTAGAGAAGGCCGTCTACCACGACCTGCACGTCGCCCCGTGAGGCGGTGCTGCGGTCGGCGATCTGGTCGCACAGCTCCTCGAAATCGCAGGTGCCGGTGGACTTGTTCACGGCGTAATACAACTTGGAGCCGGCGGCGGCTCCCTTGGTCATGTCTTTTCGTAAGACTAATCGGTACTTGATCGGCATAATGTCTGGTGTTTTTTTGATTACGTTGTAAAGGTACGACATGCCGCCGGTGGGATTCCGGTCAACGGGGACGAAGGGGGGCGAGGTCGGGTGAATGGGGGTAAAGAGGTGGATTTTGAGTGAATAACGCTTGGTTTTCTAACGAAATAAGCGTATGTTTGCCCAATCAAAATTCGATTGACATGAAAAATTTACGGTATGAAAGAGAAAGACAAGCGGCGAGACGTGAGAGGTGAGTCCCGTGAACGGGCGAAGTGCCAGCGTGAGACGTTGGGCAAATATTTTTACGATTTGTCAAAACTGACGTTCACGGCATTGGTGCTGGGTGGAATAGCTATGTTATTCCAATCGGAAAAGATAGAGATAAGTATGATTGGAATGTTCATGGTAGGGATCTTGTTCTCTGTCGGGTTAGCTTTCTGTGGTAATAAAATCTTGAAATAATAAAGAGCTATGAATCCATTGACATTTCTTTTCGGGGTAATGCTATTGATACTTGTGGTGTTTATCGTTTGGATGTACACGCCATCCGGCAAGCGTTGGTTGGATAGCATGAAATAAAAGGACTATCGTATTTCCGGTCCGGACACTACTGTGTTTGGCTTCGGATACTACTGTGTTGGCTTCCCGGCACAATAGTGTTCGGTGCCAAACACGGTAGTTTTTTTTGTCTCCCCCCTATATCCCCTCCGGCAGGATACTTTGGCTTTGCAATTCCTTGGCGATACGGTCGCTTAGGGCGAAGTGATTCTCGAGCGTGGCTTGTAGGCGCAGGCGCTCTTCGGGTGTCGCCGCCGTGCGGACGGACTCCAAGGCCCGGGCTAGCTTCCGGTGCGCGAAGGACTCGCCGTAGAGGAGCACTTGGAAGCGGGTCTCGCCGGGAAGCCGTTCGTCCGGTACCGGCCCGGTATCTTGCGGCGCGGAGGCCCGGAGGGAGAGGACAAGGGCGGAGAGCCGCTCGTCCGCTATCCCGTCCGGGTGCTTGCCCTCGGATAGGAGGTGGAGCAAGTGGGCGTGTTCCGGGTCCTCTAGGGGAAGCTCGTTGTCCGCCAGTTCGCCAGAGACCCATGCGGGCAGGGAAATCTCGTTTCCGTCGGGGTCGTAGAACATCCGGTCATGGTGCGTGAGGCAAAAACGCAGTAACGCCCTTTCTCGTGGCAGGGCGTGCGTGAGGCCTGCGACTTTCTTCCTCGGTGCCGCTGCCGCTACGCTTTTCGGGTCTGTGGCGACAGACATTTCCTGCCGTAATACCTCCATCGGTATACCCGTCGCCCCGGATAGCTCCCCAAGCCTCCGGTACACGGCCAGCGGGGAGGAGAGGAGGCCGATCTCGCCCAACGCCCCGTTGATGGCGGTGGTGTCCGTGCGAGGGCGGGAAGCCGCTTGGCGGATGCGGTAGGAGAGGTAATCGAGGGTACCCTCCCGTGCTAGGCGTGCCAGCTCGTCGCTCCCTTTCCGGCGGTATACCTCGTCCGGGTCCATGCCGTCGGGTAGGGGAAGCAGGCTGACGGCGCATCCCTCGGACAGGAGCATATGGGCGCACCGGACCGTGTTCTGCCGTCCCGCCGGATCGGGATCGAGAGAGAGCGTCACCTGCCCGGCCAGCCTCCGTATCGCCCGGATATGCTCCTCGGTGAGCGCCGTGCCGCATAGCCCCACGGCGTACCGTATGCCGGAGGCGTGGAAGGCGAGCACGTCCTTGTATCCCTCGCAAAGCAGGATGCGTCCCTCGGAGCGTATGGCTTTCACCGCCTTGTGCAGGCCGTAGAGGATATGCCCCTTGTGGTAGGCGGGACTGTCGGGGGAGTTGACGTATTTCCGCCCCTTCTCCGACGGGGTAAGGCTCCGTCCGGCGAACCCGGCCACCTGTCCCCCGGTGGTGTGTATCGGGAAGATGAGCCGGCCTAGGAAGGGGCGGAACACTTGGGGGACGTCGGGCGGGCAAAGTCCCACGCCGAAGCCGCGGTAGGTCTCTTCCAGCCCATGGCGATCCTCTATCGTACGTGCCGTACCTACGGGGTGGCCCGGTAGCAGGCCGCTAGCGAACGAGGCGTTCGCCAGCAACAACGCTTCCCGCTCGTCCCGCCGCCGCTCACGACCAGCGGCAGCGGTCTCTTCCACCTCGATATTGTATTTGCGTGCCAGTAGGCGTACCGCCTCCTCGAAGCCGCATCCCTCCATGTGGCACACGAGCCGTATCGGGTCCGCCGCCTCGCCGCAACTGAAGCACTTCCCGATGTTCCTCGCCGGGGAGACGCGGAAGGAGGGATGCCGCTCGTCGTGGAACGGGCACAGCGCCACGAAGTCCTTCCCCGAGCGATGTAGCGTGAGGTAACCGGAGGCTACCTCGTCGATGCGGGCCGTCTCCCGCACCTTGCGCAGCGTATCGTCTGTCAGCATTCGAAGAGGCCCTTTCCCTTCGGTTTAGGCTCCGCCGCCCGGGCCTTGCGGACGCATGCCGGCTGGGTGTCGTCCCAGAAGGAGGTCACGCCCTCGTTGTGCATGAAGCGCACGTGTCCCAGCTCGCCTTGGCGGTTCTTGGCCAGCAGGATCGTGCCCCTCCCCCGGGTAGGCAGGTGCGTATCCGGGTCCTCGTGTATGTTCACCACGGAGAGGCGGCTGATGAAGGCCACCGTATCGGCGTCCTGCTCGATAGAGCCGGAGTCCCGGAGGTCGGATAGCTGGTGCCTGAAGGAGTAGGTCCCCCTCGTCTCGCAATTGCGGTTCAGCTGGCAGAGCAGCACGATCGGTATCTCCTCGTCCATCGCCGTAATCTTGGCCTTGCGGGTGATGTTCGAGATGGCCTCGTTTGGGGTCTGCCCCTTGTCGTCCCGGTTTACTAGCTGCAAGTAATCGATGATGGCGAGGGAACACTTCCCTTGCCGCCTCCTGAGGGAGATGTCGCAGCGTATCTCGTCTATTTGGATGTCCGAGCGTTGGTTGATACATATCGGCAATTCTTTCAGCTGCCGGCTCGCCTCCTCCAAGGCTCTCATCTCCTCCTCGGTGGCGGTTCCCTTGGTGATCTTCGAAGGCTCCACGTCGGCTATCTGTCCCAGCATCCTGAAGATCAGCTGTTCCCTCGACATCTCCAGGCTGTAGACGCAAACCGGTACCCCTTGCTTGGCGGCGTTCACCGCCATGAAAAGGGCGAAGGCCGTCTTTCCCATGCCCGGGCGGGCGGCGAACACGTGGAGCGAGCCTGTCCGCAACCCTCCCATAAGCCTGTCCAGTCCCCCCAGCCCGGTATGTATGCCCGCCGTACCGCCCCGGGCTACCCGCTCGCGTATCTCCCGTACCCGTGCCATGGCCTCGGCGGTGGCGGTAGGCATGTCCGGTATCTCGTGGGTGAGGGAGAGCTGCTCGCCCAGTTCATCGGCCACCGTTCCCAGTTCCGATATCAGCTTTTGCGTATCCCGGTCGTCGGCCGCCGCCTTATGCGCCAGCTCGTGGCACCTCAGGATAAGCCGCCTTGCCACGAAGGCCTCCCTTATGTACTGGCAATGCTGCCGTACGAACTCTCCGCCTACCTCCATGTAGCCGTCTTGCCGGGCCAGCTCGAAGAGGTCGGGCAGTTGCCCGGCCCTCTCCGGCGAGAGCCTCCGTATCTCTTTCTCCACCGAGAGTATATCCGTTCCTTCCCCCTTCCCGTGAAGGCTGAGGTAGGCCTCTATCGCCAAGGCGATATCCGGGTGGGTGAACATCTCGGGCCTTATCCTGAAGGCGATCTCGGGAAGGCTCTTGCGTGAGGCCAGCAGCCCGAAGAGCAGGGCTTTCTCCGCTTTCCGCTCTTCGGGTAGCGTGAGGCTGGCGGGGAGGGAGGTAGGGGTTAGCGTTTTCTTATTTGCCATAAGATGTTTTGTTTAGTATGAACGACTGATAATTGATAATTTCCACCGCCATACCGTGATCTAGTTTTTTCTTGGTTATCACGCTGCTTTGTTCTAGCTCTTCCAATCCTTTCCGTATGGCATAGACCGTGCAGCCAAGATAAGTGGCCAGCTCGGGTATTTTCACGATACATTGCCCTTTCTGGATGGTGTATGTGTCATTTTTCCATGGACATTGGTAAGGGCTATAGGCGACTTTGCTGTACAGGTACAGCATGATCCCTATTTGCGTCGGGATCCGCTTTCCCTTGCAACAATTTCTTATGAGCATATCCAAGAAAACTCTGGGATAGCGGATGTAGCCGTTCTTCCGTAGCTCATCCGTGTTGAATAGTTTATACATAATGTTTTGAATTATACCCCTTTAGGGCGTGTTAATAAATATCGTACTCTGAATCGCATTCTAGATCAAACTCTGAACTTCTTAATCCTTAGCGGATAAGCTTGGAATCGTTGCTTTTTTTCGCCACGATTTCGCACCGCTATATATAAATATACAAGGGAGTTATTAAAAGATTTAAATAGGAAACGTGTCGTTTCCGTCTTTTTTGAAGAACCATTTCATTTAGATCGTTTTTTCACAATGGCCGTAAATCATGAATGAATAAATATTCCACTCTTTTTTTATGAAGATCGTGAGGATTTATAATTGTTGTTTAAATCTCTGCAAAGATCGGAATAAAATTGCGATAAAACAAAATATATACGAAGATATTAAATGTTTACAAACATGTGTTATAGTACGCTTTATTTAGATAGTAATAGCTAAATTTATGGAGGATTATTATGTGATGTTAATTGGAAAATAGATATTTTTTTAGGGATTGAATATTTTAATAAACTATGAGTGATTGTGCAGCCTTGAGGCTGATTCTAGACACTAAAATATATTTGTAGATAATGGCCTATAACTCGTGAATTCTAGTCATGTGAATATTATTTATGTATAGTAAGTGCTCCCTACAAATATCATAGGAAAAAGAAGGCGTCTTACCTTTTTGCGAAGGAATAACCATGTTTTTTTCTTATGAGATTTTTATAGAGTTAATTATTTTGTTCATTTGAGTTTCCCATGAGAGAGATCGAATTGATTCCCTGATCTCAAGGGGAGAAAGAGATTGCTTTTCATAAAAATGTATTAATGAGTTTATATCGATGGCGGTTTCATCTGCGGGCACTTTAAGTATATACGGTTTATTCTCAAAGTCGCTATCTGTCTCAGAGTAAATAAAAGAAAGGCCCCGGGCGGCATATTCCCTGTTCTTTAATGTTTTAATATGGGTGATACCGCTACGATGCCGTGCAAGACTACCGATGGCCATGTCTGCTTTCTCAAAAAGCCGGTCAAGCTCTTCGCCGTGCTTAGCGCCGTGAAGGGTTACGTAGTTCTCTAATTTATGCTGTTTGATGATTGGAAGGATATCATCTTTTTCTCGTTGCCCGAAGAAATCTCCTACAATATGGAAAAAGACTTTGTAATTGGGATGTGAATCATAATAATCAGCCAGACCTTTAACCAGACGGTCAAATCCATGCCAGTAATGAATCTCCGCTACTCCTATTAGGTGAAGTTCCTTGTTTGTATCGTTGACCTGTTGTTTCAATTTAATTTGCGAGAAGTCAATGCCGTTCGATATTTGTATAGTGGGAATGCCGAATATGGTCTTATAGTCGGAGAAAGTCACGATCCCGCATAATTGTTTGGCCAAGGAATGACGGAAACATTGATCTATAAATAGTAATTTCCGACGAGAGAAACCTATATATTCTTGGTCATAAGGATAAGTTGGTATTTCCATTACAACCTTTATCCCCGCTTTACGCATTTGATGAACCATATGAATCGTGAATGGATTAGCGTTATGATCAGATCGCATATAAATAAAACTAATATTTTCTTTCTTCGCATATTCAACGATTGAAGAATATTCTATCCTTTTCAGTATTTTACCCTTGAACCCTGCTCCATAATCTTGTAGTACCTCGGAGTCTATCATTCTCAATTTCCTGCCGTTAGACTCATTTAGGTAACAGAGTCTCGTATCAATGCCACATGCTCTTAAGGCATTGACTTGGTAGTAGATCTTCTTGCTGATCCCATTAGCAGGATTAAGACCGTGAAATATCAGGAATAAAGCTTTCATTTCTGTATCTTGGATTTAAGTAGGTTAATAATATCATAAGTTCCACTTAATTGTATATATATGGAAGAAAAAGATATAGCTAACAGAATCTTAACGGATAAGCTTCCTAGCTCAGTCATCTTGTATGATATCTCATATATAGGCCATAGTAAGAGTATCAAAATACTTGTTAATACAATAGGTGATAAAAATTGTCGGATAAAGATTTTCACATTACGCTTTAATGTCACTTTATACATCCATATATAGCATTGGATGAAATTGATCGTAAATGTGATAGTAATGCACCATGCGATCGCTTCGAGCGTTTTAAATACAAATATCCCTATTACAATGCCAGATACGTTTAATAAAGTGGAGAATACGCCGCAAATGAATAAACTTTTAGTGTCGTTGGCCGCTTGGAAAATAGAGCCGGATGTTGATAATATTATTTGTATACCAACAGATATAGATAATATCTGGAATACCGGAACGGAGGGCATCCATTGATCCCCAAACAAAATGAGAGTGATTTCCCTTGCGGAAAACCATAATAACGCAGACAGGGGTAAACCAATAAAGGCTAGAATATGAATAACCTTCTCGTATGAATCCGCTAGCTTATGCAAGTCATCTTGAAAACCGGAAAAGATTGGATGCATGACAGGAGAGATCACATGGGTTATATTTTGCAAAGGAAGCATCATTAGCCGATATGATTTTTCGTAATACCCTAGGGCATTCATATTCATGTATTTTCCGATTAATAATTTATCAAGGTTTCTGCTGAAATAATTAATTACATTAAATAAAAATTGATAGGCTGAGAAACTGAATATTTTTTGGACCGAATCCAGACCGAATGTATATTGTAACTTTTGAGGGTTTTTCCGATATGATATGATAAATAAGAGAATGCTGGAGAAAATAGGATTAATGACTAATGCATATAGTCCGGCACCTGCGATGGCGGCACTGATGGCTATGCTTCCTCCAATAAATTGGATAGTTAAGCTACGATATGCGATAAACTTAAACTCCTTATTCTTGAATAGGAGTGCGTTAGGAACGATGTTTGCCGAAGCAAAAAATAAATTGATGGATAGTAGTTGGCATATTGTCAGTAATGTCTTTTGTTTATAAAAAAAAGAAATGGGCCAAGAGCATAGGAAAAAAAGAATAGATATCATGATTCCCAACCATAAGGTAAAAGAGAATATTCTGTTAAGATCTTTGCCTGTTAAATCCTTATTTTGAATAATAGCGGGCGCAATACCTAGGTCACTGAAAATACCAAAAAAAGAAATAATTACAGTTGCTATTGCTACTATACCAAATTCTTCGGGGGCAATTAAGCGTGCTAATATTCCGGTGACAACCAGAGAAATAATTATTCCGGAATATTTGGATATGGCCGTATATAATACTCCTGATATTAATTCTTTTTTTATGGATGCCATAGTTTCTTTTGTTTTTATAGGAATGATTTGAATAATAAAACTATTAGATTTTTTGTTGTCACGTATTGCCTATATTCTTTTAGACATCGTCTGGCTATTTTCAAGCGATCTTTAAAGGGTATTTTATAGGATAGCCATACTGCGGCGTTGAGCATTCTTGATAAATATAAGTCGATTATTTCACGGAACATTGGGTGTGAGTCCGCGAATTTGCTTAAATGGGCAGTTATCGTAAAGTAACTTTCCATGTTTCGCATTGAGAACTTACTGGTCATGATTGAGTCTTCCCGTAGCCTACGTTTGAAGAAATCCTTGTGTATGGAGGATACTCTTTGGGCCTGTAAATATAACAAGCATGTGAATAATTGATCTTCATGGATGATTCCGGGAAGAAAATCGAGTTGGATCTCTGTTAGGTATTCTCTTCTTATGAAATTAAGACATGGGGATGGAGAATATGCCTTATGATCTATTAGGAGTTTTAAGATATATGGGCCTTGATATACTAACTCCGGATTTGTACAATCTTTTCGTTGATAGTTTAAAGATATGTTTTTATGTTTTTCCTTGTTTAATATGTCCGCATCAAAAAAAACGAAATCTAAAGCCTGTCGTTCACATTTAATATAGCATGTTTCTAAGGCTTCTGGCTCCAGATAATCATCACTATCCATAAAATAAACGTATTTACCTTGGGTATATTCGTAGCCTTTGTTTCGGGTGACTGATGGCCCTTGGTTATACTGTGTATAAATTCGGATACGTTTATCTTCATCAGCTAGGCGTTTTATGATAGATAGACTGTTATCTGTTGAGCCGTCATTTATAACAATGATCTCTATTTCTCGTAAAGTCTGGCACATGATAGATCTTACCGCCTCTTCTACGAACTCCTCGGTATTATATAGGGGTATGATTACGCTAACTAGATTCTTATCCATTTTTGTTTGTTAATATCATAACGTTTGATAACTCTAGCGGGATTACCTATAGCAACGGAGTAATCTGGAATGTCCTTAGTTACTACGCTTCCAGCTCCGATCTGGCATCTCTTACCAATATGGACACCTGCTACGACTACACAGTTTGCTCCAATATGGGAGTCTTCATCTATTACTACAGTTTTCTTTACTAAAGGTTGTTCATTGGAATCCACATTTCCATCCTCATATCCATGATTAAAACCGGAGATGAAAACGTGCTGACCTAATCCGACTTTATTTCCGAATCGTACGGGACCAATCACCACCGAACCGATTCCAATACGGGCGTTGTCGCCTATGATAACATCGCCTGCCCCATTGTTGATGGTCGTGAAATCCTCAATGAGGGAATTTTTACCTACCGTGAACTGATTCCAAGGGAATACATCAATACGGGATCTTCTCCTTCGAATGATAGCTCCTTTTCCTTTCTTATGGATCCAAGGATTGACAAACCATTTTACCCAACAACGAGGTTTAGGATTTTTAGGAGAGGTTATTGAATAGAATACTATTTTCTTCAAAAACTCATTTTGCTTGATTTTCTGTTTGATTTGGCCTATATCCATGACTTATCAGGTTTAAATCGTTTTATATAGGGTCAAAAGATTTTCCGCTGTTTGTGACCAAGAGAATCTTTTGACTCTGTTTAAACCATATTCTATTTGATTTTGATAGAATATTTGATCTCGCTCTAAATATAGTATCTTGTCTGCGATTTCTTTTTCACTCAACGGGTCAACTAGTATTCCGCCTTCTCCAGCTATCTCTGGCATTGCGGATGTGTTCCCCGTAATTACAGGTGTGCCGCAAGCCATGGCTTCTAGCAAGGGAATACCGAAACTTTCCCTTAGGGAAGTATATAAAAAAGCGAAAGCGCCGTTATATAGATAAGCTAGGTCTGTATTAGGGATGTATCCCGGGTATGAGAGAAAGGGCTTGATCTCTTCTATCCGTTGCTCTCGTAGGATAGCGTCTAGTTTATCCTCGCTTAAGTCTGCGATAAGTAGAGGTCGTTTCTTTTCTGAGTGCTTCAAATAAAGGCTATATGCCTTTAACGTGCGGGCGACGTTTTTTTTAGGATCTGTATTGCCTAGGAAAAAAATATAATCGTCATTATTAATATACTTATGGATAATAGATGATATCTCTGGCAGGGGATGAAAGTGCTCGCTATATCCATTATAGATAGCTGTGATTTTATCCTTGGGTAATCGCAATACCTCACGTATGCGATCGCACTCAAAACGAGAGACTGTGATGATCTTCCTACATTGGGGGAGTATGCGAGGAACCACCATGCGGCGATAATACCAACCCATGTTTTGATACCAAGATTTATTTCCTCCCTGACGGGGTTCTAGGAAAATAATATCATGTAATGTCAACACTAACGGGACAGGGCAATTTAGTGGGGCGGTATTACTGGTACAATGCAAGAGGTCTGGCTTTATCTTGCTTACATTTCGTGGAAGCGCAACTTGTTCCCAAAGAGGGTAGGTAGGGCATTTTACCTCAATAATATGTACATTGTCTGTCTCTTCTAGGCAATGATCTTCACCTGGACTGACAAATATAAAATATTCATTTTCCTTGTCGATTTTTTGTAACTCTCGAATACTCTCAAGAGCGACAAAGTCCATCCCATGTTTGTTGGTCCGGAATATACGTTGTGCCTCAATTGCTATTCTCATGGTTTTAAAGAATGTTTAGTTGGATTAAATTTGTGTCCTCCTATACGGAAAATATTGAGGAACATAAGTATGAATAAGACAGGAACGCTCGCTATCGCTTTCTTGAATTTCCTGTCGACAAGATAGTCTGGTACCGCTATACTGAATGTAATACCTAACAAGACCAATAAGAGCCACCACTTGATGGATGTTATAAAATCGAGAACAGTCAAAAATGAGGCTATTAATATAATAAAACCTAGCAGTAATATGCGAGGAGGCATCATCCATTGAAATAATTTGTCGCAATAGTCCCAATTTCCATTAAATATGGCTGCCGGCATTTGGAAAAGACCCGAGAATAAGTTGCTGATTTGAGTTGTCAACCAACGACGGCGCTGGTTATAGAAATCCCTCTTACCTCGAACTTTCTCGTCATAGGTATATACTTCTTCCAAATACTCGATATAAACATTTTGCAACAAAAGCTTTCTTTCCATGTATTTATCTTCTCCTATATCGTGACATTCTTGTATGATATCCTTGAAAAGCTCGTATTCGAAAGCCATGCCGGAGCCGCTAAGGGCGGAAGAGAATCCAAGACGGGTATGGCCTTTACGAAAGATAGAGTTGTTAATTTCTTCGCTGACAGAATCGAGCACAGCGATATTGCTATCACGGTTTTTAGCGACCCTGTGTGTTTGCAATGCGGAACAGCCCGCATAAAGGGCATCGTTTATTTTCTCGAGATAACTTGGTTTTACGATATTATCCGCATCGAGGATAACGACATTATCATACTTTATATCTCCTTTCTCAATATAATGTATGGCTTCTTTGAGAGCCTCGATTTTTGTGCTTTGGGGACTATCCATTTTAACGACTTTCGCCGATAATGCTTTTAAGTTATCTATCGTATCTTGTCGCATTTGATTAGATATAACGATAATGTCGTATCGTTCTCTTGGATATTCTTGAACGAGAAAATTTTTTACGGAGTCTATGATAACTTCGTCTTCTTGATAAGCGGGGAACAAGACAGCGAAACGATACTTCTTCTTGGCAGTAGGATAATTATACTGTGGTTTCCGTTTTGAATAGATGGCAAACACGAATAAATATAGTACAAATATCAGAAAACAAAGGAATAAGATGGCATCTCCTAATTGAAAGGCATATTGTTCCTTATCAATCCAGTTTTCTCCTATTTGAAAGAATTGTTCAATCATAGCGTTATTTATTTGAAACAGTTAATTTTTTTATTCGTATCTCTTTGTCAAAGTAAGGACCGTTTAACACAAATGTTAGCCCCATAAATGCGATTATCATTGTTGGAAATTGACCCCAAAACGAGTTTGCGTATGCGTTAATGAACATACCGAATATACCACAAAGTAATCCGGACAATAATCCTTTTAGTTCAAGATCCTTGATCTGTGTGGCAATGATCCACCCTCCCCATCCTATAGTAAAAAAAATCATACTAAGATAAAGAATCAATCCAACTATGCCTGTTTCTACCCAAATTTTTACGTACCAAGAATCAGTTGGAATAGAAGTGGTAAAACGAGTGGATATTTTTACTCCTAATCCATCTCCAGATAGTCCAAGCCCTTCCCCAAAGGGCTTATATTTGAGATATGTGGCTAATTTTTTTTGATTTTCTTTGCGTACGATATATGAGGCATCTTTGGTTGGGTTAAAAGCGGTTCTCATTCTTCTGATAGATGAGTTGCTTTCTCCTATAGTCGTAAAAGCGAAAAAGATATAGATAAACAATAACATACTTGCTCCACCAATGACCATTTTAGTTTGTTTGCTGATCAGTGTGTAAAGTGCTAGCCCTGCTAATGGTACGATCATAGCTCCTCTTGTCCCGGAAAGGAACAAAGCATAAAGTGCTAGAATCGCTATACATGAATAATATATCTTGCATAATGCAGATCGCATGTAGAGCGAGGCTATACCGAAAAACATGATGGCGGCACCCATATTGGCACCCATATTACTGGCATCCGTAAAGAATGAGAAATAGCGGATTCCAGACCAAATAATATGCGTTGTGGCTCCTCCGGCATTAAGCCATTTTGTCTCAAAACTATCAAATCCAATAAACTTTTGCATTAATGTCTTAATTATCGCAAATAACGTGAATATGGATAAACAAAATATGATAGCTTTGAGTATGGAATAGCGTGTACATAATAGAGATGTAATAATGACTATAATCAATCCATTGAATATTAATCCTCTTGATAATATCCAACCTTCTAATGAGCTGGTTGGATTGATTATTTCTAAAATGCAATAACCCATCCAGATACATAATGCGATACTTAGGATATTAAATGCTCTACGCCATTCTATGTTTTGGAAAAGGGCAGCTTGAATAAAGATCAGTACCAAAGCTATCATATATAGGATTTCCATAATAACACTGATCCCTTCTATGGGAATGTATCGGGTGATGCCTAATATGAAGTAATTGGTCGTGAATATAACGAATAATATAAGCCATGGATATCTTAATAAAAGGATACCTCCTACACAGAATAATGGAATCAAAGTTATTAGTATGAATACTGGAATTGAGTTATACAGCAAGGATATGCCAATACCTCCCAACCCTAAGACAAGAAAGAGCTGAGATATTTTGAACGAAGTATTGTCCTCTTGTATGTATCTTGATGTTTCCATGTGTTTTCGTTATTTTACAGCGGTATTAGTCGCCGTTAATCCCATATACATCATCCGGTTTGCGAAAGATCGCATAGATGTTTGAGGGGGTAATTGCCCCGTGAAATCTTCCACGGCCTCTCTCGTGGCATTGTTTAGATATAAGTACAATGCCGTGCCTTCTGTAATGTCACGCAGATATTTAACTAACTCCGTATCGCTATTTTTCCAAACCCGGCAAGCGTTAGCTACTAACAAATTGACTTGGCTTGACCCTAGTAAATGGGATGGAACACCATACTGTTGGATAGAAGGATACTCAACGATTAATATATCCGGCCTGCTTTCAAGCTGGATATGTTTGTCTATATGTTCAGCCATGAATAAGGAGGCATCGATTGGGATATCTTGACCGACTCTTAGGTATTTTACGTTGAAGCCAAGCTCTTCCCAAGATTCCTGGAAATATCGTGAGATAAACGTTTTTCCTTCTTTTTCCTCTAGACTTAGTATATTGATACAAAATGTATCGCCCTTTTTGATGTAAGGTGTTAACCGGTTACAAGCATAAGCCGCAGAGATACGGTTACAAGTTTTTACGAATCCACGATATTTTAATTGGGAATTACGTCCTGTGAAAGCCCCTAATATATTCATGCCAGTAAGACGTCTGGCCCGTTCGGCATCCCGGAGCGTACGATCTAGCAACTCGATAACTAGGTTTAATCCGATAATAAAGATAATGCTACCAATAAATGCGGCAATAACTAATAGAAACCGCTTTCCTTTATCACTGAATAAAGGATAGGAGGCATCCGAGATCGTATTTAAGTTTGAAGAGGTTAATTGAAGATTCTTCTGCTTCATCTTTGCCATATTTAAAGCATGAAGTACTTCAAGATAAGATTGCTCGGTTACATGAATCTCACGTTCTTGTTGATTTATTCGTGTACCAATAGGAGAATAATTCTTGTATTGATCTGCAAAATCATTCTTGCGCTCGTTTAGAACCTTCAAATCAGCTTGAGCTTTCGCTTGTATAAGTGTTTGATTTAACCATTCTTGAACTAAACCTTCAATGGCTAAACCTTCTTTACTTTCTTTATAACTATTAATATTATTAGTAATTAGACCTATTTTCTTTTCGGCATCTCGTAGTTCTTCCCTGTATTTTACTAACTCTTGGTCTTTACTTAGCATTTCATCGGAGGTGAAAGTCTCTATTTCTGTTATTTTACCACTAATACGGGATACCTCGGCTAAGGTATTAATGAATTCCTCATTGGACTTAACTAATTTAGTACGAATATCCATGTACTGCTCCAGATTTTTGATAATGCTGGATGAGCTCTCGTAATTTCGCCGTGTCTCCTCATATCGATTCTCAAAGTCTGCGAAAGAGTGGGCGATAGCTTTAGTTTGCTCAATATAGTTAATAACACTATTCTTTACATTATAATCAGTAAGCTCGTTTTCTTGCTTATTCAGTTGTACACGAAGTTTCTTAAGTTCTTCCTCATAATATTTAACAATATCATTTGCGGTTTGATATCGTAAGTTGTTATACGAATATTTTAATTCTTCACTCACCAATTTGACCGTATTCCATGTAATACCGGGATCGGTAGAAGTATAAGCTATCTCTATTAAGTCGCTGTTTCCTTGCCTTCTGATGATAATACTGGATAAGGCATTGTAACTGTAAAATGCACTAGATCCATTAAACAACTCATGTAAATAATTACGACTGTCGCTGTATTTATACTCCTTGAATAAGTTAACGGTTTTGTCAAGAGAAGTTGTATCAACTAAAAGTAAGATCTCTTCTGGCACGGAAGCTATCAACTTTTTATAGTTATTTGCTGTTATATATAGATTATCTATTTCCGGATCTCCATGCATTAAGTTTAGAGCTAGTAATTTCAATGAGACATTTTCTAAGGTTCCTCTTGATTTGGTTAGATTTACCAAGTTATCATAGGTGTTATTCACAGCTTGCCAATCAGGCCGAGTCTCATCATTTAATCCTGTATTAGACGTGATACCCGTGTAAATAGAAGTGGTAACGGTATATTTTTTTTCTAAGAATTGACTGAAATAAGCAACCAACGCTGTTATTATTAGCGTTCCGAATACTAATTGATGCCGGATTCTATATATAAAACGCGATATATAAAGTGTTATATCCATGGGTTATCGATTTATAATCTTAATATTTGTGAGCATTTCTAATAAAGTTACGGCATTGTGCAAGGTCGCACGACCTTCTTGGTAAGAAATCACGGCACCAGAACGACGTCCACGTTCCATTGATAATGAGATTATATCAATTTTTCCATTAATAAAATCTTGTTCGGAGATTTTCATCTGGGCGTTGTAAAGTGCGGCAGCATCTGATTTAGCTTTTAATGTAGCCAATGCTTGTAAGACACTATTATAAGCTTCCAGTATTCTTAATTTCCGTTCTTCTATGGACATTTCATACTCATAATCCAATTGACGGAAACGAGCTTTCTTCATCCGTACTTTTTGGCCTCGGCTGAATAAGTCTCCGAATGGGATAGACACGGAAATACCTACACTGTAAGTATGCTGATTACTGCCTATACTGGTGAGAAATGAAGGATCTTCTATGGTTTCTCTTGTAGAAAGTTGAACTAATCGCCCATATTGATATTGGCCGTATACCCTGAAATAGTCCAACCATTCTCTTTTTGTAATCTTCATATCGGCGTTAGCCTCATCTCTTTTAGCTTCATAAATTCTGACAGAAGGATGGTCATATACGGATTCCAGAAAAACCGATAGAGGTGGTAATTGAATACGTTCATAGTCATCTAGCATGGCATTTATAGAATCCGTGCCGGAAGTTACTTCTATTGTTGTCGCTTTATCGAAGTATGTCTTCTTTTTTTGTGCGACAATTGAAAAAGCATTTAATATGAATAATAGAATAAATAGTATCTTCATGTGAATTATGTTTGTTATCAGCTATGTATAGTTTATACATCCTCTTTCTGCACGAACGCCGTAAACGTCTTGAATATAATCTTTATGTCTAGCCAGAAAGAAAAGGTATGAGCATATTTGATGTCTAATTGTTTACGTTCCTCGGCGGACATACTACCAGAATTGCCACGTTTCTCTACTTGCCAAAGACCTGTAAGGCCGGCAGGAGCCATGAAGCGTTGTATGTATTCGTCACTGGTCAGTAGCTCAGCCTCGTATATGGGAAGAGGGCGGTTACCAACTATTGACATGTCTCCATTTAATATATTGAATAGCTGGGGGAGTTCGTCAATGCTATATTTCCGGATAATATGGCCGATCTTTGTTATACGGGGATCATTCTCTAATTTGATGAAAGCGTTGGAACGTTCGTGACGCTTTATTTTTAGATAGTCGTTTTCGGGAGTAGCGTCATTATCAGAATATAAAATGATATTTTGTTTATTCTCTTTAAAAAAAGAGGTCGCATTCTGTGAATTCACAGAAGTTGATGAAGAGGCCACGGCCTCTTCATCAATAGATTCCATATACTGATTAAGTTTCTTATATTCAGCCAAGCGCTTGTCCGCGTCCATATACATAGAGCGGAACTTATAAAAATCGAAAACCTTGTAATTGCTGCCTACTCGTTTCGACTTGTAGAAAGCGGGGCCTTTGTCCTCCAGCTTGATCCAAATCACCGTGATGATAAAGATAGGGGAGAGGCAGAGGAGCGCCATGGATGAGAAAATGATGTCGAAGACCCTTTTCCATAAAGGCAGCTTGAAAATGGCGAGATCAGGCTCTTTTATTTGAGGCTTACGCGCTTTTTCCATTCTCTTGCATTTCTCGGCGATACCCAGTAGCTTCACTAAATCTTCCTTAGAGGTAGACTCGGAGATGACACAGTCCGTTCCGGCTTGCAAATAGGATATTTTCTCCTCCCGGGTCATTTCCGGGGCGATTAATACGATATAGATATTTTGAAACGTCTTATGCAAATGCATGATCGCAGGAATGTTTAACGTAGGATCTGTTTTCTCGATGAATACACAATAATCCATTTCCTCGGCAGGAAGAAGCGTGTTTTTCATCTGCAGAAGCGTTATACATTCTATGACCCCGGTGCCTAATGCCTTACGTAAACGTTCGGCCAACGGCACGTTATTACCGAAAAAGACATAATTCATTATCTTAATATTCGTTTTACCCTTACCCTTAATTCCTCTGGATTGAAAGGCTTCAAGATAAAGTCTTCCGCCCCTTCCTCAAACAAACGTATTCTATTTGAGCTGCTCTCTACGCTCGATAGGATCAAGACCGGTATATGGCTGAACATATCGTTCGCTTTTAAATAAACCAAGAATTCCTCTCCGGACATTTCTGGCATATTCAAGTCAGAGATGATCAAATCCGGTAAATTGCCTTCTTGAAGCCAAGCGATCGCTTTCAAAGGATTTTCTTTATAGGATACCTTGTAAGTACTTGATAAATAAAGCATGATTATCTTTGCGATTTCTTGCTTGTCATCCACTAAAAGAACAGATTTCTCCATAGAGTCGTATAATATTGTCGTCTTTTGTTTTATCTATTATGCAAATTTAGGATATTAAATTGAAAAAATCTATGTTTTTCAATTGTTTTTTTGAAAAAACAGTTCGGACTTTGAAAATAGGGGAAACTGCGATTTTTTGATTAAGTTTGTACGCACATAAATGAGATGAGTATTCGAAGATGCGTTGGAGGAAATATATAGATTTTGATGTTATTCATTTATTGGTTGGCGCTATTGTCGGGATGGGCTTGTCCTCTTGCCAGCCGGAGATGCCGGTGATCTCTACGATAACCGTGGAGGCGGATGGCCTGACGGTTCCCGTGAACCCGGATCTGTATGGTTTGACCATTGAGGAGATCAACCACGGGATCGATGGGGGGCTGTACGCCGAGCTGATCCAGAACCGGAGCTTCGAGGATGGCGTGCCACCCTTGAACTGCCCTTACGACGCCGCCCGGAACGTCTTGATTACCCCGAATGGCTGGACGATCCCTTTCATGCGGGGAGATTCCGTACCGGGATGGAGGCGGATCGTCCCTAATACACAGATATACCCGGATATGAAGGAGCTGGTGAATGATAAGAACCGGCGGTCGTTGCTCGTGGCCGTATCGACTTCCGGGGAGTCGGGGCGCGGAGGCGTGATAGCCGAGGGATACCGGGGGATACCGATCCGGAAAGGGGAACGATACGATCTCTCGTTTTTCGCCAAGGGGGCGAATATGGTGCCCCGTACCATCCGGGTGGCCTTGGAGGACTCGATGGCTAATACGGTCTTGAGCGATGTGTTTCAGGTAGCGCCGCTATACGAGTGGAAACGATACAGGCATACGTTTACGGCTACGGAGGACGCGCCGAACGCGGTCTTGACGATCACGGCCGATACCTCCGCCGTGTTTTGGCTGGATGTGGTATCCCTCTTCCCGGAGGATACGTGGAAGGGACGGAAGAACGGGCTGAGACCGGACTTGGCGGCGCTGGTCGATTCCTTGGCCCCTCGTTTTATCCGTTTCCCCGGAGGCAGTTTCGTGGAGGGGTATACGGCGGGTACGTACCCTATCTGGAGGGAGACGCTGGGCGATATCTCGGAGCGTAAGCATTTCTGGAACGTATGGGCCTATGGTACGACGAACGGCATGGGCTACCACGAGTACTTGCAAATGTGCGAGGATATGGGGGCGGAGCCTATCTACGTTATTAATAGCGGGATCACGAGCCAAAGCCGCCGGCCCCGCTACGAGGATATCACGGCGATGGATAAGCTCACGGGAGATGCCTTGGACGCTATCGCCTACGCGAACGCCCCGGCGGATTCCCTGCCGGGCGCCCTGCGTGCGAGGAACGGGCATCCGGAACCTTTCAACTTGAAGTATGTCGAGATCGGCAGCGAGAACTATGGCGGGGAGTATTTCAGGCGCTTTGAGCTTTTCCGCAAGGCGATCAAGGAGGCCTATCCGGAGATTACCGTTATCAGCAGTTCGCCCCTCACGAAGCGAGGCCGTAGCGAGTGGGTGGATTCCCATTATTACGCCGGGGAGAATTTCTTCCTATCGAACTCCGGCCGGTTTAATAGCGACCGGTATTCCCGACGTTCGCCGGCGGTGTTTATCGGGGAGTTCGGGACGACGGAGCGACCCTTGGCCGGTACGCTCCGGGCGGCGGTGGCCGAGGCCTGTTTCTTGGTCGGGGCGGAGGAGAACCCGGATATGGTACGCCGCTTGGCGTATGCCCCGGTATTGGGCAACGCCGGGTTCGAGAACCAGCGCCATCCGTTGATCTCTTTCAACACCCATCAGGCGGTGGTCTCTCCTTCCTACCATTTATTAAAGATGTTTACCCGCCATCGGGGGGATGAGGTGCTGAAGACGATCGTGGATACCTACGAGAAGCCACAGGTACGTACGGGCCGGGCGGGCGTAGAGATGTTTGATAATAGCTATGAGTTCAAGGACGTGCGGATCGACGGCGTGCCCGTATCGGATATATCCGTGATGAGCGGGGGATGGAGGGTCCCGGAGGCTGGTATGTTGGTGCCGGAGGCCAACCGGTGGAACCAGGTATTGTTCGGCGACTCTACGAGCTACGCCTATGAATATACGGCTACCGTCCGGCGTACGAAAGGTAGCGGGCAGATACAGCTTCGCCTCCGCGACAACGGGCGGACGGGCGAGCAGGCGGATTATATCGCCCTGACGATCGGGGCGGGAACGAGCGAGCTGTACCATCAGGTAGGTGGCGTGAAGGATAGCTTGGTCTCTCCTGTGCGCTTCCCTTTTGAGAGTAACCGGTGGTATACGGTTCGCATGACGTGCGAGTACGAGCGTGTCCGTTGTTATGTGGACGGCGTATTGCTGCATGAGGTGGATATGCGTGCGATCCCGTCGTTGGTATCCGTCGCTACCCTCGACAAGGAGAACCGGGTGATTTACTTGAAGGTCGTGAATACGACCCGCCACGAGGAGAAGACCTCTTTGCGTATCGAGGGAGTGAATATCCGTAACGAGGCGGAGCTGATCCAATTGAGAGGGGAGCCGGAGGCTCGTAATACGTTTGAGAACCCGGGGGCCGTAACGCCTGTCACCGAGCCTATCGTATTCCCGATGAGCGGCCCGTTTATCTATAATTTCCCGCCTAATTCAGTGACGATCTTGAAATTATACATGGAGTAGGTCAGATAGGGCAGGAGGGCCGGTACACTTTATCTGTATTTATCCTAACTTCGCGGCGACTTTAACAAAAAAATGTGTTATGGAACCAATGCATAAGATAAACAAGGTAGAGCTCCGGAGCTTGCAGCTTGAGGACTATACGCAGTTGTCGCAATCTTTCAAGAGGGTGTACGCCGACAAGGATGTTTTCTGGACCCGCAAGCAGATCGAGACGTTGATACGGATATTTCCCGAGGGACAGGTCGTGACGCTGGTGGATGACCGGATCGTAGGATGCGCCCTCTCCATCATCGTGGATTATGACATGGTGAAAGGGGATCATACCTACGCCAAGGTAACGGGCAACGAGACGTTCAGCACGCATAACCCGAACGGGAATATATTATATGGTATAGAGGTGTTCATCCATCCGGACTACCGGGGCCTCCGGCTGGCCCGCCGTATGTACGAGTACCGGAAGGAGCTGTGCGAGAAGTTGAACCTGAAGGCGATCATGTTCGGCGGACGTATCCCGAACTATTATAAATACGCCGATCATATGCGTCCGAAGGAATACATCGAGAAGGTGCGCTCACGCCAGATCTACGACCCGGTGCTCACCTTCCAGCTCTCCAACGATTTCCACGTGCGGAAAGTGATGATGAACTACTTGCCGAACGACGAGGAGTCGAAGCATTGCGCTACCCTGCTGCAATGGGATAATATCTATTACCAGCCGCCTACGACGGATTACGTGGATAAGAAGACAACCGTGCGTGTCGGTCTGGTACAATGGCAGATGCGGCCTTATAAGACACTGGACGACGTGTTCGAGCAGGTGGAGTTCTTCGTCGACGCCGTGTCCGATTACAAGAGCGACTTCGTCCTTTTCCCCGAGTATTTCAACGCTCCGCTGATGGCCAAGTTCAACCATCTGGGCGAGGCGCAGAGCATCCGTGGGCTGGCACAGTACACCGAGGAGATCCGTGAGCGATTCGTGAACCTCGCCATCAGTTACAATATCAATATCATCACCGGTAGCATGCCTTTGCTGAAGGAGGACGGGGCGCTGTATAACGTGGGATACCTGATCCGTCGTGACGGCTCCTACGAGATGTACGAGAAGGTACATGTCACCCCGGACGAGCAGAAGAGCTGGGGACTCTCGGGCGGGAAGATGGTGAAGACGTTTGATACGGATTGCGCCCGGATCGGCGTGCTGATCTGTTATGACGTGGAATTCCCGGAGCTTTCCCGTATCATGGCCGACCAAGGGATGCAGATCCTCTTCGTGCCTTTCCTTACGGATACGCAGAACGGTTACTCTCGGGTTCGTGTATGTGCCCAAGCCCGGGCGATCGAGAACGAGTGCTTCGTGGTGATAGCGGGCAGCGTGGGCAACCTGCCTCGTGTGCATAATATGGATATACAGTACGCCCAGTCGGGTGTGTTCACGCCTTGCGATTTCGCTTTCCCTACCGATGGCAAGCGTGCGGAGGCAACCCCGAATACGGAGATGATCCTTGTATCGGACGTGGACCTTGATTTGCTCAACGAGTTGCATACGTATGGTAGCGTGCGTAACCTTCGGGACCGTCGCCACGACTTGTATGAGCTGAGGGTAAAAAAACAGTAGTGTTTGCGGTTGAACACAATAGTATTCATGGTTGAACCCAGTAGTGTTCGCTATTAAACACAATTATATTCGCCGGAAGAATGCAGTAGGGGCGGGATCTGTCCGCCCTCCCGTGCCGTGTATGCGTGGGAGGGCGGACGAATCCCGCCCCTGCGGTTTATATCGGGGGGAGGATCGCTCGCTTCCCCCCTTCGGAAATGATCTTAATGACTTAGCATCTCAGCCGTGATCGGCGTGAATTTCTCGGCATCCGATTTACGGAGTTGTACGCTACCGTCGTTCCAGTTGGAAGGCCAACCTCCGATGATGTGTCCAAGGAATACCAGCTTGATCTCGTGCAAGCCTTTTGCCAAGGCCGCGGAGGTGTCATGACGGGAGAAGCGTTTTACCTCGCCACCGTTATTGACCATCAACTTGCCGTCGATCCATACCTCCTCTAAATCCGAAGAGATGTAATAAACGCCATCCTCCGGGATATTCACGTAGCCGGTAGCGATAGCGGCGTATTGCTTCACGCCTCGCATGGATTCGGGGGCGGGCACTTGGTTGGTCAGTTCACGGGTTGTCTTGATAACCTGTTTCTTACCGGTCTTCTGAGCGGCCTCCAGATTATTTACGCTTAGGTACATGCCATCGAATACCTCCATGTCGAGGCCCGGGGTCGTCTTGGCTACCTCCTTGGCGGGAGCCAGCGTTTGTTTCTCCACGAGGATCGTGCGAGGCTTACCCATCTTGCCGGAAGGCAACACGGAAGCGATCTTCACGGTCGTAGTCTCTGTGATGTCGAAAGGAGCCGTATATACGGTAGATTCCGGGGTAGGCTCGGTGCCATCCAGCGTGTAGACCATCTTCATCGGACGGTTCGTGGTGAATGTCATGGTAGCCTTGTCCGTGAAAGCCACGAAGTTGCAAGAACCGTTCGGTTGCTCGGGCTGCGGGATGTAGTAGTTGATATCGTGTCCGTCTAGGCGAACCTGAGCGTTGTCCAGACGGCGTTCGAAGTCCTTGTAATCCTTCCGGTCCAGCGGGCTCCAAGCGATCTCGGAGAGGGCTAGGATACGAGGATAGATACGGTACTCCATGATGTCCGTGTTATAAAGGTACTCACTCCATACGTTGCATTGCACGCCCTTGATGAAATGTCCTTTACCGGCCGCTGCCAGCGTGTCGGGGACGGGGTTGTACTTATAGACCCGCTCCGCCGTGGTGAATCCTCCGATAGATACCGGGTTGATCTTGTAGTCGCCTTGGAACTGGTCGATATACATGCCCTCGCTTCCCGGGGTCATGATCACGTCGTGGTTCATGCTAGCGGCGGCGATACCGCCTTCCTCACCTCGCCAAGACATTACCGTGGCCGATGGAGCCAGACCTCCCTCGAGGATCTCGTCCCATCCGATCATCTTCTTGCCGTGCTTGTTTACGACCTTCTCCATGCGTTGTACGAAATAGCTCTGCAATTTCTCCTCGGCGGAATGTTCGTTGTCGCCTTTCAAGCCTTCCTTACGGATACGGGCCTGACAAAGCGGGCATTTCTCCCAGCTCGTCTTCGGGCACTCATCGCCTCCGATATGGAAATACTCGCCCGGGAATAGGGGAGCTACCTCGGCGATCACGTCCTCGAAGAACTGGAAGGGCTCTTCCTTCCCGGCGCATAATACGATGTCTTCCACGCCCCAGATGATACGGGGAGTACCCTGCTTACCCTCGCAAGACAGCTCCGGATAGGCGGCGATAGCGGCCATCTCGTGTCCCGGAAGCTCTATCTCGGGAACGATCGTGATGAAACGATCCGCCGCGTATTTAACGATATCCTTCACCTCCTCTTGGGTATAGAAGCCTCCGTACTCGGTACCCTCGCCATCGATGCGCTTAGAGCCGATCTCGGTCAGTTTCGGATACTTCTTGATCTCGATACGCCATCCTTGGTCGTCGGTCAGGTGCCAATGCATGCGGTTGATCTTGAACAAGGCCAATACATCCAGCTGCTTCTTGATATTCTCTACCGGGATGAAATGGCGGCAGGGGTCTAGCATGATACCACGGTAGCCGAAACGAGGCTCGTCCTTGATAGATACGGCCGGAGCGGTCCATGCGATACCTTTCACGGCGGAAGGACTCTCGATCTCGGCGGGCAGCAATTGCAAGAACGATTGCATACCGTAGAAAAGACCTTGAGGGGTCTTGGCTTTGATACGGACGCCGCTGTCGGCTACGTCTAACGTGTATCCCTCGTCGTTTACGTCCAGAGAGCCGTCGATAACCAACGAGATACCGTCGGAGGTCTCTTTGTCGGCGGTAGCTATCTGGTAGCCTGTCGCCGTGTTCATTTTAGCCGCGAAGAACTCGGCTACGGTTTTCGCCTCCGGGGTGGAAGCGTAGATCTTCGTGTTTTTGTTTAGCTTGAAGTTTCCCTCGTTCTGCGTAAGGCTGACCGGTGTCGGGATGATGTTGATACCTTGGTTGTAAGCTTTCGCTTTACCGGGAGCATCATCACACGAGGCCATCAGGCCCAAGACAGCGCCGGCGCAGATTGTAGCAAGGAGCTTTTTCATAGAATTAAAAATTGAAAGTTGAAAATTGAATATTGTTTAGATGTTTTTGAGAGTTTAAAAAGAGAATTGAGAGTTGAAGATAAGATGCCGTTTGGCATCCTTTTCAATTCTCAATTCTCAATTTCCTATTTACCATGCGAAGATAGGATATTCCTTCATGATACCGTTCACCTTCTCACGAACGGCGCCGATGGTCTTATCGCATTCGGGAGCGGCCAATACGGTGTCGATCAGTTCCACGATCTCGCCCATAAGCGGCTCTTTAGCGCCACGGGTCGTGATAGCGGGCGTACCCACACGGATACCGGAGGTCTGGAAGGCCGAGCGGCTGTCGAACGGAACCATGTTCTTGTTCACCGTGATGTCGGCGGCTACCAAGGCTTTCTCGGCCACCTTACCGGTCAGGTCGGGGAACTTCGTGCGCAGGTCGATCAGCATGCTGTGGTTGTCCGTACCGCCGGAGATGATCTTGTACCCTTTGTCCGTGAAGGCCTTGGCCATAGCGGCGGCGTTCGCTTTCACCTGTGCTTGGTACGTCTTGTATTCCGGCTCCAAAGCCTCTCCGAAGGCTACGGCCTTGGCCGCGATCACATGCTCCAGCGGACCACCCTGGATACCCGGGAATACGGCGGAGTCCAACAACTGAGACATCTTCTTGATCTCGCCTTTCGGTGTCTTCTTGCCCCAAGGATTCTCGAAATCCTTACCCAGCAGGATGATACCGCCACGAGGACCCCGCAGGGTCTTATGCGTCGTAGACGTTACGATGTGAGCGTACTCCAGCGGGTTGTTCAGTAAACCGGCGGCGATCAGGCCTGCCGGGTGAGCCATATCGATCATCAATAAGGCGCCTACCTTGTCGGCTATCTCACGCATACGTTTGTAATCCCAGTCACGGGAATAAGCGGAACCACCGCCAACGATCAATTTCGGTTTCTCACGAAGGGCTACTTCCTCCATCTGGTCGTAGTCCACCCGTCCGGTATCTTCCTTTACATTATATTCGGTAGCGTGATAGAGAACGCCGGAGCTATTTACTGGTGAACCGTGGGACAGGTGTCCGCCATGCGACAGGTTCAACCCGAGGAACGTGTCGCCCGGATTCAATACGGCGAAGAATACGGCTGCGTTGGCCTGCGCCCCGGAGTGAGGCTGCACGTTGGCCCATTCGGCGTTGAATAGCTTTTTCAACCGTTCGATAGCGATCGTCTCACTTTGGTCTACTACCTCGCAACCCCCATAATAACGCTTGCCGGGATATCCCTCGGCGTATTTGTTGGTCAGACAGCTTCCCATGGCCTGCATGACCTGGTCGCTGACAAAGTTCTCGGAAGCGATCAACTCAATGCCTTTCAATTGGCGTTGGTGCTCCTTCTCGATAATGTCAAAAATGATGTTGTCTCTTTTCATTACCTCTTAAATTGGTTATTGCAATGATATGTTCCTCATTGAAAAGGAATCCTCGCGAATGTACTATATTATTTTAATACTATTTAAAAGATTCCGTTTAATTATTACAGATGCGCCGGAAACGGCTCCGCTTACCACTTGGTGAGGGTTACGTTTCTGAACTCAACCTCCTTACCCTCGCTCTGTAGCCCGATATGGCCTTCCTTCACCTTGTTGGTTCCGGTGTTCTGGTATACGCCGTTGATGTAAACGGTGATGACGCCGTCTTTCACGAAGATGTTCGCCTCGTTCCACTCTCCGGCGGGCTTCTCGCTGGACGGGTTCACGTTCTTTACGACAGGGAAGAAGGGACGTTCCTCTCCCGGGCGTTGCTGGTACTCGACAAGGTCGGAGCCTCCCAGCAGTACGAACAATCCGGCCCTCCCGGCTTGCAGGTTGCATTCGATACTGTTCGGGAAGGGATTCTGGAAATCTACGATGTGTAAGAAGATACCGCTATTGGCGTTGGAATCCCCATTCGGCCAACGCCATTCCACGTGCAATTTATAGTCGCTGTATTTCTCCTTGGTGTACATATAGCCGAAAGGCTGGCCGGTGATGAAGATCTTACCGTCGCGTACGGAATAGACCTGATCGGCGGGGACGGAGTTTTTGTCGACTACGAAATTCCAGTTAGACAGGTCTTTCCCGTTGAACAGTTTCTCGGTCTTCTGTGCGTTCGCCCCATCGGAGAAACAGAAGAGGGAAGCGGCTAATACAGCCAAAGATAGCATTCTTTTTTTCATGGCATTAAACTCTATTTATAGTATGATTAATCAACGATTAGTTTGCGATAGCGTACCCGTTTCGGCTCGGCGTCGCCCAAGGTCTTACGTTTGTATTCCTCGTACTCGGAATAGGTCCCTTCGTAGAAGACCACGTTGGAATCGCCCTCGAACGACAGGATATGGGTACAGATACGGTCCAAGAACCAACGGTCGTGAGAGACGACGACGGCGCAACCGGCGAAGTTCTCCAGCCCCTCCTCCAAGGCACGTAGCGTGTTCACGTCGATATCGTTGGTCGGCTCGTCGAGCAGCAATACGTTTGCGTCCGCTTTCAGCGTCAGCGCCAGATGCAGGCGGTTACGCTCTCCTCCGGAGAGTACGCCGCATAGCTTCTCTTGATCCGCTCCCGCGAAATTGAATTTAGACAGGTAAGCGCGTGCGTTCACCTCCTTGCCGCCCATACGGATGAATTCTTGTCCGCCGGATACGACTTGGTAAACGGTCTTTTTCGGGTCTATATCCTTATGGGTCTGGTCGGCGTAACCTACTTGTACGGTCTCGCCCACCTCGAAGGTCCCCTTGTCGATGCTTTCCATGCCCATGATCATCTTAAATAAGGTAGTCTTACCGGCACCGTTTGGCCCGATGACTCCCACGATACCGTTCGGGGGAAGCATGAAGTTCAAATCATCGAACAGCAGCTTATCGCCGAACGCCTTCGCCACATGCTGTGCCTCGATCACCTTATTGCCCAAGCGAGGGCCGTTCGGGATGAAGATCTCCAGCTTAGCCTCACGCTCCTTCTGGTCCTCGTTCAAGAGGGCCTCGTACGAGTTCAGACGTGCCTTACCCTTGGCGTGACGGGCCTTCGGCGCCATATTGATCCATTCCAGCTCACGCTCCAAGGTCTTACGGCGCTTGCTGACTTGCTTCTCTTCTTGAGCCATACGCTTCGTCTTCTGGTCTAGCCAAGAGGAGTAATTACCCTTCCAAGGGATACCCTCGCCACGATCCAGCTCAAGGATCCATCCGGCCACGTGGTCTAGGAAGTAACGGTCGTGCGTGATGCAGATAACGGTACCGGCATATTGTTGCAGATGTTGCTCCAGCCAGTCGATCGACTCGGCGTCCAAGTGGTTGGTCGGCTCATCCAACAGCAATACGTCCGGCTGCTGGAGCAGCAATCGGCAAAGGGCCACCCGGCGACGCTCGCCTCCGGACAACGTATCCACCACCTGATCCTCCGGCGGACAACGCAAAGCGTCCATGGCACGTTCCAGACGGCTGTCGAGGTTCCATGCGTCCGTAGCGTCGATCTTGTCCTGCAACTCCGCCTGACGGTTGATCAAGGCATCCATCTTATCCGGATCTTCCAGCACCTCCGGATCGCCGAATCGCTCGTTCACCTCCTCATATTCTTTCAAGGTGTCCACGATCTCCTGCACGCCTTCCTGCACGATCTCCTTCACGGTCTTGCCCGGCTCCAACTTAGGATCCTGCTCCAGATACCCTACGGAATACCCGGGGGAGAAGACCACCTCTCCTTGATAATCCTTATCAATACCGGCGATAATCTTCAGCAACGTAGATTTACCGGAACCATTCAATCCGATGATTCCGATCTTCGCCCCATAGAAAAAGGACAGATATATATTCTTTAAAACCTGTTTTTGAGGCGGAAAGATCTTGTTCACGCCTACCATCGAGAAAATAATCTTCTTATCGTCTGCCATATAATTTTTTGTGTGTTAATTGGTTCCTTAACTTAAAATAATGGTGTACAAATCTACGTAAATATCTTTTATTTTACAAATGAACAAAGATCATAGGTATCAGATATCTACCGATTGCCAAGTTTGGCGTGTGGAGATTACTCGGTTCAATTCTCTTGTGCAAGAAGCCGGTAGATATGCTATTCCTCGGAAGTTGAGTTTTAGCGTTATCATAAATGAAGGGTAGGAGAGGTTGTGCGGCGTTGTGGTTAGGACTGTGCGATCATGTGGCTTTAGGTTGTGTGATCCTAACGATTTAGGATTGTGGTTCGTCTTCGTCTTGTGAAGATATGTAACCGGTTTATGCATGATGTAATACGTGATGTAAAGTGCTTATATCTTGTTTCTTGCGTTTGCTCCCCATGAAAAAACTAAAATTTACCCCTCTTGAAATTTGTATAATAAAATAAAACCCCCTATCTTTGCACTCGCATTACAAAAGTAACGCACAGGATGATTCGCTAGCTCAGCTGGTAGAGCACAACACTTTTAATGTTGGGGTCCTGGGTTCGAGCCCCAGGCGGATCACTGAAAACGAAAGAAAAGCCAAGCAAATCCCTGATAATCAGACATTATCAGGGATTTCTTTTTTCTGGCAGGTAGCAGAAAATAGCCGTTTCAAGCATATTATCGGTGGATAAATCGTGGGACTAAAATTTAGTTCTAAAAAGTCCCACGAATTTGCATCGTTCTCGCTGATTCATAGTATTTTGCATAGACTTACTTTGGAAGAGAATACATAGTTTTGTAACTTAAAAACGATGTAAAAATGGCTCGAAAATCATTTTCTGTTTTGTTCTTTATCAAAAAAGCCAAGTTATTAAAGAACGGAGAAGCACCTGTGTGCATGAGAATCACTGTAAACGGCTGTATGGTAGATATTTCTATCAAAAGAAGTTGTCCCGTAAACCTATGGAATCAAGCAAAAGAGAATTCAAAAGGAAAAGACCGTATGTCGGTGGAACTGAACCACTACTTAGAAATCACACGCTCACGCATACACCAAATTTATAGGGAACTGGAAACTTCCGACAAGGTTATCACCGTTGATCTTGTGAGAAAACTGTATTATGGTGTGGATGAAGAAAGCAAAACCCTTTTGCAAGTATTCAGAGAACACAACGAACAAAGTCGTAAGCTGATCGGCAAAGACTTTGTTAGTAAAACCGTTCAACGGTATGAAACCACTACCCGATATTTGGAGGAATTCATTAAGAAAGAATATCAGTTATCTGATATTGCCCTGAATAACTTGGAAGCCAACTTCATTTCTAAGTTCGATGCTTTCTTGAAGATTGAAAAAGGTTGTGCGCAGAACTCCGCTATTACCCGATTGAAGAATTTAAAGAAGATTATCCGTATTGCTTTGGAAAACGACTGGATAAAGAAAGATCCGTTTGCTTACTACCGTTTCAAATTGGAAGAAACCGATCCTGAATTTCTGACGATGGACGAGATTAAAATCATTCTCGCCAAAGAGTTTACAATTAAACGAGTAGAACAGGTACGTGACGTTTTTGTCTTTTGCATTTTTACTGGCTTGGCGTTCAGCGATGTGAAAGATTTATCACCCGAACACTTGGTAAAAGACAACAAAGGGGAACTTTGGATAAGGAAGAACCGGCAAAAGACAAAAATCATGTGTAACATTCCTGTGCTACCTGTGGCAGCTTCAATACTTGAAAAGTATAAAAATGTGGCAGAATGTACCGGAAAACTATTGCCTGTATTGAGCAATCAGCGCATGAACAGTTATTTGAAAGAGATTGCCGATGTATGCAGGTTGCAGAAAAATCTGTGCACACATTCAGCAAGACACAGCTATGCCACAAGCATTTGCCTTGCGAATGGCGTGAGTATGGAGAATGTTGCTAAGATGTTAGGTCATGCAGATACAAGCGTAACCAAACACTATGCACGGGTACTGGATCAAAATATTTTTAAGGATATGCAAAAAGTAAATAGTTGTCTGTCGGAATTAACTATATAAAAATTGCGAAGTATATACTAGTGTTTTAATGTCTTCTTTATTACACTAGTATATATCATTGAGTATTTTTCAACAAATTTAAAAAGAGATTTTTTTTATCTTTAAGTTTCAAATCATCAATACAATTATGATCGTTTTTAATTAGATTTTGAATAGTCAAATTTTCTAATAGATCATAATATATTATCAGTTCTTTAGCTTTGTCAAATAAAAAGCTATTATAAAAAAGCAATAATAATTCGTCTATAGACATTTGTGCTTGAATAAACTGTGCATACTGCTTAAATTGATTATGGATGTTCTCTTTTTCTGCTTCCGAAGCTTTACCTTTCCAAATTTCAAGTTTTTCATCTTCACTCATTTTGATAAATTTTAAAATTCGATATAAGTGTCTGAAATAATACCCAATATTCTCATAATTATTAAAGAAAAAAGCATAACCTAAAGCTATTTTTTTCTCGATAGACATGCTTTGATACTCACTATGCAGTTTTTGAGAGATTTTGTATTTATCATTTATATAAGATATTCTAAAAGGTTTTCTTGTGTTTCTAATGAGTATATCTTGTTCTTTTTCTATTTCACTAGGAATATTACATCCTCTTATTATTTTCCCCTCCAAATCCATTTCAGCTTCATATGCTTCTTCGATATTATAACCTTTATAATATTCTTTAGAATCTAACGAGTAGAAAATAAGCTGCAATTGTTCTTTTGCTAATTTAAAAAATTCCAGCCCTCTACTTTCAACATCAATAGGCTTATTCTTTACTGTAGCCCATCCTTTGTTCCCTTTCATAATCTTAATGTCATTATTATGCTGAGGATATTCTTCATACACAAAGAGTCCTAATTTCGTAAATTTACCAGACACTCTTTCAAGTATATCTCTTTGAGTTTGTAGCAAATTAAAAAATGTAGACTTAAACTGTTCATCTATTGATATTTCTTTCTGCTTTTTATTAAACTCTATTTGTTCCCATAGTGTGTAAAAAAGTAATAAAACGCTAAGGAGTCCTATTATTGGAGCTGTAGTTCCTCCAATAGTATCACCAATTTGACCAGTTTCCATAAAATCAATATTACTCCACTTTTGAGTAAATAAAATGGGAGCAGATAAAGCAAACAGAATGCCTATAATTATTAGAAACCATATATACCTTTTCATAATCCAATTTGTTTAATGTACAAATATAATCCTTTTCTGCAAAGAACATTCAATGATTTTAAACAATATTGATTCAAAATATAATTTATCTCTAAATCTAATATGAAACATTGACAAAGGTAAGTTCCGTATTTAGCCTGTTCAAGTCCAAGCCTTCGGTTTAGATGAAAATCTTCCTCTCACTATGCTCGAGAGTATTTTCATCTAAAGACTTGCACAGACTAAATACTTCACTGGAAAAGTCAATGATTCAAATTAAATTCCGAAAAACAATGTCTTCGGGGCTGACATAATGAAAACGTCTTCCACTTGATTAGAGTTTAAACAAGTTTCTCGTACAGTTTGAACCAATTCAGTCCGTAGTTGCCAAAACCTAAATCTACAGTATCAATGTATTCAAAACCGCATTTCTCATAGAGAGAAATTGCCGGAAGATTATTCTCATACACATCCAAACGAATAGATTTTATGCCTGATTGTTGAGCCAGTTTAAACGAATAGTCCATCAAAGCACGACCGATACCCATTTTCAAGAATGAGGGATGCACCACAAAAGTGCGTATCACAAAAATATGGCTGTAGTTAGTTTCTATTTTCCACCTTACACTATTATAGGCTTCATCGGGATGATGGTCTAATATAATAGAGCCAGCTATCTTTCCGTCATACCTGACAACAAAAAGAGTATTATTTTCTATGCCAACAACCGCATCTTCACGAATAGGATAAATGCCTTTTATCCATCCGGGATAGTTGGTGGTAGCTGATAGATAATCATTCAGATCATCATACAACTTTTCTAATTCGTCAATATCGGCAGGTGTGCCGGATTCTATTACAAACTTCATAATTGCAACTGTTTGGAATGCAAAGGTATAATTTCCACCTTAATAAAAGAGGCTTCCTTTTAAGATAGTGGAAATCATACTCTTTTAGATAGTTATTCTTTCCAGCTTTCAAAGTAGTGCTTTTGGAGCAGCTTATCAATATCGCTCTGGCGATAGATGATTTTACCTTTTATCTGGATAAAGGGGATTAGCCCTGTATCTCTCCACTCTTGTAAGGTTCGCAAACTGACATTCAGTTTCTTGGAAACTTCATTGTTAGAAAGAAAGCGTTCCCCGTTCAGGTGGGGCTTGTAGTGCTTGACAATAGATTCAATGCCGTTCAGCATTGAATCGAGCGAAGAAATAAATTCTTTGACTTGTGGGGTATCTTTATTTATTAGTTCCATGATTGAAAGATTGTTTTATTGAAATATTGATTTCAAGATGGCTAGATAGCTGGTCAGTTGCGCAAATAGTCACCCAGCGATGAAATGCTAAGTACATCTTTTGCCGAATCATAATCTACATAGAGCCGTTTGGATGCAATGGCAATAAAATACTGGCTACCATCTTGCTGTATCTCATAAGTAGCGGGCGAAGCCTGTTTAGTGGTTTCCGATACATATATAATAGAAAGAAGATACTCTTTGTCGTTCCGGTAGATGATAACCGTAGGATTCAGATTAACGCTTTCCCATGTGCCGACAATAGAAAACAGGTTGAAGGACGGGTAATCTTCTTTAGTTCTTCTCATAAGGCATAATTTGTTTGGCTGATTGATTTTGTGTTTCACTGTCCGCAATAATTCTTTCAATATCGGAAGACTTATAATAAATCTTGCTGCCGATTTGAGAATAAGCCAGCCGTCCGCTACTTCGGTAATATTGTAGCGTTCGTTTACTAAAGCCTAACAACAGGCACACTTCCTGACTATCCAGCCAGTTTTCTACTTTCTGCGTATGAATGCTGCACAAACTTTCTATTCGTTTGGCAAACTCGGTGAACCGCTCGCAGACATACGAAAAGGTTCTCTTTTCAATGGTTACTACTTCCATGCTTTTAATTTTTAATGGTTTATAAAACGTGTTGATTCTATTTTCATCGGCAAATGAAAGAAGAATCAAGAGCCGTTTTCAAAACTGTCTGGAAGTGGTATATCCTGTCTACCTCTGGCTTAATTCAATTGGAATAGACTAATGAGATATTCGTTTTTTGAACGCATTTACTTAGAAAGTCAAATGGAAATAGAGATACGAAAAGATTTATCGCTTATCTTTGCCGCATGACTACCAATAAGATAACTCCCGAAGAATTATGGGCAAGACAGCAGATCAGCCCGCTGGATGTGGACTATGATTTGTGGAATGAACGCAAAGCATCTATACAGACATTCTCACAAATGAGCCAAAGTTGCATCTTTACGGTAGATGTTTTCAAAGAACGGTACGATTTTGCATCCGATAATTTTGCTACTATCTTCGGATATAACCCTACATGGATAAAGACGATTCACAAGCAGGGGGATTTATTGGAGGAACGGATTCACCCGGACGACCGGGCGCAACTCATCGAACACCAGATTGAACACGGGCAGTTCATCTATTCACTTCCGCAAGAACAAAGGAATGATTATCAGCAGATATTCCAGATTCGTATGCTGAATGCCCGGCAAGAATATGTGAATGTAATCAGTCGCCACCAAGTAATTCAGAAAGACAAAAACGGAAAAGCATGGATGATTATGGGAGTGATGGATCTTTCACCCGATCAAGCACCTATGGAACGAATCAAGCGAACAGTTATTAATCGGAAGACAGGTGAGATACTTGCATCGGCAGTTGTTCCAGCAGACCAACAATTAACCAAGCGGGAAAAGGAAATACTCTTACTAATCCGGCAAGGCTTTTTAAGCAAGGAGATTGCATCTAAACTGAACCTTAGTATTTATACAGTGAACAATCACCGCAAGAATATATTGGCAAAATTGAATGTTGATAATGTGATCGAAGCCATTAATCGGGCAGAAAGTTTCGGTATTCTCTATTGATTACGGCAGCCAATCTAAGCTATTTGTCAGCGGATTTGTTTTTCTCCATTGTTCCAGTTCTTCATAATTGCGAACTCCACCCACGAAAACAGCATGATAGATTTCTATGCCGGGAATCTGTACTCCGTCCAGCACATCGAATTTAATTTGAAGGATAGTTTGCTTGATTTCAGGAGTAAGTCGGTTCGTAATGGCAGCAGTTACTTTTTCAACCACACCATCATATTTTGAGCCTTTACGAATATGAATCATGTCAAACTTCCACGTGTTCCTGTCCTCATCTTCGTAAATGGCGTGCCATTCGATGCACTCTTCTTCTGTCTGAACCAGATTCTTAAATTGGATTTCCTTTAAAGAGAGCCGTTTGGAAAATCCAGTGTAAGCTGCCCCCTAAAACCAAGCGATTCTGCCCCCTTGT
>NZ_QTLZ01000019.1:0-57417 GCF_003635425.1 Parabacteroides sp. AF27-14
TCTCTATTTTAAATTCCAACTGAAAACAAACACGCGAAATTAGACATCCTGACAAATTATATCTTTTGCGGCAAGTTGTTTTATTGACGAATAGCCACTATATTTGTACGTTGTTTTAAACAGAGTACAGACTAAATTAAAAAGTAAAGCATATGCACAATTGGTTTGAATGTAAGGTCTCTTACGAGAAAATGCTGGAAAATGGCATGCAGAAAAAAGTAACCGAGCCTTACTTGGTAGATGCCCTGTCTTTTACGGAAGCGGAAGCTCGCATCATCGAGGAGATCCGCCCCTTCATCACGGGTGAATTCACGGTAACAGACATCAAACGAGCTCGTTTATCCGAATTATTCTTCAACGAGAATGGTGATCGGTTCTATAAGATCAAGGTTTATTTTATCACGTTGGACGAGAAGAGCGGAGCGGAAAAGAAAACCGCCGCACAAATGCTTGCCCAAGCCACTACGCTGAAAGAGGCCATCGCCGTATTGGAAGATGGAATGAAGGGTACATTGGCGGATTATACCATCGCCTCGGTAACGGAAACCCAGTTGATGGATGTATTCCCATTCGACGCGAACAGTATTCCCGGCGAGAAGAAAAGTGGCGAGGAACTGATAGCGGAGCAAAAACAACAAGCTGAACAAAGAGGATAAAAACATGAGTATCGCTCAAAACATAGTACAACTGAAAACGTCGCTCCCGCAAGGGGTGACGTTGGTTGCCGTCTCTAAGTTTCACCCGGTGGAGGCTCTATGGGAGGCTTACAACGCCGGACAGCGGGTGTTTGGCGAAAGCAGGGCACAGGAACTGAGCGCCAAGCAAAAAGTACTACCTGAGGATATCGAATGGCATTTTATCGGCCCGTTACAAAGCAATAAGGTAAAAGATATCGCTCCTTTTATTCATTTGATCCATAGCATAGACTCCTTGAAGCTTTTGGCTGAGGTGAATAAACAAGCGAAAAAACACGACCGCACGATCCGGGTATTATTGGAGATCCATGTGGCGCAAGAGGAATCCAAGCACGGACTCAGTCCTGAGGAATGCAAGGAGTTGTTGCGTGACGAGTCCTTGGCCGAATTCCAGCATATTCGTATTTGCGGATTGATGGGCATGGCTACCAATACCGATGATACGGGGTTGATACGGGAAGAATTCCGCAAGATCCATGATTTATTTATCGAACTGAAAGAGACGCTCTGTAAAGATAATGTCGATTTCAAGGAGATATCCATGGGGATGAGCCACGATTACCCGATCGCTATCCAAGAAGGAAGCACCTTGATACGGGTGGGTACCAGTATCTTTGGCGAACGGGAATATTAAAGTAATTATTAAATCTAAATATAGGCAACATGATTGACATTAAAACCCAATACGCGGGGTTAACACTTCGCAATCCGATTATCGTAGGGAGCTCCGGACTCACCAATAAGGCGGAACGTAACAGGGATTTTGAGAAAGCAGGTGCTGGAGCTATCGTATTGAAATCTCTTTTCGAAGAGCAGATCGAGATGCAGAGCGAGGCTTTGATGCAAGACTCCGATTACCCCGAAGCGGCGGATTATATCCGTGGTTATGTAAAAGCGAATCAAGTAAATGATTATCTGGAACTGATCAAGAAGAGCAAGGAATTATGTACGATCCCCATTATCGCCAGCATCAATTGCTATAAGGCGGACGCTTGGATCGACTTTGCCCGCCAAATTGAGTTAGCGGGAGCGGACGCTTTGGAATTGAACGTGTTCTTCATGGAAACCGAACTGACCGAAGATTTCGAGAGTATCCGGGATACGTATGTCAGTATCATCCGCAAGGTAAAAGAGACCGTATCGATTCCGGTTATCATGAAGATCGGAAAGAATTACAGCAATATTCCTTCGCTGGTTAATTTGTTGAAAGTAAACGGTGCTGATGGTGTCGTGCTATTCAACCGTTTCTACCAGCCGGATATCGACATTAATAATATGCAGATCGTTTCGGGTAATGTATTTAGCAATCATTCCGATTTGAGTGACACGATTCGCTGGACGGCTATCGTATCCGGAAAGATCCCGGGAATCAGTATCGCTTCCTCTACCGGTGTGCATGATTGGGAAGATGTCGTTAAATGTCTATTGGCCGGCGCTTCCGCCGTACAGATGTGTAGCGCTGTCTATACACATGGAGCGGAAATCATCTCCCAAGTATTGACTTGCGTGGAAGAGTGGATGCATCAGGCACATTACCAATCCCTTTCCCAATTCCAAGGCAAATTGAATTACGCCAATATCCCGAACCCGGCGATGTATGAGCGTTCACAATTCATGAAATATTTCTCCAACAGAGATTAAAAGAAATACCTAGTAGTAGAGACGGGGCACGCCCTGTCTCTACTATAGGGTAATATACAATAGTCTTAATTATTTTCTACTAGAAAGTATTTTTATTGGAAAATAGTTATATCTTTGCATCATCAAACAAGTTATAAAGAAATATGGAACCAATTTGCGCCATAAAGGATATCTATAAGATACTGTACCAGTTCGAGAAAAATTTCTCGGAAGTACATGCTATCACCATCAACGAGGCCATGTTGCTTTGTTGCTTAAAGGATAATGAGGCAAAGTCGGCGGGAATGATTTGCGATTATATCGGTCTTTCAAACTCCCGGGTCTCAAAGGTGATCACCTCTGTCGAGAACAAGGGGTTTATCCGCAGGAACATCAATAAAGAGGATAAGCGGCAAATGTTTTTCTCGCTCACCCCAAAAGGGAAAGAGAAAATACAACAGATGATGCAGGCCGAGCTAAACATGGACAGCCTGTTCAATCAACTCAAAGAATACATACAAAAGGGATGAATCCCTTTTTTAACTAATTATTGTCTACTAACAAATATGTATAATACAAATTAAATAAAAATAGATATGAAGTATTTGATTATTGGAGGTGTAGCCGGTGGAGCTACCGTAGCAGCCCGGCTGCGTAGAATGGACGAGAAAGCGGAAATCATCCTTTTCGAACGTGGAAAATATGTTTCTTACGCAAACTGTGGATTACCTTATTATATAGGAGACACGATCAACGACCGGAATAAATTATTCGTACAAACCGTGAAAGGCTTCACGGATCGATTCCGCATCGATATCCGTACGGAGCAGGAAGCAACCCGACTCCTTCCCGAATCCAAGCAAGTGGAGGTAAAGAAACTCGGCACAGGAGAAACCTACACGGAGACTTACGATAAACTAGTGCTCTCTCCCGGTGCGGAGCCTTTGCGTCCACGCATCGAAGGAATCGAGAATAAAAAGATATTCACGTTACGTAACGTGCCGGATACGGACACGATCAAGAATTACGTGAACACGGAAAAGCCCCGTACCGCCGTTGTTGTAGGGGGTGGTTTCATCGGCTTGGAGATGGCGGAGAATTTGCATGAGCTGGGTATCCACGTCACCGTCGTGGAAATGGCTAACCAAGTGATGGCACCCCTCGACTATTCCATGGCCGCTATCGTACATCAGCAATTGATCGGCAAGCAGGTAGGCTTGATGCTGGAAGATGGCGTATCTCGTTTCGAGGAGATTTCCGGAGGCGTGACCGTTCATTTGAAAAGTGGGAAGCAGATCCCGGCGGATATGGTTTTATTGAGTATCGGTGTCCGTCCGGAAACCCGATTGGCCAAAGAAGCGGGACTTACGATCGGAGCACTCGGCGGTATCACTGTCAATGAATATATGCAGACCTCGAACCCGGATATTTATGCGTTGGGAGATGCCGTGGAAGTACGCCACCTCGTGACAGGCAAACCAGCCTTGATCCCATTGGCGGGTCCAGCGAATAAGCAAGGACGTATCGTAGCCGATAATATCGTATCCGGCAATAAGGAAACTTATGACGGGACGATGGGAACCTCTATCGCCAAGGTATTCGACTTGACGGTCGCCACGGCGGGAGCTAACGCTAAGCTGTTGAAACGGGAAGGAATCGCTTATCAATCCTCCTATACGCATGGAGCCTCGCATGCGGGATATTACCCGGGAGCCGTGCCTTTATCGATCAAGATATTGTTCGCACCGGAAGACGGACGACTGTTAGGGGCGCAAGTCGTAGGTTTCGGAGGCGTAGACAAACGGATCGAGATGTTAGCGCAAGTGATCCAGCGGAAAGGTACGGTCTATGACCTGACGGAGTTGGAACATGCGTATGCTCCTCCTTATTCAGCCGCTAAAGATCCTGTAAATATGGCCGGGTTCGTAGTGGAGAACCTGCTTACGGGAAAAGCGAAAGCGATCCAGTGGAGAGAGATCCAGAACTTATCGCCAGATACCGTACGTATCGATGTCCGTACCCGTGACGAGTACAGCTTAGGGACAATCCCCGGCTTCATCAATATCCCGGTTGATGAGTTAAGAGAACATTTGGCGGAACTGCCCAAGGATAAACTGATCGTAGTGACTTGCGCCGTTGGATTAAGGGGCTATTTGGCTTATCGCATCCTGACTCAAAATGGCTTCACGAATGTCCGAAACCTATCCGGTGGTTACAAGACTTGGAGTGTAGCGACAGCAAAGATCAAGAATGAGCCGGCCTGCGCACCTTGTTCGTCCGAAGCTGTTTCTGATAAGGCATCTGGTAAAAGTAGCTCTTGCAAATCGACTCCGGCAGCTACGGCGATTAAGGTAGACGCTTGCGGATTAATGTGTCCGGGACCGATCATGCAGTTGAAAAAGAACTATGAGAACTTGCGGGAAGATGAGTCATTGGAAATCACCGCAACAGATCAGGCTTTCGGAAAAGATGTCTCTTCATGGTGCAAGATAACCGGGGCAGAGTTAGTCTCTCTGGAAAATAAGGGAGGCACGATCGCCGCCACGGTACGAAAAAAAAAAGCTGAATGCAAAATAGCGACAGGTGGTAATAGTGCCGACAACAAGACATTGATCGTTTTCAGCGATGACCTCGATAAGGCGTTGGCCTCATTCGTCATAGCGAACGGGGCTGCCTCCACCGGAAAGAAGGTGACTATGTTCTTTACTTTCTGGGGACTTAACGTGATTAAGAAACGGGAAAAACCTGCCGTATCAAAAGATATCTTCGGCAAGATGTTTGGCTGGATGCTTCCGGCAAATAGCGAAAAGCTGAAACTATCTAAAATGAATATGGGTGGAGCCGGCAGTTGGATGATGCGCCTTATCATGAGGAAGAAACGGATCGACAGCTTGGAAAGCCTTATGGCACAAGCCGTAGAGAATGGTATCGAGATGATCGCCTGCACGATGAGTATGGACGTAATGGGCGTCAAAAAAGAAGAACTGATGGATAACGTTGTCCTAGGAGGCGTAGCCACCTATCTGGAACGTGCGGAAGACGCGAACGTAAACTTATTCATCTAATTCATTCAAAAAAAATATCCCAGCATATCCACAATAAGGACAATGCTGGGATATTTTATATAAATGATCTGATGCTTATTTAATCATATCAAACCCAGTGTAAGGGATCAACGCTTTCGGGATGCGGATACCTTCGGGGGTTTGGTTGTTTTCCAATAAGGCGGCTACGATGCGAGGCAAAGCCAAGGCACTACCATTCAAGGTATGGCAAAGTTGCGTTTTCTTATTCTCGTCACGATAGCGGCATTTCAAGCGGTTGGCTTGATACGTATCGAAGTTGGACACGGAGCTAACTTCCAACCAGCGTTGTTGTGCCTCGGAATACACCTCGAAGTCAAAGCAAAGGGCAGCCGTGAAACTCATATCACCCCCACAAAGACGAAGGATGCGATACGGCAACTCCAACTTCTGAAGTAATCCCTCCACATGATTCAACATCTCTTGGTGAGATTGCTTAGAGTGCTCCGGTTTATCGATCCGAACCAACTCCACCTTAGAAAATTCGTGCAAACGATTCAAACCGCGTACATCCTTGCCATAAGAACCTGCCTCACGACGGAAGCATTGTGTATAAGCGCAATTCTTGATCGGTAACTGCTTCTCATCCAGAATGACATCCCGGTAAATATTTGTCACGGGCACCTCCGCCGTCGGGATCAAATATAGGTCGTCTACCTCGCAATGATACATCTGTCCCTCCTTATCCGGAAGCTGCCCCGTACCATAACCGGAAGCCGAGTTCACCACCGTAGGCGGCATGATCTCCAAGTAACCGGCGTCACGGGCCTCATCCAAGAAGAAGTTGATCAACGCACGTTGCAAACGAGCGCCCTGTCCTTTATAGACCGGGAAACCTGCTCCCGTGATCTTAACACCCAGATCGAAATCAATCAAATCATATTTCTTCGCCAATTCCCAGTGCGGAAGAGCGTTCTTCGGAAGTTCCGTTTCCATACCTCCCATTTTCTCTACCACATTGTCCTCGGCGGAGGTACCCTCGGGCACCTCATCGTAAGGTACGTTCGGGATCGTATAAAGTAAGTTCTGCAGCTCCTCGGCAGCCTGATCCATCTCAACCTGCAAAGCCTTGCTCACCTCCTTGATCTCGGAAACATGTTTCTTAGCGGCCTCCGCCTCTTCCTTCTTGCCCTCTTTCATTAATTGTCCGATCGACTTCGAGGTTGCGTTTACCTCCGCTAGGTTCTTATCTAATTGATTTTGTGCGATACGTCTTTTATCATTCAATTCCAACACTTTATCGATGCTTTCTTTCGCACCCTTAAAATGTTTCTTTTCCAGTCCACGGATTACGGCATCCGTGTTTTCAGTGATTAATTTGATTGTCAACATATTCTATTTATGTTTAATAGTTTTTCTAAGACGCGAATTTAGTAATTTTATTTTACCCGACCACCCGTTAACCAAGTTCTTGTATAATAAGGTTCGCTAAGGCTACTTACCATCACGCCGCTAGAAGTACTGGTATGGATGAAGCGCCCATTTTTCAAGTAAATCCCCACGTGATTCGGAACGCCACGCTTCCCGCCACGGCCCGTCTTGAAAAATACCAGATCTCCTTCCTGCAATTTGGCACGACTCACTTTCTTGCAATTATACTTCAGCATATCCGCCGAGGAACGAGCCAGCTGCTTTCCGTATACCTCCCGATAAACGATCGATACGAAACCGGAGCAATCCACGCCCCGTTTCGTGCTCCCTCCCAATTTATGACGTACACCCAACCAACGGGCCCCCTCGTTGTACAAGAATATATTATCTTCCGGTGTGATACGTACCCCATATAAGCGAGCCAACTCCTTCGGTCCCTTGAAATCGGCGGGCAAAGCTACTTTTTGTTGTTTTTTGCTACCGCACGAGGTCAGACATATAAGCAGGAAAAAGATCCGGATAAACCCTAAAGGAATGCTATTCTTCATATCGTTTTCTCTTAATTAAGGCACGAATATACACATAAAGTTTAGAATGCCCATTATAAGGTTCCTACAATGGGCATTGTAAGGTCGTTAGAATGCCCATCGCAAGGAGCTTTGAATGGGCATCCAAGTTCAAGAAGGTTGAGCAGCTTTCAGATAAGCGTTGAACGCCTCTTTGTAGGCATCCGTCACGTGGATAATCTCCTTCCCGATATAAACGCAATTATTCCGGTCGACGGAGCGGATCTTATCCAACGCCACGATATAAGAACGATGGACCCGCATAAAGCGACCGGAAGGCAGCATCTCTTCCATGGCCTTCATCGTCACGTGGGTGATAAGCGGACGGGCCTCCCCTTCCAGATAGATCATCACGTAATCCTTCAAACCCGTCACGTATAATATCCGGGAGATTTCCACCTGCCGCAACTGGCTATCCACCCGCACGAAAAGGCTGCCTCTCTCCTCCTTCACGCTACTCATCTCAAACCATTGGCGGGCCTTCTCCGCAGCTCCGAGAAACTTATGGTATCGGATGGGCTTCAGCAGGAAATCGAGGGCATTCACCTCATAGCTATCAAAGGCATACTCCTTAAAGGCGGTCGTGAAGATCACCCTCGTACCGGGGGGCACCATGCGGGAGAGGTTCAGCCCGTCCAGATCCGGCATCTGAATATCCAAGAAAAGCACGTCCACCGAAGACTCACGCAACGTGGAGAGTGCCAGTACCGGATCATTGAAGGAAGCCGCTAGCCTCAGATAAGGCGTACGGCTTACGAAGTCCTCCAGCATCTTCACCGCCAAGGGCTCATCGTCTACGATCATGCAAGTCAGTGTTTTCATAAGCAGTCTCGAAGTGTTATTTGAACAAAGTAACTATTTTCCCGGAGCTCCTGATCATATCGGTAACGACCGGGATAAGCCAGATCCAGCCTACGCCTCAGGTTTTCCAACCCGATCCCCGATCCGCTACGGTTCACATCCGGTTTCGGATGGTCGCTATTCTCGCAGGTAAAAACAAGGTCATCTCCTTCCGCCTTGAAACGAATACGTACGAACGACGACTTACGGCTATTCACGCCATGCTTGAATGCGTTCTCTATTAAAGAGATGAACAAAAGCGGTACGATCCTCATCGGTTTAGGCGGAACTTGCAAATCCACTTCCACGGTAGCCAGTTCATTGCAGCGCAACCTCATCAGCTCGATGTAATTATTCATGAACTCGATCTCGCCTTCCACCGGTACCAGCTCATGGTTCGACTCATAGAGCGTATACCGCAGCAAATCGCTCAATTGCCCGATACTTTCTTGCGCCGTATCTTGGTCTATCTGGACCAAGCTGGATATATTATTCAAGGTATTAAAGAGAAAATGCGGATTCAACTGGTTCTTCAGCCAAGCCAGTTCCGCCTCGGCGTTTTTCTGCCGTTCCTCTTTCAAACGCATCTGCATATCGCCCCAGCGTACGATATAACGGAATCCCACGGCACATCCAACCACTAGCAAATGTAAGAAGAACGCTCCGAAAGCGACCATATACATTCCCGAACGCCATTCGTCCGGGAAATCCGCCTTAGGAGAAAATATCCATAGGTTAGCCCCCGTGATCAATAGCAAATTCATCAACCCAAAGAGCATCTTCCGATCCCGATAAAGCAAATAGGGAACCAATACATAGAAATTAGCGGTGAAAACAATAGCCAACGGAGTAATGAACCCCGTATTAATCTTCCACACCTCGAAAGCCGAACTCGGATTAAAGCGTATGAAAAAATCGATCGCAGGAGGAATCAGCCATAAGGTGATCCACAATAAAGCCTGTCCTCCCGCCAATATATAATCTTGCCTCGTGAGTTTCATAATACGTTTTTTATAAAAGTAAGCGAATCTAACGCCTGCGCCTATGAACGCAAGCGTTTATTCGACGAGTGGCAGGGTCGCTTTAGACGAAAAAGAATTATCGCTTCTGGATACGAGCCGCATAGCCTCCACCGGGAGCCATACGGATCTTTAATTTGCGATCTGTCGGGACTGGGATTACCTCTTTCTTATAATCACGGGCAGCACGATCGGCATTTATGCCATCCTTGAATAATTCCAAAGTATAATCACCTTCGCCCAAGAAAGACAGGTCTAAATCCAGCTCCCTCGGCGTCCAGTTGGTCAATGCCCCGATATACCAATCATTACCATGACGGCGGGCGATCGCTACATACTCGGAGACCTTTCCATCTAATGAGACCGTCTCATCCCAGATAGTGGGAATGTTAGAGATAAACTCCGTACATTCCTTTTCCCTCCTGTAATTAGACGGGGCATCGCACAACATATTGAAAGGAGACTCGAAGATCACGTAAGTAGCCAACTGGCGGCAACGGGTTCCTTGGCTCATCGGCTCCGAGTTTACCGGGCGATAATTACCTTTAACGGCGTTACGCATAGCGCCTTGCGTATAATCCATCGGGCCGGCGATCATACGGATGAATGGGATCGTGACATCGTACGTCACCATATCGTAAGACTCGGGAGACCATTTCAGTTGCTCCAAGCCATTCACACCCTCATAGTTCAATACGTTCGGATAGGTCCGTTGAAGACCTGTCGGCTTGAATACACCATGGAAATCCACAAGCATCTTATATTTCGCGCATACCTCGGAGGCCTCATAAACAAAGTTCACCATTTCCTGATCGTCACGATCCAAGAAATCCACCTTGAAGCCTTTCACGCCCATATCCGAATAATGCTTCACGACATTCTCCATATCACGGGCGAAAGCCCAATAACCCGCCCAAAGGATAATTCCGACATTCTTGAACTTACCGTAATCCACCAATTCTTGAAGATCGATCTCCGGTATTACTTGCATCATGTCCGCTTGCAGGTTCACGGCCCAGCCCTCATCCAAGATTACGTACTCGATGCCATGCTCGGCGGCGAAGTCGATATAATATTTATAGGTGGGATTATTGATTCCGGCACGGAAATCCACACCGTATAGATTCCAGTCGTTCCACCAATCCCAAGCCACCTTACCCGGCTTGATCCAAGAGATATCGTTTACCCGGGAGGGAGAAGCCAGGCGGTAGACCATATCGCAATCGGCCAACTCCTTATCATTCCGGGAGATTATAAACGCACGCCAAGGGAAAGAACGGGTTCCGGATGTTTTGGCGATATAGTTCTCACGCTCTTTCACCAACATCTGTAACTGATTATGGCCGCCTTGCTCCTTCACTTTCGGATAAGGCGCATGAACCGCTTTCAAGGAAGTTTTTCCCGTCTCGTTATTCAAGAACATCCCGGGAAAATCCTCTAGATCGGCTTCCGTGATACAGACCTTGCGACCGTCTCCCAGATCCACCAAAAGAGGCAGGATCTTCAGGCGTTTATCATTTAGGCTAGAGATCGTCTCGTTTACGTAGGGCTGCTCGAAGGAGTTGAAGAATTGCTCCTCGAACGTCGGCTTCGTACTATTCACGTAAGCGGTGAATGTCTTATAATCCGAGGGGAAGTTATAGACGGCCTCCTCGTCGGCGATAACGATCGGTTCCTTTCTTTTCGTCGTGAAACGGTAAGCGACTCCATCGTTATACACCCTAAAAACCAGCCCGTAGTTTCCCCGGAACGAGATTTGCATCTCATTATAGATATCCTTTACTACGTCCTTCTTATAGAACGGAGAGGGTATTTCCTTGTCTACCGAGGTCTTCGTCACTTTCAAGACTTTCGGGTTAGCACCAAGTACCTCACCTCCTTGTAAAGTCATAGATACGGTAGAATTCATCACCTCCGAATGATCCTGTACGATAGCGAAAGTGACTTTATCGGCTACCGTAACCTCCACCTTTATATCCCGGTTCGGAGACTGGACTTGGTAATTCTTCTGGGCGATCGACGGGATAGCGCCCATTAAAAAGAGAAAAGCAAATAGAATGTTTTTACTCATGGTTTATTGATTTAAGTTTGTTTATGAATACAAATATATATTATCTTTGTCATATTCATAACAAAAAACAAATAATACCGAAATGATGAGACTTCACAAAATCCTCTTAACGCTCGTATGTTTCACGGTTCTCTCCGCTCACGCACAATGGAAATGGCTCAACCCGCTCGAATGTGGATTCCCTGTCATACAAAACCAAGGATGGACCGAAGAGATCGGAGACCGTTACGTTCGGCTTCCCCAAAGAGCCGAAGGCAAGGTACGTAAACCCGTCTGGGATTTATCGCGCAACTCCGCCGGGTTGGCGATTCATTTTTTCAGCAACGCCCCTGAACTAAAAGTACGCTATCAAGTAAGTGGACCGCTGAATATGCCACATATGCCCACGACAGGCGTATCCGGTGTAGATCTATATAGTATCGATAGCGATGGCCAATGGAGATTTTATTTCGGCGGTTATCCTTCCGGAGATACGCTTCAATATCATTATACGAACATAGGCAAAGATATGTATCATGACAGGGGCTATGAGTTCCGCCTCTACCTGCCTCCTTATAATACGATAAAGTGGTTGGAAATCGGCGTGCCCGAAAACGATGAGCTTACGTTTATCCCCGTATCGCCCGAGAAACCGATTCTTTTATACGGAACCTCGATCGCCCAAGGCGCATGCGCCTCTCGCCCGGGCATGACTTGGGGCACGATCTTGCAGCGTTCTCTGGGATATCCGCTTATCAACCTAGGCTTCTCCGGTAACGGACGTTTAGAGAAAGAGGTATTGGATTTTATTTGTGAGATAGACGCACGCCTTTATATCCTTGACTGCCTGCCCAACCTCACGCCAAAGAGCAAAGATGAGATCACGCAACTCGTATCGGACGCAGTCAAGCAAATACGTGCCACCCACTCCTCTCCGATCTTATTAGTGGAGCATGCCGGATATAGCAACGCACTCGCTGACGATACGAAGTTACAAGATTATACACGCATGAACGAAGGAGCTAAAAAAGCATTCGAGGAATTGCAGGCACAAGGGATAAAAGATATCTACTACCTTACACGAGAAGAGTTGGGACCGCACCCGGACGCTTGGGTAGATTACGTCCATCCTTCCGACTGGGGCATGGAAACACAGGCGAACGCCGTAGAGCGGAAAGTACGGGAAATATTACGCATCCCCGAAGGTAATCTCTCCACTACACAGCCTGTCACCCAGCGCCGGGAACCCAATAATTACGAATGGCAAAAACGTCACCGGGATATTCTCTCGCTGAATCAAAGCAACCCGCCTCGACGGGTGATCCTAGGTAATTCCATCACGCATTTCTGGGGAGGAGAGCCCAAAGGACCGTCCGTGCGAGGTATGGAAACATGGGAGAAAATCATGCGTCCGGCTGGATTCCACAATCTCGGATATGGTTTCGACCGTATCGAGAACGTACTTTGGAGAGTCTATCATGGTGAATTGGATGGATACAAGGCTGAGGAAGTAGTATTGATGATCGGCACGAATAACATCGGAATCAACAATGACAACGAGATCGTGGAAGGCATTCGTTTCTTGCTTTCCGCCATCAAGCAACGGCAGCCGGAGGCCAAGATCAAGGTAATCGGCATCTTGCCCCGCCGCAACCAAGAAGAACGGGTAAGGAATCTCAATCTCCGCATCCGTCAAATGGTCGAGACCGGATGGTACACGTTCAAGAACCCGGGTACGAAGTTGCTTCAGGAAGACGGCAAGATAAACGAATCCTTATTCTCAGACGGATTACACCCGAACGAGGAAGGCTATAAACAAATCGTGGACGAGATCGCCCATTAAGCGATAGTCCCTTTACTCACGAATCAATCCGAGCAACATACGCAACGCCGCCTCTGCCGACAAGCGAATGTTCTCCATACGAGGATTCTCCCCGAAATGATAGCACTCGGAGAGAATCCTTTCCTCATAAGCGGCGGCGATCCAGACCGTTCCTACCGGTTTCGAGGGAGTCCCGCCTCCCGGCCCGGCGATCCCGGAGGTAGCGACGGCACAATCACATCCCAATACCCGCATAGTTCCACGGGCCATCTGCTCCACGACCGGCTGGCTTACGGCCCCGAAAGTGTTCAAGTCCGCCTCGGAGACACCGAGCACATGATGCTTCACCTCGTTGCAATAGGCTACCACGCCCCCGGTGAAGTATTCCGAGCTGCCCGCCATGGAGGTTATCATGCTGGCGATCTTTCCGCCTGTACAACTCTCTGCCGTACCCATCATCAGGTGTCCTGATTTGAGTGCGTCCGCTACTTCTAACTCTATTGGTAAATCATCTACTTCCATTGTTATAATGATACTAGGAGTTTCATTATGGGAAAACAATAGTTTCATTAGGAAGAAACTTTTGTTTTCCCTAGAAGAAACTTTTGTTTCTCTATAGTAAAACTATTTTCCTATAAGACAACCCTAGAAAAAGGAGCGGCATCCATCGGACAGAACTCCTTATCCATATACTTATAATATCCCGTGATAGCTACCATAGCGGCGTTATCCGTGGTGAACGAGAACTTCGGGATATGCACTTTCCAGCCATAACGTTTGGCGTGATCCAAGAATGCCTCACGCAAACCGGAATTGGCCGATACACCTCCGGCGACGGCTACTTCCTTTATATGCAAATCCTTCGCCGCCTTACGCAATTTACTCATCAAGATATCGATTACCGTAGCTTGCAAGGAAGCGCATAGGTCTCGCTTGTTCTTCTCGATAAAATCCGGATCATCTTTCAAATGATCACGCAAGGTATATAAAAAGGAGGTCTTCAGGCCACTGAAGCTATAGTCATATCCGGGGATATGCGGCTTACTGAACGTAAAGGCATTCGGATTGCCCTCGTTCGCCAAACGATTCACGACTGGGCCACCGGGATAACCCAGTCCCATCACCTTGGCGCATTTGTCGAAAGCCTCTCCCGCTGCGTCGTCGATCGTCTGGCCGATCACCTCCATATCATTATAAGCGTTCACCTTTATGATTTGCGAGTTACCGCCCGAAACCAACAAGCAAAGGAAAGGAAACGAGGGAGCATGGTCATCGTCCGGAGTCTCCTTGATAAAATGAGCCAACACGTGAGCCTGTAAGTGATTGACCTCGATCATCGGGATATCCAAGGAAGCGGCCAACCCCTTGGCGAACGAGGTCCCGACCAATAAAGAACCCATCAAACCCGGCCCACGAGTAAACGCCACGGCACTCAACTCGGACTTATCGATGCCGGCACGCTTGATGGCCTCGGCTACTACCGGAATAATATTCTGCTGATGGGCACGGGAAGCCAACTCGGGGACAACCCCGCCATAGGCCTCATGAACGGCTTGACTGGCTATTACGTTGGACAGCATCACGCCGTCACGGATCACCGAAGAGGAAGTGTCATCGCAAGAAGACTCGATTCCTAATATCGTTATACTCATATCTTCATTCTTTTTTCCGCGAATTAACGAAATCTATCGCGATATTGTTGTAGATTTGCGCTAAATAAATAGAAAAGATATCAGAGGACTTAAATACATAATCATTACCCTGCTTACATTATTCTGGATATTCTATGCGTTGCCGGGCATCTTACTGAGAATTCCTTATATTCAAAACAAAGTATCAGAAGTAGCCACAACCCAGTTATCCGGCCACCTCGGTGTGCCCGTAAAGATCGGTAACGTGGATATCGAATGGTTCAATCGTCTGGTACTGGAAGGGCTTTATCTGGAAGACCAAGACGGGAAAGTCATGTTCGAGGCGAATCATGTGGCGGCGGGATTCGAGATCATGCCGTTACTGGAAGGGAAGTTTGTCTTCACGACGGTACGCTTGTTCGGTTTCTCCTTCAATCTACGGAAACACACGCCCCAAAGCCCTTTGAACCTACAATTCGTGATCGACGCTTTCGCCAGTAAGGATTCGATAAAGAAAGAGAAGAATATCGATCTCCGTTTCAACTCCATCATGATCCGAAGAGGTAATTTCAGCTATAACGTGGATAGCGAGAAAGAGACCCCGGGAAAGTTCAACGCCAAGCATATCGATATCAAGAACCTGAGTGCCAAGATATCCCTCAAGGCTTTTAACAAGGACAGCGTGAACGCCCATATCAAGAAGATGAGTTTCGATGAGGCGTCCGGTTTCTCCTTGAATAAGTTATCGCTGAACGTGGTCGGGAACCGGGATAGCGCTTTCGTGCAGGACTTCGAGGTACGCTTGCCGCAGACAGACTTGAAGATCGGGCGTGCCCGGATCGATTTAAGCGAGATCGATAGCCTTCCCGCTCTCTTGAACAACGCTCCGATCGATTTGAATATAACACCTTCGCAAATCTGCCTGAAGGACTTATCCCCTTTCGTCCCGGCGTTCAAGAACTTCGCCGACACGATCGAGTTATCGGCCGAGGCAAACGGCTACATCAATAATTTCAACTTGAAGCGCCTCACCTTGAAATATAGCGATAAGATGCTGTTTATCGGCCAGATGGAATTAAAGAACATCACCCATCCCGAGGAAACGTATCTTTTAGGGAAGGTGAATAAGATGTATATCACGACAGACGGCATCTCCAGTTTGGCCAATAACTTCAATGAGCGTCCGAAGAGTCTCCCGGCCCCGGTCGTCAAATTGGGGACGATCAATTTCACGGGCGAGATATCAGGCTTTTTTGATAACCTAGTCGCTTTCGGAAAATTATCGTCTTCCATCGGCTCCATACAGACAGACTTGATATTTGGTAGCAACAAGGATAAGAATATAGCCGCTTACCTACGGGGACGCATCGCCTCCAGCAACTTGCAGCTCCATGAGTTATTTGGCGAGAATAATCCTTTCGGGGAGGCTCGCTTCGACATCAATATCGATACCCGTAGACCTGTTGGCGGAAATTTCTCCGGAAATATCCAAGCACAAGTCAAGGAGTTCGATTATAAAGCTTATAAATACAAGGATATAAATCTTTCCGGTAATTTCAAGAAGAGTAGTTTCGATGGGACTATCCATGTAAACGATCCCAATGGCGAGTTATACGCCCAAGGTATCTTCCAGCACCAAGGGCAAAACTCCTTGTTTAATTTCACCGCCCGCCTCGATCATTTCCGGCCGGACCGATTGAACCTGACGGACAAATATGAGGCGCCGAATATCTCCTTGGCTTTAAACGCGGATTTCACCGGAGATAATATCGATAATCTGGAAGGTAGCATCACGTTGGACAGTCTTTCTTTCGAGACCACTCCCAGCAGCTTCTTCCTTAAGAAATTCGAAGTAGTTGCCTCGGGGCATAGTCTCGACCGGCAATTAACCATAACGTCCGATATCTTGAATGGAGAGGTCACCGGGTCTTACTCATTCAACACGCTAATCCCCAGCCTTATGAATACGTTCAAGGGATATGTGCCAGCCTTGATCAACACGACCCAGAAAAAACAAATCGTGAAGGAGAATAACTTCGCCCTCCTATTAACGATCGAGAATACGGAAGCGCTTTCTACGACATTGAAACTACCGTTCACGATGGTGCAACCCGGACGGATCACGGGACATTATAATAATATTTATAATAAGTTCCGTATCGAGGCGTGGCTTCCGAAGTTCAATCTCGGGAAATCCATGTTCGAATCCGGTTACTTGGTCTGCGACAATCCGAACGATAAGGTAAACCTCCAATTAAAAACGATTAATTATAACGACAAGGGACTGCGTAACTACCTTGATATCAAAGCAGACGCTAAAGATAATCTGGTGAACACCCTGATTGGCTGGGCGAATAATAAAGAGCGGTTATTTAAGGCCGACATCTCCGCCTCTACCCTTTTTGTCGAAGAGGAAAGCGAGAAAGGGCCGGCCAAGTTACGTACGGAAGTCACGTTGAATAAAAGCCCCCTCATTATTAAAGACACGCTCTGGACCATCAATCCGGCGAATATAACGATTCGTGAGGGCAAGATCGGTATTGAGCATTTCCGGGTAGATCATGAGACCCAGTATTTATCGATGGAAGGGACGATCTCGAAAGATCCGGCAGATACTTTATTGGTAGACTTGAAGCAAATAGAGCTGAGTTATGTCTTCGACGTATTGAATATCCCAGTCTTGCAATTCGGGGGTGAGGCGACCGGTAAGTTCTATGTGAACGACTTATTCAATAGCCGCATGCTAAATACGGATCTGGAAGTAAAGAATTTCTCATTCAACCAAACCCCCTTGGGTCGCCTCAATCTCTTCAGCGAATGGGACGACGCACAGAAAGGTATCCTTATGCTGGGAAGCATCTACAAGAACGACAGCACTTGGACGGATGTGAACGGTTATGTATTTCCAGTCGGGCCCAATGCGGGGCTATCCTTGTATTTCGATGCCAATGATATCAATCTGGCCTTCTTGCAACCCTTTGTCGATACGGTCATAAAGAACTTGCAAGGCCGGGGATTCGGAAGTATACATTTGCACGGCCCCTTTAAGGAGCTGAATGTCGAGGGAGATGCCTATGTCATGGATGGAGGGGTAGGCGTTGATTTCTTGGATACGTATTATACCTTCTCCGATTCCGTCCACCTTGACTCTACGTCCGTCAATTTACGGAATATCACGGTCAAGGATCAATTCGGCAACTCCGGAAAAGTCAGCCTTAAGTTCAATCATCTGCATTTCCGGGATTATAGCTTCCTCGTAAACGTGCAGGGTAATAAGATGTTGATGTATAACGCCAACCAGAAAAAGAATCCGCTGATCTATGGAACGGTATTCGCCAGCGGAACGGCGCAAATCAAGGGCAACGGTAAGTTGATAGACTTTGATATTAACATGAAAAGCGAACCTAAGACCGCTATTTATCTGGACTTCATGAATAATAACTCGGCTACGGACTATGATTTTATCACGTTCGTCGATAAAAGCAAGTTGGCCGCTAACGTAGATTCCACGTCCACACACCCATTGAATATCGTACACGAGACAGACGAGGGAGCCGAGCTACGAATGAACTTCCTCCTTGATATCACACCCGATGCCGATATAGAGCTAATCATGGACCCGATAGCGGGAGACCGTATCAAAGGAAACGCCAGTGGAAGTTTACAAATACAATATGGAACAAGAAGTGATCTTCGTATGTATGGCGACGTGAATATCGTACAAGGAAACTATAATTTCAGCTTACAGCAAATCATCCATAAAGACTTTAAGATCAGAGACGGTAGCACGATCAATTTCCGTGGCGATCCCTTTAATGCCCATATGGATATCAATGCGATCTACAATCTGACCGCAAATATCGGAGACTTGGATCAGAGTCTCTTACTAGAAAGTTCTCGAACAAACATACCCGTCAATTGCGTCTTAAACCTTGAAGGCGCATTGCGCAGCCCGTCTATTTCCTTCGACTTAGAATTTCCGAACTCTAACGAGGAGTTAGAGCGTCAAGTCAAAGCGTTTATAGACACAGAGGATATGATGACTCGGCAAATTGTTTATTTGCTGGTGTTAAATAAATTCTACACACCAGAATATGCCCAAACGAGTTATAAGTCTAGCGAGTTAAACGCCGTGGCTTCATCCGCTATCTCAGCGCAATTATCCAATCTATTAGGTAGTTTCACGGATAAAGTACAAATAGGGACAAACATACGAGCGGGACAGGACGGTTTCAAGGAAGACACGGAATATGAGATGATATTATCCAGCCAGTTGCTAAACAACCGCTTATTGATCAATGGTAATTTCGGTATGAGAAATACGGTCACTACAGGCAAAAATAACACTTTTATCGGAGAGTTCGACCTAGAATATAAGTTGACCCCCTCCGGTGAGATCCGGCTAAAGGCTTATAACCATGCCAGAGATATGTATTTCGGCCTGAAGCAAGCATTAACCATACAAGGTGTAGGTATCATGTACCGGAAAGACTTCACGAACTTCTCTGAGATTTTCAGGAGAAGAAAGAGGCCTCTTTTACCCTTGATCCCCAAAGACTCTACGAATGTCCCTCCCGTAGTCAAAGACTCAACAAATCTTTCACTGCCGACTGATAAGAAGTAAGGGAAGTACTTTTCAATACTTTCTTGCGAAGCCTTTTATCGGCCTCCGGCAAAAGATAATCCCAGATTGTCTTCATTTTAGATAATACCTGATGCTCGCCACCTTCCAACCGGGCAGCATATTCATCCATCAACGACTCATGGAACATGACTAGTTTATCCCGCCTCTCATTCACGGTCAAGACCTGTCCGGACACAAACTCAGTGGCCAGCCAAGGAGAGGCCAATAACCCTCGTCCCAGCATGATCCCGGCAAGCCCCGGAAAACGCTCCTTTATTCCTCGGATATCTTCCAGCCCCACTAAATCTCCATTATAATATAAGGGAAATTCACATTCATCATAAAAACGAGAGAATCCATCCCAATCGATAGCTCCTTTATATTGCTGTATCCCTAACCGGGGATGCAAGGTTATATGCTTCAAAGGTAACTTATTTAATAAGGAAAGAAGCACGAATGACTCATCCGTACACTCCCACCCCAAACGCATTTTCACCGAAAAAGAAATATCCGGGAACTCCTCAATCGTACGTAATAAAGACTCGGCCTCTTCCTTGTACCGCAAAAGTCCCGAGCCTCTATGCGCACGGACCTGCATAGGGAAAGGGCATCCTAAATTAATATCCGCTTCCTTGTATCCATTCTCTTGGAATAAACGCACGATCGGCCGAAACTCGTCTGGTGTGGAAGCGATCAATTGCGGCACGACATGTACCTGCCTATTTCTATCGCAAGCGATATCCTTCAAGTCCTTATTCCGGAAACCACCTTTCTCTATCCTTACGAAAGGAGTATAATAGGTATCTACGCCCCCGAATACTCGGGTATGCGCCTCTCTATAAACCGAATCCGTATATCCTTGCAAAGGAGCGAAATGAATGACTGCCATATCAAGCGAAGATTTCCATGAAAATCGATCTCAATTGACTTTTTGCCAACTCAAAGTCTTGGGGTGCCCCCAACTCCATAGCCAAGGAGGTAACGCCTTTATCCGTAAAGCCACAAGGGTTGATCAATGAAAAGTAACTCAGATCCGTATTTATATTCAAAGCAAAGCCATGCATCGTAACGAACCGGCTGCTTTTCACACCAATCGCACAGATCTTACGGGCACGCCCCGGTACTTCAGGGTCTAGCCATACACCCGTCGCCCCTTCCAAACGTTCCCCTTTCAAGTCGTAAAGCGATAGGAAACGGATGATCGTCTCTTCCAGCATATGGATGTATTGTTTCAATCCCAGATTCCAATATTCCAGATCAAATACCGGATAACCGGTAATCTGTCCCGGCCCGTGATACGTTATATCCCCCCCTCTGTTTATATGGTAAAACGAGACCTCTCGTTCCCGTAAAGTTTCCTCGGGGATAAGCAAATTAGAGTCCTTGCCACTTTTACCGATCGTCAAGACCGGTAAATGCTCACAAAAGAATAATTGATTATCCTCTTTCTTTCCCGTTGCCTTCGCATCCAATAAGACCTCGAAAGCAGCTGTCTGATATTCTAACGCATCGGCATAAGCGATTCGTCCCAAGTCATGATAACGGAAGCTCTCCATTTCTTTCTTTTTTTAACCTTTCCGGTACCGGGATCAACTTGCCCGGCACCATATCCCATTTCTACTTTTATCAGTTTTCCCATTAAGGAAATTATTTTCGCTTGTCGTTTCAGCATATAAGGTGACGGTTTAGCGGAATTAAACTTCCGGGGATTTGGAAGTGTGGCCGCTATTAGGGCTGCCTCGCTTTTGGTCAATTGGTAGGCATGCTTACCGAAATGAGCCTCCGCTACCGCCTCCGCACCATAGATGCCCTCCCCCATCTCTATCGAGTTCAGATAGACTTCCATAATACGTTCCTTTCCCCATATCCATTCGATCAAGAAGGTAAAATAGACCTCGATACCTTTCCGTAAATAACTTTTCCCCGGCCAAAGAAATACATTCTTAGCGGTCTGCTGGGAAATCGTGCTGGCACCTCTTACCCTTTTACCTTTCTCGGCCTCGGCCCGTGCCTTCTGGATTTGTTCCACATCAAAGCCATTATGCTCCATGAACAGGTTATCCTCCGACGCTATGACCGCTTGAACCAAAGGCTGGGCGATCTTGGATATAGGAACCCACGTATGATCGAGTTTCATTTTCTTCCCATCCTGATGCTGCTCATACATACGAATAAACATCAATGGCGTATAATATACGGGTACAAATTTATATACCACTACCGCCAATATACTGGATACAAACAGGAAGATCAACAGATTCCTGCACCAGATCCATATCCGTTTTACCAGAGGTGCTACCATATTCTTCTATTTGGAGAGACAAAGGTAAAGAATATTTCAGTTTCCGGCAGACTGAAACTCATAATTTACAGAAAAGGCACTATCTTTGGCTTTTGACAACTTTCCACCCTGTCATATGGTTATTTGATAAATAAATTAGTATGGAGAATCGTTTTTTAGGACTCATAGAGAATAGCATCAAGGAGCATTGGGATCTCCCGGCGTTCTCCGATTATAATGGACATACCTTCCATTATAAAGATGTAGCTCGTCGAATCGAGAAATTTCATATTATCCTAGAGCATGCCGGCATTAAAAAGGGGGATAAGGTGGCTTTAGTTGGACGGAACTCCTCCAACTGGGCGATCTGTTTCTTCGGGATCTTGGCTTATGGAGCCGTAGCCGTGCCTATCCTACATGAATTCAAACCGGATAATATACATCATATCGTAAATCATTCCGAGGCAAAGGCAGTCCTTGCCGCTTCCAGCAACTGGGAGAATATGAATGAACGCATGATGCCCGACGTGAAACTGTTCATGATGCTGGATAACTTCTCGATCATTCACAGTAAAAGCAAAGAAGTCCGGGTAGTAAGAGACCGGATCAATGAATATTTCGGTAAAAAGTATCCTCGTTCATTCACGTCGAACGATGTTCGGTATCACGTGGAAAAGCCGGAAGAATTAGCGGTACTTAATTATACTTCCGGAACCACCAGTTTCTCGAAAGGGGTTATGATCCCCTATCGGAGCTTATGGAGTAATACGCAATTCGCTTACGACAATTTACCGTTCATCCATCCGGGAGATAATATCGTATGTATGCTTCCGATGGCCCATATGTACGGATTGGCATTCGAGGTATTGAATTCCGTGAATAAAGGCTGCCATGTACACTTCCTCACACGTACCCCCAGCCCGAAAATCATAGCGGAAGCTTTTACGACAATCAAGCCGGCGCTGATCCTAGCCGTACCTCTGATTATCGAGAAAATCATCAAAAACAAGGTATTCCCCGAACTGGAGAAGCCTTTGATTAAATTGCTCTTGAAAGTCCCCTATATAGACCAGAAAGTACTGGATACCATTTCCGCCAAGTTAACGGCGTCTTTCGGAGGGAACTTCGGGGAGATCGTTATCGGAGGAGCCGCTATCAATAAAGAAGTGGAGACGTTCCTTCATTCCATCCATTTCCGCTATACCGTAGGCTACGGGATGACCGAATGTGGCCCGCTAGTCTCCTATGCGCAATGGGATGAGTTTAAGCCCGGTTCCGTAGGACGTATCGTCGACCGTATGGAAGTCCGCATCGATTCAGAGGACCCGGAAAACAAGGTGGGAGAAATATTGGTGAAGGGTATGAACGTGATGCTCGGTTATTACAAGAATCCGGAGGCTACGAAAGCCGTTATGATGCCTGACGGATGGATGCGTACCGGCGATCTGGGAACCCTCGATAAAGATGGATTTTTATATATCCGCGGCCGTAGTAAAACCATGATTCTAGGCCCCAGCGGACAAAATATCTATCCGGAAGAGATCGAGGATCGCTTGAATAATATGCTATATGTAGCGGAATCGCTCATCATCTCCCAAGGAGGTAAACTAGTCGCCCTCATCTATCCCGATTGGGAGCAAGTAGATAAGGCAGGTATACAACATTCCGAAATCGAGAAGTTGATGCAGACCAACATTGACCAAGTAAACGAGGAGATGCCGAATTACAGTAAAATCACCTGTTTCAAGCTGTATCAAGAAGAATTCGAGAAAACACCCAAAAGAAGCATCAAGAGATATTTATACCAACCGGCCGAATAAAAAGAAAGCCGTCTTTTGTTAAAGACGGCTTCTTTTATATAAAGTAAATTTTATCCTTGACGAAAATCTTTTAAAACTTTTTGTAATTCTTGTCGAGCGAAAAATATACGGCTCTTAACCGTCCCCAGAGGAACATCCAGTTTATCAGCGATCTCATTGTATTTATAGCCACTCAAAAACATAGAGAATGGAACCTTCAACTCATTGTTCAAACCGTTGATCGCTTTCGTGATCTCTTGAATTTGATAAGCGCCATCCGGAGAGTCAAAACCTGAATCGTTCACGATATCCAAGTTATATAAGTCGACACCTTGATCTACGACAGTTTGCGTGCGAACGATCTTGTGATAATTGTTAATGAAAATGTTACGCATCACAGTCAAGACCCAGCCCTTAAAATTGATATTGTCTACAAATTTTTCTTGATTGTCTAAAACCTTCAGCGTTGTGTCCTGCATCAGATCTTGGGCATCATCCCTATTCGCTGTAAGCATAAGCGCAAAATTCATCATGTTTTCTTGCATGCTCAATAATTTTTTCTGAAATTGCAACGCATTCATATTGTTACTAGTTAAATAAAGTTTAATACTGTATAAGTATTATCCCTCAAACATTGAAGGATGCAACAAATATATAAATTAAAAATGGAGATATACAGTTCTTTGATAAATATTAATATTAAAAATCGTAACTTAATATTTTTGTTGTAAATCTTACTGAAAATGAGTATTATTTATAAGTTGCACAAGTTACAAAAATCAACATTTACAACAAGCCAGTTACAATTTTCAACCAAATATTAAAAACGAATATAATACAAACAAGATGAAACGTTTATTAACAATATTAACAGCTATAATATTAATACTTGCAATCTCTCTTCAATCGGAGGCTAAAGAGAAGTCCTTAATATATACGATTGATATAAAAAAAGAGATCGATAACACCACGTGGATTTATCTCCATAACGGATTATCAGAGGCCAAGCAATTGAACGCCGATGCCATCTTATTGCATATGAACACATACGGCGGATTACTGGAATCTGCAGATTCTATGCGAACGGCTATTTTATATAGTCCCATACCGGTATATGTATTTATCGATAATAACGCAGCTTCAGCAGGTGCTTTAATTTCCATAGCATGCAAGAAAATCTATATGCGGAAAGGGGCGAATATAGGAGCGGCAACGGTTGTCAATCAAACGGGTGCGGCTCTACCTGATAAATATCAATCTTATATGCGTTCCATGATCCGTTCGACGGCTGAGGCGCAAGGGAAAGATACGCTTATACAAAACGGCGACACGATCTATAAATGGAAAAGAGATCCTTTAATCGCCGAAGCGATGGTCGATGACAGAGTGATCGTCCCCAACCTCATCGATAGTGGTAAAGTATTGACACTTACCTCTCAAGAAGCACTCAAATGGGGTTATTGCGATGGCATCGCCGAGAGTCCGGGTCAAGTAATCACAGAATATATCGGATGTAAGGACTATGAGATTAAAAGTTATGAACCCTCATGGTTCGATAATGTAAAAGGTTTCTTTATGAGTCCGGTAATACAGGGCTTATTAATCATCATTATCATCGGTGGTATTTATTTCGAGATGCAAACCCCAGGGCTTGGTTTTCCATCCGCTGCCGCGATAATAGCGGCTATCCTTTACTTCGCTCCTCTCTATATGGACGGGTTGGCTGAAAACTGGGAAATCCTGTTATTCATTCTCGGCGTTATATTAATAATGCTGGAGATATTCGTGATCCCGGGCTTTGGCATAGCGGGGATAAGTGGAATTATTCTCGTGGTCGGCGGACTTACAATGAGCTTACTGAACAATACTGTTTTTGATTTTCAAAACGTATCTGGAATGGATACGGGCAGAGCCGCTTTAACGGTTCTATTAGGTCTGGGTATCGGATTCACGCTAGTGATATGGTTATCCAACAAAATAGGACATAAAGGACCGCTAAAGAAAATGGCATTAAACGCTGATTTGGAAAAAGCGGTATCCAGCCCCAATTTGACACAACTGATCGGAAAAGAGGGCACGGCCGCTACCGTTTTACGTCCTTCGGGTAAGGTATCTATCGAGGGAGAGTTGTATGACGGCGTATCGGAGTCTGGCTTCATCGAGAAAGGGACTCCTATCAAAGTCGTCAGATTCGAGAGCGCGCAAGTCTATGTAATCAACCTATAAACGAGTCTATGCGATCCGTTTATAGGCAATACATTTATCGATCACGACATATTCCATCGCTCCCATAGCCATCAAATCACTTAGGATGTTACGGGCCGCATAATAATTGATATGGGCGATACGGCAAAACTGCTTTATGCTGATATAAGGATGCTCGTCGAGCCAAGAAAACAGGATCTCGACGGGCTTACTTATTTTCAGCAATGTACCTTCTTTGGTTTTCTGCTTCTTCCATGCTTGCATGAGGACTTCATTCGCTAATATATTCTCGTCCGCAACCCGGATATAGGCCTTGTATTTATCGTCTTTATCCGGTGCCGTATGCGGTTTCTCATCGCTTGGGGCGATATAGACCTCCAATACGGTCTTCCCGTTGACATCCCAGCGCTTAGCTGTAAACGGCACCTCGGGATGCGTATACATTTTAGAAGCAGCCTCGATCATATAATATTCCTCCTCACTTCTCACACCGGAAATAGCGCCGTTATCCTTCACTCCAATCAGCAGACGCCCGCCATCTGTATTCGCGAACGCACTCAACGTCCGGGCGATCTTCTTGCTGTCGCTCACCTCAAACTTGAAATCAAGTTGTTGATGTTCCCCTTGCTCTATAAGCGCTTCAATCGGATGTTTCTTCTTCATTTTGGCTTCTGTTTTGAGACACAAAATTAAAATAAATACCTAACTTTGGCAATCGAAAAAACAATAAACGATGTCTCAGATACCTGCGCTAATATCAGATCTTGCGGTCATACTCATATCCGCCGGGTTGGTTACCCTGTTATTCAAAAAGTTAAAGCAACCGGTCGTATTGGGGTATATCGTAGCCGGAATACTCGCCGGACCTTCCATCGAGCAAATACCGACAGTTACAGATGTGGAAAGTATCCGTATCTGGGCTGATATAGGCGTTATCTTCCTGTTATTCGCTTTGGGGCTCGATTTCAGTTTCAAGAAGTTGATGAAGGTGGGAGGAACCGCCGTCATTGGAGCCATAACCGTTGTTATAGGTATGATGACAGCGGGATATATCACGGGCTTATCACTGGGTTGGGGACATATGAACAGTCTTTTCCTCGGAGGTATGTTATCGATGTCTTCCACGACGATTATCTTCAAGGCATTCGACGACATGGGATTGCGTAACCAACGATTCGCCGGTGTCGTATTCGGTATCTTGGTGGTAGAGGATCTATTCGCCGTATTATTAATGGTATTACTTTCTACCGTAGCGGTAAGTAAACACGTGGAAGGCATGGAGATGCTGGATAGCGTGGTCAAATTAGGCATTTTCCTTTTATTCTGTTTCGTCGTCGGGATCTATTTGATCCCCTCTTTTCTGAAAAAGGCAAAAAGCTTCCTAAATGAGGAGACTCTGTTGATCGTGAGCATCGGGTTATGCCTTGGTATGGTTATGATCGCCACAAAAGCCGGATTCTCATCGGCTCTCGGAGCTTTTGTCATGGGTTCGATTTTGGCCGAGACCATTGACGCTGAACGGATCGAGCATTTGGTAAAACCCGTAAAAGACTTATTTGGAGCGATTTTCTTTGTGTCTGTAGGCATGTTAATCGATCCTCAGATGCTCTGGGAGTATAAAATCCCGATTTTCATTATCACGCTCGTAGTCATGGCCGGACAGATTTGTTTCGCCAGCTTCGGAGTATTACTGTCCGGACAACCGATAAAAATAGCCATCCAGTCTGGTTTCTCGTTAGCGCAGATCGGAGAATTCGCCTTCATCATCGCAGGTTTGGGACTATCATTAAACGTGACGGATCAATATCTGTATCCGATCGTTGTCGCCGTATCCGTGATCACGACATTCTTCACACCTTATATGATCCGGCTAGCGGAACCTACCTACAAATGGGCGGAGCGGATCATACCGGAGAATTGGAAACAGTTCTTGGAGCGATATTCATCCGGTTCCAATACGATCCGTCAAAAAAGCGCATGGAATAAGTTACTAAAAGCTTTGGTCCGCATCGTCGGTACTTATACCGCCGTCTGCCTAGTACTTATCTTTTTATGGCTACAAATCGTGACTCCGTTCATCTGCAAACATTTGCCCGGCATCCAAGGAAATCTAATCTCCTTGATCTTAATCCTAGCTCTGATCTCCCCGATGTTGCGGGCGATCATGATGAAAAAGAATCATTCCGTGGAGTTCCAGCAATTATGGAACGATAATAAATATAACCGGGGTCCCCTAGTCTCACTCGTGATCCTCAGAATCCTGCTCTGTATCGGTCTCGTCATGCTTCCTGTCGCACGGTTATTGAATGCTGCGCTAGGAATTATGCTGGCGGTCGCTTCCGCTGTTATCGTATTAATGATATTCTCCAAACGGCTAAAGAGGCAGTCGATCTTGATGGAACGGCATTTTTTCAGTAACCTTGTAGCGAGGGAAGTGGAGCAAGAGCGAAAAGCCCCGATCAACCAGCGTTTCGCGAACCACTTATTAGAACGAGATCTCCATTTAGCGGATTTCGAGGTGAAGCAGAATTCCCCCAGTATGGGAAAAAGCCTGAAAGAATTAAACTTCAGGCAAAAGTGCAACGTAAATATCGTAACGATTATCCGGGGAGAGAAGCGAATCAATATACCGGGAGGAGACGAGCGGCTCTACCCGTTCGATAAACTGGTAGTAGTTGGCGCCGATGATGATCTGGAGCACTTTAGGAAATATCTGGAGGAACGCTACAAGAAATCATACGCCGAGCAATCGAACACAAGAAAGGAAGAGATGAACATGGAGCAAATCATTATCTCGGAAGGTTCCCGATTGATTGGCCGCTCCATCATAGAGTCCGGTATCCGTGATAAAGCCGCTTGTTTGGTAATCGGTATCGAACGTGGAAGTAGCTCGATCAAGAATCCGCCTCCCAGTACGGTTTTCGAGGAAGGAGATATCGTATGGATCGTAGGCGAACGGGATAAGTTGATCCAGTTAAGCGAAGGAAAAGTAGTAACCAGTTAACAAAACGATATAGAATGATGAAGTTTATAGGAATTATTCCGGCGAGATACGCCTCTACCCGTTTTCCGGGGAAGCCATTAGCGGATATGAACGGAAAGCCCATGATACAACGTGTATATGAGCAAGTAAAGGATGTCTTAGACTCCGTTTGCGTAGCTACCGACGATATCCGGATAGAGAATGCGGTTAAAGCCTTCGGTGGCCAAGTCGTCATGACCTCCGATCAACATCGTAGCGGTACGGATCGTTGCTACGAGGCTTATCAGAAAATAGGCGAAGGGTATGATGTGATTGTCAATATCCAAGGTGACGAGCCTTTTATCCATCCCAAGCAAATCCAGACGATCAAAACCTGCTTCGCCGACGCAAACACGCAAATAGCGACATTGGTAAAGCCTTTCCGTTCGGACGATGATTTCGAGAGTACCCTATTCAATCCCAATTCCCCGAAAGTCGTACTCAACAAAAACAACGAGGCTATGTATTTCAGTCGATCTATTATTCCTTATATCCGGGGCAAGAAATATACGGAATGGTTGCCGAGTCATACCTTTTACAAGCATATCGGGTTATATGCCTATCGTGCGCAAGTGCTGAAAGAAATCACCCAATTACCTCAATCCGCTTTAGAACTGGCGGAAAGCCTTGAGCAATTACGCTGGTTGGAAAACGGATATAAAATCAAGGTCGGCATCACAGAGCAAGAAACGATCGGTATAGATACACCGGAGGACATGGAGAAAGCCTTAGCCTTCCTCGCGAACCGCTGATCACTTACACTATTATTCAATGAATATAGTCAGAGTAGTACCAATAGGTGGAGGAATAACGTTCTCGTAATTCCTCCTTTGCTTTTCTACCCGATTTACAATGGATGTAATCTTGGTAATTCTCGATAACATCTTGAGGTATCTGATAACCGGCCACCTCCTCGTCCGAGCTTTTAGATAAGACTTGTACCAAAGCCTCCTCATACAAACGGGGTACAACCTCAAATTTTCCTTTATAATAAGTATCGAACGCATTCTTAAAACTATTCAAATTCTCGTTCAGTAAATAATAGCACAACAAATAATCCAATGCCTGTTTATTTTCCGGATATTCCGCCACCAAACTTGACAGTACGCCCGGATAATCGGATATGGACATTAGTATGTCGTGCTCTCGCTCCCAATCACTTTTCCTCGGCAAACGTTTCTCCATCGACAAGGTCTCCTCACCCTTCAACTGTTCCTCCTTCGACCTTGCCCATGAGTGATAAAATAACGTCGCGTCCAATAGGTTCAGGTATTTTCTAGCCTCCTCAATATCCCCTCGCCGCATATCAATCTCCACCAGCCGCTTGATCTGCCGTACACTTCTTTGTTTAGGGCTGAACAAGATTCCTTCGATCGCCCGGTGACGGGCCATATCCATATCTCCCAATTGATAATACACCTCATTACTGAAAAACACGGGAAGTATAGAAGACCTCAAATCGATCGGTAAGAACAAGGCGTCTGCCCCTCGTTGATAATGATCCATCAAATTCTGGGGCAACTCGTTCTTCTTGGAGAAAGCGATATTCCTATAATAACTTACCAAGATATCGGGAGAATCAAATCCGGCAGACAAATCCAAGACTCGCTCCCAATCACCCCTATAGATCGCTTGGTCTACTGCCAGAACCTTTTCCCGCTTCCGGTTCGTACCCGCTATAACAAATGAAAAGAATCCAAATACGACTAAAAAGGTTATAAGCAAGCTATGCCGGTTCAGACGTATCCTACGTATACTTTTAATCTCCAAAGCGAATATCTCTAGAATCAACGCTAAAGCGGGGAAATATACGCTCAAGCCATCCACATGGGAATATTTATAGGCCTCCTCAATGCTCAATCCATAAAAATGACGCATGAACAACGGATATAAATAACTCGATAACAAAAGAGAAAGCCAGAACCACCACCGTTTCCTATTCTTGGCTCCCTCATAGAATATCACCATCAAGGAGAAGACAAACAGCCGGCTACCGACCATGCTATAAATTATGGGAAGAAGTATAAAAGCCACCCAAACGGACGTTCTCTTATTCTTAATCCGGATGTATCCCAAGAAGAGCCATAGCACGAAAATCAACGTAAGCGTAGACGCTATACTATACGACAACCGGCAAATCAATCCCCACTCTAACGCTACCGGAAACAACGCATATATGGAGACCATATTACCATTCCCGAACTTGCGTAAAACCCGCATAGAGTAGTACCATAAGAGCAACAACACGCACGTCACGATTAACGGGCCTATCACAGTCAAATGGAAGAACTGTATCAAGAAATTCCCCACATAACAGCTCAACCAAGCCGGCTCATCCCAGAACGAGATAAAATAATCGGTGGTATACAAAAAAATCCTCATCTGCTCTTTGAAGAACAAATGGTTTGGGTAAATCCATTGAAAGAAAGCAAAGCATACTACGAAGAATATTCCCGCTATTACCCATTGAAGCGATCGTTCATTTTTTGTCATTGACAAAATCCCTTATTTATAACCTCCCTATTTCCTCAATATAGAAAAAATCAATTTCCTCATCAATCTTTTGAATACAAAACAATGCAAACAAACAAAAAGTTTTGAATAAATACAAATAAACAAATAGAATCATGATCAAGACGTCTTGTTTTTCAAGTAGAGGAGCCAAGATATACAAAAAAGTCCCTTTATCTACCAATAAGCAGATAAAGGGACCTTTTTCAAGGACAACAATTACTATTATCCTATCGTTTTTTCTTAGCCTCTTGTTGTTTACGCAACGTCTCCTGCTGTGCTCGTTGAGCCTCTTCCAGACGTTTCATGAAACTGGATTTCTTCATCGGTTTCCGTTTGTTTGCTTCCAACTTAGCTAACAATTTATCCTCATTGATCGTATAGCGGAAGATCAATGTCTGCACGATTGTGATCAACGTAGAGATGAAATAGTAATACGTCAAACCGGAAGCATACTGGTTGAAGAACACCAAGAACATCAACGGCATCATGTACATCATGGCCTTCATGCCCGGCATCTGTTGCTGCCCAGTATTCGTCATCTCCATATTATACTTGGTATAAAAAATATTCGTGATCGTCATCAACAAACAGAACAAACTGATGTGATTTCCGAAATACGGAGTGATGATCGGAATATATTTATTCCAACTAAAGATAGCGTCGTAAGTAGACAAGTCGTGCGCCCAAAGGAAACTCTGGTGACGTAACTCGATCGCCGACGGGAAGAACATGAATAAAGCGATTAAGATCGGCATCTGCAACAACATCGGCAAGCAACCACTCATCGGGCTCGCCCCCGCACGGCTATATAGCTCCATCGTCGCTTTCTGCCGTTCCATAGCCTTATCCTGTCCGGGATACTTAGCGTTGATCTCCTCCACTTGCGGACGCAATACACGCATCTTGGCGGACGACATATAAGACTTATACGTCAACGGGAAAAGGATGATCTTCACGATGATAGTCATCAAAAGAATTAAGATACCATAATTATGGATAAACTTACCCAAGAAGTCGAACAAGGGGATCACGAAATATTGGTTCACCCAGCGGAAGATACCCCAGCCTAGCGGAACCAACTTCTCCAGATCCAGTTGCTGCTCGGCAGAGACTCCCTTATCGAAGGACTTCAACAAGGCGAACTTATTCGGTCCGAAATAAAAGGACAGGTTCGTGGCCTCCTTACCTTGCAAGTCGAAAGGTACGGAAGCGGTCGTCTTGAATTGTTTCAACACATCCCCCTCCGGAATCGCTTTCGAGTCTAAGGTAGTAGCCTCAAAGCCCTCTTGCGAGATCAATACGGTAGAGAAGAACATATCCTTATAACCGATCCATTTCAAGCGGTTCGGGATCTGCTTGCTGTCACTCTTCGACTCGCTCAGGTGTTCCACGTCGTCCGCCATGAACTTGTAGTTCAAGGTCACGTAGCGATCCTCAAACTTACGTCCTTTTTCCTGTTGGCAGATATCCTGCTCCCACAATAAATCCAAGGCATTCGTGCTCGGTGCCAAGACACCGTTCAATCCCGTACCCAGAATCTGGTATTGCACCATATAATCATCCGGTTTCAAGGTATAGGTAAAATCCAGATGACTACCCTCGCCGGTGTTCAAACGCATGATCACGGAATTCGGGTCATTCCCTTTAACCGGGGTAAAATACAAATCGCTCGTATTCACGACACGGTTCGTAGCCGTGACCAACGTGAAATTAAAATTAGACTCTTTCTCGTCGAACAAAACGAGAGGCTCGTCATTATACGTATCATACTCCTTCAAGCGTGCGTAACAAATACGTCCGCCCTTATTGCTGATACGCAGCTCGACCACGTCATTTTGCAGGGTCGTGTAATCTTCCGTGCCCACCATAGCATCGCCGAATACACCGAAGCTCTGCTGCAAACGTTGCGCCCGTACCGAGTCCGGCAGGTTCTCCAACGAATCCTCCACTAAAGCACTCTTGTTCTCTTGTTTCTGCAATTCCAGTTGCTGAGCATACTCAATCTTCGCGATTGAATCTTGGTAACGGCGCTGTGCCTCCAACTGCTCAGGCGTTGGCCTGTTGAACCAGCTAAACGCGAATAATACGACACCGATCAGCAGAAAACCTATTAATGTGTTTTTATCCATTTATCACCAATTATTTTTTATTTTCGATAGCAGCTTTCACGAAGCTGAGGAAAAGAGGATTCGGATTCACCACGGTACTGTTGTACTCCGGATGATATTGAACGCCCACGAACCATTTCAAGGCGGGGATCTCTACCACCTCTACCAGATTTGTCTCCGGATTCTCACCCGTACACATCATACCGGCGGCCTCGTATTGCTTCTTATACTCGTTGTTGAACTCGAAACGATGGCGATGACGCTCTTGGATATGCTCCTTGCCGTATGCCTCCAATACCTTGGAGCCCTCTTTCAGCGTACAGTCGTAAGCGCCCAAACGCATGGAACCTCCCATATTGGTAACGTTCTTCTGCTCCTCCATCAAGTCGATCACCTTATGTGCCGTATTCGGCTCCATCTCCGTAGAGTTGGCATCCGCCAAACCTAATACGTCACGGGCAAACTCGATCACCATGCACTGCATACCCAAGCAGATGCCCAAGCAAGGGACATCATGCTCACGAGCGTATTTGATAGCGGCAAACTTGCCCTCGATACCTCTCTGCCCGAATCCGGGGGCGATCAAGATACCATCCATATCCTTCAATTGCTCGGCGGCGTTCTCGTTATTTAATTTCTCCGAATGGAACAAATGCAAATCCAGTTTATGATGATTGTAAATAGCGGCTTGCAACAAAGACTCGTCGATCGACTTATAAGCGTCTTGCAATTCCACGTATTTACCAACCAAACCGATCTTCACCGTATCCGTAGCCGTGCTCTTCAAGGCAAGGAATTCCTTCCAAGGCTTCAACTCCGGAGTCGGGCCGACTTCCATACCGACCTTACGCAAGACCACCTCGTCCATCTTCTGGCGTTGCAATACCAAAGGAACCTCGTAGATCGTCGGTACGTCGATCGACTGGATCACGGAATCCTCGGCCACGTTACAGAACAACGCCACCTTACGTAACAAGTTCGCGTTCAGCTCATGCTCCGTACGCAACACCAGCACGTCCGGCTGGATGCCTAATTCCTGCAATTGCTTCACGGAATGTTGCGTAGGCTTCGTCTTATACTCTTTCGCCGCGGCGATATAAGGCACGTAAGTAAGATGTACGCAAAGGCAGTTCTTGCCCAGCTCCCATTTCAACTGGCGAACGCTCTCTATGAAAGGCAGAGACTCGATATCACCCACCGTACCACCGATCTCGGTGATCACGAAGTCAAATTTATACTTGCTACCCAATAATTTCACGTTACGCTTGATCTCATCCGTGATATGAGGCACCACCTGCACCGTCTTACCCAGATAATCCCCCTTACGCTCCTTGTTGATCACGCTTTGATAGATACGTCCGGTAGTGATATTATTCGCACGGGTAGTCTGGACATTCAAGAAACGCTCGTAATGGCCCAAGTCCAAGTCAGCCTCATGTCCATCGACGGTCACGTAACATTCCCCATGTTCATAAGGGTTCAACGTACCCGGGTCGATGTTGATGTAAGGATCAAATTTTTGGATAGTAACCTTGTAACCTCTTGCTTGAAGGAGCTTACCTAAAGAAGCGGAAATAATACCCTTACCTAAGGAAGAGACCACGCCGCCTGTAACGAAAATGTACTTTGTATCTGCCACGATAGTAATATTTTAGTTATCTTTTTAATTGCACACCTGCATTTCGAAACCGCAAAGTTAGCGATTTTCATCGAGACATGCCAAATTTAATGTTTTTATTTCTCGCTGAATATCTCCAGAACTGACCCGGGCTTCGGCAGGACTCTTCCGATTCCCGACCCGAAGCACGGCACTAAAGACAGTACTTCTCATGGAATTACTTCGGTACTACGCAGGAAGTACTGAAGTACTTTGACCGAAGTATTCCAGTACTTCCTGCGGAGTACTGAGGCAAGTCCGTATAAGCCTCGTTAGACACACCTGCTTTGCCTCAGTGATCGTAACTTTTGCCCAGATAAATATCAAATCGTATGTTATATATCATTCTTTTTAGCTAATTTTGCGACCACTACAACTAATAGATGTAAATAAGGTATTATGATGATGAAGAGGCATGGTGTGTATGCGCTATTATTACTTTCACTAATTGGAGGCTCGGCATACAGTCAAGAGAACCAGCTAGTTACCGGAACGATAGTTCAACGTCCCGCACAGCAAGTCGTATCGGATGATACGATTCCCGCGATCAATCTTAGCGAAGAGGAATTAGACAACATCGTAGACATTCGTAAGCAATTCGAGAAGCAAAACAAGACTTACTCGGAGCCCTTGGCCCCAAGCACGAATTTACTGCGTTTCTTGAAGAAAGACGAGCTGGAAATCTCGGACGAGGCGATGTATTGGGCCCGTCTGGTACGAGACGCCTCCACGATTTTCGATAATACGATGACCTTCCGGGATACCGTGATCGTAAACCCTTTGTTCATGCCGATCGTTTTCCGGGGAGATTATTTACCCGAGAACTTGATATTCTACAACTTCGATTCGTTGAAGGAGAGGACTCCCTATGATAACCTATACCGGGCAGATTCCATTTTCAAAGATCTGGAACGAAACAAACAATTCGAGGAGATGGCTTACAAATATGTACAGAACAATTACCCGACTTATTTCCGCTACTCCGAGAGGGATCTGCCCAATGAGGTAATCAAACCTAAATTCATCAAGAAGAATATTTATGAGGACTTGCCGATCAAGGTGGAGGCTGATGCCAATTTTGAGGACGTAGACGCTCCCGCCCGCTTTATCCCGGAGCGGAGATACTGGATATCGGCCTTCGAGAGCGCCATCCAATTCTCCCAGAACTACGTTTCGGAGAACTGGTATAAAGGTGGAAGTAGCAACTTGAACCTGTTCACCAAGAACAATTTAAAATACGACTATAAGAAAGATAAGGTACAAGTAACGAACGAACTGGAATTCAAAGCCAGCGTATATACGGCACCGAAGGATACCTTAAGGAACTATAAGATCGGTGACGACGTATTCCGTATACACAGCAACGTCGGCTACCAAGCGTTCAACAAATGGTACTATACGTTCGACGCTGAGTTCAAGACCCAGTTCTTCACCAACTACCAAGAGAACGAGCGCATCAAACAGGCCGCATTCCTAGCCCCGTTCTCTATCAACTTCGGTCTCGGTATGAAATACGAGCTGGAAAAACAATTTACCGACAAGCATAAGAAGATTAAATTCAGCACCAACTTGGCGCCGATCTCCTATACATATATGTATACGACACAAGAGATCGATTATAGCCGTCACGGTTTCAAGAAAAACGAGGAAACCGGTGAGTTCAATAACAAGCTAAGCCAAATAGGTTCCACGATCCGCGCAGACCTCGCCTTCGATTTCAACCGTAACGTAAGCTGGCAATCCCGTCTTTATTTCTTTACCACTTACGGCGATCATACCATCGGGGAGTTCGAGAATACCTTGGTTCTGGCCATCAGCCGCTTTTTCTCCACACGTATCTATTTTCACCTTAGATACGACGATGGAGTGGAAAAAACAGAGGATAACAAGAGTTATTTCCAGCTTAATGAGTTGTTAAGTTTCGGTTTTAATTACAAATGGTAAGCTAGGATTTAAGATTTCGAATAATAAACTTTGTTAATCGTGACATAGTTTCTAAATTATACTTACTTTTGCCTTGATTTTGCAATGTCGAGATTACAAATATGAGCGAAAGTATAAATCATACAGGATTTGTAGAGAAGATCGATGGCGACACCGTCTTCGTCCGCATTACCCAACAATCCGCATGCTCGGGATGCCACGCACAGTCTATGTGCTCGGCATCCGAGAAAAAGGATAAGATCATTGAGGTACCCGATCGGTCGGGACGGTTTCACGTAAACGAGGTAGTGATAATATGCGGACAAAATTCCATGGGACTTCAGGCCGTATTGCTAGCATTTGTCATTCCTTTGGTGATAGTCGTGGGGGCCATCGTAATCGGGACGAATCTACAATGGGACGAGACCACGAGCGGGTTAACCGGTTTATCGCTTTTACTGCCTTATTACTGTATACTATACTTAATGCGTGACAAACTAAAAAGACGATTTATATTTACTTTGAAAAAACTTAATTGATAATATATCATGATTTTAATTGCCGTTATTTCATTAGGAGCAATCGGGGCGGTCGGAGCGGTTTTCCTCTACGCTGCTTCCAAGAAATTTGAAGTCTACGAAGATCCTCGCATCGCACAAGTACAGGAAGTCCTTCCCGGGGCGAACTGTGGAGGTTGCGGTTATCCGGGTTGCGCCGGATTCGCAGGCGCTTGCGTAAAAGCTGACTCATTAGACGGATTGCTCTGCCCCGTTGGTGGTGGCCCGGTCATGGCCAAGGTCGCTACAATACTGGGTAAAGAGGCGGGTACAGCCGAACCCATGGTAGCCGTTGTCCGTTGCAACGGAACTTGTCAGGCCCGCCCACGTACAAACTCTTATGATGGAACGAAAAGTTGCGCCATCGCCTCTACCCTTTACGGAGGCGAGACGAATTGTTCTTTCGGTTGCCTAGGTTATGGCGACTGCGTGAACGCCTGCGCTTTCGACGCCATCCACATCAACCCGGCTACGGGAATCGCCGAGGTAGACGAGGAAAAATGTACTTCCTGTGGTGCTTGTGTGAAGGCTTGCCCGAAGAATATCATCGAGCTAAGAAAGAAAGGACCTAAATCACGCCGGATTTACGTGTCTTGCGTAAATAAGGACAAGGGAGCCGCCGCTCGCAAGGCTTGTGCCAACGCTTGTATCGGCTGTGGCAAATGTGCCAAGGAATGTCCGTTCGAGGCAATCACCGTAACAAATAACGTAGCTTATATCGATTATACGAAGTGTCGTTTATGCCGCAAATGCGTGGCTGTATGTCCGACAGGAGCTATTCATGAGCTGAATTTCCCTCCTCGCAAGGAAGCCGCTCCCGCTCCGAAAGCGGAGACCGTGAAACCGGCGCCAAAGGCAGAGGCTACCGTGAAACCGGAAGCCACACCGAAAGCTACAAGTGAAGAAAAAACAAATCTAAATTAAAATCTAATAGTATGCTAAGGACATTTCGAATCGGAGGTATACATCCCCCCGAGAATAAACTGTCTGCCGGTAAGAAAATTACGGCTCTCGCTACGCCTAAACAGGTGATTATCCCCCTCAGCCAGCATATCGGTGCCCCAGCGCAGGCCGTGGTGAAGAAAGGGGATCTGGTAAAGGTGGGTACATTGCTAGCCAAGGCGGGTGGTTTCGTATCAGCGAACATCCACTCTTCCGTATCCGGCAAAGTGAACAAGATAGATAACGCTCTCGACGCTAGCGGATACAAACGTCCCGCTATCTATATAGATGTGGAAGGTGATGAATGGGAAGAGACGATCGACCGCAGCGAGACCTTAGTGAAGGAGTGCACGCTGTCTTCCAAGGAAATCGTGGATAAGATCGCCGCTTCCGGTATCGTCGGTCTGGGTGGAGCGACTTTCCCTACGCAGGTGAAATTGATGCCGCCTCCCGGAAACAAGGCAGAGATCGTAATCATCAACGCCGTGGAGTGTGAGCCTTATCTTACTTCCGACCATTCGTTGATGCTGGAGAAAGGCGAGCAAATCCTAGTCGGTGTCACGATCCTAATGAAAGCGGTCAACGTGAACAAGGCCGTGATCGGTATCGAGAATAACAAGCCGGACGCTATCGCCCATCTGCAAAAGTTGGCGGTAAATTATAAAGGTATAGAGATCATGCCGCTTAAGGTACAATATCCGCAAGGAGGCGAGAAACAATTGATCGACGCCGTTATTCGCCGTCAGGTAAAAAGTGGTGCGCTTCCTATCTCGGCGGGTGCCGTGGTACAGAACGTAGGAACTGCTTATGCCGTTTACGAGGCGGTACAAAAGAATAAACCGTTGTTCGAGCGTGTGGTGACGATCACGGGTAAGGCGGTAGCTAATCCTTCCAATTTCTTGGTTCGTATGGGAACACCGATCAGTTGCTTGATCGAGGCCGCAGGTGGCCTGCCCGAGAATACGGGTAAGATTATCGGTGGCGGACCGATGATGGGTAAAGCGTTGATCAGCGCCGAGGTGCCGGTTTGCAAAGGAAGCTCCGGTGTTTTATTACTGACAACGGAGGAATCTGTCCGCAAGCCGATCCGGGATTGCATCCGTTGCGCCAAATGCGTAGGTGTCTGCCCGATGGGATTGAACCCTACCCTATTGATGAACGCCACGGAATTCCAGAATTGGGAATTGGCGGAGAAGAACTATATCACCGACTGTATCGAGTGCGGGTCGTGTAGTTATACCTGTCCGGCCAACCGTCCGTTGCTGGATCAGATCCGGTTGGGTAAAGGAAAAGTTATGGGTATTATCCGGTCTAGAAAGTCATAAAACAAGAGCAACATGGAAAATAATTTATACGTATCGCCCTCGCCCCACATCCATGGAGGCGACAGCATAAGCAAAAATATGTATGGTGTACTGATTGCCCTTATCCCGGCTTTCTTGGTATCCCTTTATTTCTTCGGTCTGGGAGCGTTGATCGTTACGGTCGTATCGGTTCTGGCCTGTATGATATTCGAGTATTTGATCCAGCGATTCCTGATGAAAAAGGAACCGACCCTTTGCGATGGCTCCGCTATCCTGACGGGCGTATTGCTGGCCTTCAACCTACCTTCCAACCTTCCGGTCTGGATCATTATCATCGGAGCGTTGGCGGCGATCGGCATCGGCAAGATGTCTTTCGGTGGATTAGGTAATAATATTTTCAATCCGGCGTTGGTCGGACGTGTATTCTTATTGATCTCCTTCCCGGCGCAGATGACGACTTGGCCGGTGGTAGATGCCTTGAACGTTTTCCCGATGACTTATACGGACGCCCAGACCGGCGCGACGGTACTGTCGTTGATGAACGAGGGCGTGACCGAGCTTCCGTCTTACGGGAATATGCTTGTAGGGGCTATGGGAGGTAGTCTCGGTGAAGTGAGCGCCGTGGCCTTGATCCTCGGTCTTTTATTCATGCTATGGAAAAAGATCATCACTTGGCAGATCCCGGTATCCATCTTGGCTACCGTATTCGTATTCACGGGCATCATGCACTTGGTGAATCCGGTACAATACGCCAGCCCGTTCGTTCATTTATTATCCGGTGGTTTGTTATTAGGCTCCATCTTTATGGCGACCGACTACGTAACCTCGCCGATGAGCAAGAACGGAATGCTTGTCTACGGCGTGGGAATCGGAATCCTTACCACGGTGATCCGTTTGTTCGGGTCTTACCCGGAAGGTATGTCGTTCGCTATCCTGATCATGAACGCATTTACTCCGCTAATCAACAGCTATATCAAACCTAAACATTTCGGAGGAAAGTAAGCATGGCAAAATTAAAATCAACATTACCCAATATGCTCCTTTCACTAACAGGCATTTGCTTGGTAGCAGGGGCGATCCTAGCCGGAGTGAACCAGTTTACCGCCGGCCCTATAGCGGTAGCCAAAGCGACCGCCTTGGAGGAAGCGATTAAAGCCGTTGCTCCCGAGTTCGACAACAAACCGACTGAGGACGTCTATATGGCCGTCTCCTCCGATGGTGATTCCCTCAAGATTTATCCTGCCAAGAAAGGCGGACAAGTCGTTGGCGGAGCTGTAGAGAGTAATACGAAAAAAGGCTTTAGCGGTGAGATACGGGTTATCGTAGGTTTCGATATGGATGGCAAGATCTTGAACTATTCCGTATTGCAACACGCCGAGACTCCGGGCTTGGGAGCCAAGATGCAAGAATGGTTCCGTGCGGACAAGAACAAGCAAAGTGTCTTGGGACGTACGATTCCGGACGGAGGCTTAAAAGTAACAAAAGATGGTGGCGATGTGGACGCTATCACGGCAGCGACAATCTCCAGCCGTGCGTTCCTCGATGCCGTGAACCGTGCGTATAGCGCATTCGCTGGCGTAGACGGACTAACGGGTGCCACTTCAACTGATAACAAATAAAAAGGGAGGACAGAACAATGAGTAATCTAAAAATATTGATGAATGGTATCATCACGGAGAACCCGACATTTGTATTACTGTTAGGTATGTGTCCTACCTTGGGAACGACCTCTTCGGCCATCAACGGCATGAGTATGGGATTGGCTACGATGTTCGTATTGATTTGCTCGAATATCGTGATCTCCGCCTTGAAAAACGTAATCCCCGACTTGGTGCGTATCCCGGGATATATCGTTGTGATCGCGACGTTCGTGACCGTAGTGCAGATGTGCATGGAAGCATTCGTTCCGGCTTTATACGCTAGCTTAGGATTATTTATCCCGTTGATCGTGGTAAACTGTATCGTACTAGGACGTGCCGAGGCTTTCGCTGCGAAGAACGGCGTAATCCCATCCGCTTTCGACGGAATCGGTATCGGACTGGGCTTCACGATGGCTCTTACACTGCTGGGCGCTTGCCGTGAGTTCTTGGGAACCGGTAAGTTATTCAACGTAACCTTGATGCCCGAGGAATACGGTTCGCTGATCTTCGTATTGGCTCCGGGAGCGTTTATCGCCTTAGGTTATCTGGTAGCAATAGTAAACAAACTGCGTAAAGCATAATAAAACGGATCATATGGAATATATATTGATATTTATCGCCGCCGTATTCGTTAATAACGTTGTACTGGCACAGTTCTTAGGAATTTGTCCGTTCTTGGGGGTATCTAAGAAAGTGGAGACTGCCGCAGGCATGGGAGCCGCCGTTACGTTCGTTCTTACGATCGCTACGATTGTTACCTTCCTCGTGCAAAAATATATATTGGACGCTTTCGGACTAGGGTTCATGCAAACGATCAGTTTTATCCTGATTATCGCCGCCTTGGTACAGATGGTGGAAATCATATTGAAGAAGGTCTCTCCCGCCCTTTATCAAGCGTTGGGCGTATTCCTTCCGTTGATCACCACGAACTGCTGTATCCTGGGTGTAGCTATCCTTGTAATCCAAAAAGAGTATAATTTATTGGAATCTGTGGTATATGCTATCTCGACCGCTATTGGATTTGCGCTAGCTTTGATTATCTTCGCGGGTATTCGGGAGCAACTAGCCATGACGCATGTTCCGGAAGGCATGAAAGGCACTCCTATCGCCTTGATAACGGCCGGTTTGCTAGCTATGGCTTTTATGGGATTCTCGGGTATCGTATAACAAACTTATCTAAATGAACACTAGAATGAAAAAGAAGATTTTAGTAGCGGGCGGAACCGGTTATATCGGCTCACACACCACAGTAGAATTGCAGAACGCCGGATATGAGGTAGTCATTATCGACGATTTGTCAAACTCGAATATCGAGGTGCTCGATGGTATCGAGAAAATCACGGGCATCCGTCCGGAGTTTATCCAATTGGATCTAAAGGATAAGGAAGGTACTCGCAAGGCATTGGAAGCTCATCCGGGCATCAAAGGCATTATCTTGTTCGCCGCTAGCAAGGCGGTAGGAGAATCCGTACAGCAGCCTTTGAAGTATTATCGCAATAATATTGTCACTTTGGTGAACTTGTTGGAGATGATGCCTGAATTCAATATCGAAGGTATCGTATTCTCTTCCTCTTGTACGGTATACGGACAACCGGACCCGGAGAACTTGCCGGTAACCGAGAATGCCCCGATCAAACCCGCTATGTCTCCTTATGGAAACACGAAGCAGATCAACGAGGAGATTATCCGGGATACGATCCACGCAGGAGCGCCTTTCAAGAGTATCATCTTGCGCTACTTCAACCCGATAGGTGCTCACCCAAGCGCAGAGATCGGCGAGTTGCCGAATGGTGTTCCCCAGAACTTGATCCCGTACTTGACACAGACGGCTATGGGTATCCGCAAAGAATTAAGCGTATTCGGCGATGATTATGATACAGCAGACGGTTCTTGCATCCGTGACTATATCAATGTCGTAGACTTGGCGAAAGCACATGTAATCGCTATGGACCGTATGCTTGAGAATAAGTCTGATGAGCATATCGAGATATTCAACCTAGGTACCGGCAATGGTGTTTCTGTCCTTGAACTGATCAATACCTTCGAGCAGACAACAGGCGTTAAGGTTCCGCACAAGATCGTGGGCCGTCGTGAAGGTGATATCGAGAAGGTATGGGCCAATCCGGAGCACGCGAATAAGGTATTAGGCTGGACCGCCAAGGAGACTTTAGCCGACACCCTGCAATCCGCATGGAACTGGCAGAAACGTTTGAGAGAACGTGGCATCCAGTAAATAACACAAAAAAAGAGGCCGTATCTGATAGCGCTTAGCTAAGGATACGGCCTTTTTTATATCCTTATATCTACAAGTACTTCTCTAAGATCTCAAGAACCTTCCCGAAATCGATCGGCTTAGCGATATGCTCATTCATTCCGGATTCTTTACACAACTTGATGTCTTCCGCAAATGCGTTCGCAGACATGGCTATTATCGGCATGGACTTGATATCCGGACGTTCTAATGCCCGAATATGGCGAGTAGAGTCGTACCCGTTCATGACCGGCATCTGGATATCCATAAATACCAAGTCATAATATCCCGGACTAGAGTTTTTTACCATATTCACCGCGACAAGGCCATTTTCCGCCTCCTCTACCACCGCACCGGTCTCTTCTAGTAACACAGTCGCTATTTCCCTATTCAAGCTATTATCTTCCACCAGCAAGATCCGCTTACCCTCAAAGTTACCGAAAGGATATTGAGGCTTCTCCGTCTCTTCCTCTTTTTTCTCTTGCTTGATAGCGAAACTTTTCATCAAATAAAATAACTTGGATTTCATCAACGGCTTACTTATGAATCCATCGACACCGGCTCGTTGGGCTATTTCCTCAAAATGCGGACAATCATAAGCGGAAAGAATAATGATCGGAATATCCCGGCCAACGACTTTTCGGATACGGGTAGCGGTCTCGATCCCATCCATTCCCGGCATTTTCAGATCAAGGATAACGGCAAAATAGTCATCATTAAGATGATGTGCCCTCTCTACTTTCCCGATAGCCTCCTCACCAGAAATGGCATACTCGCCTTTCATACCGATCTCGTTAATCCTCATACATGCGTTCTCGCAACACACGATATCATCGTCTACCACGAGAACCGGTAAATCCCTTAAATGATCATCCTCAAAACACCCTTGATCCTGCAATTTCAACTGCATCGTAAATGTAAAAACGGAACCTTTGCCATATTCACTCTCCACCTGAATCTCACCATTCATCATATGAGCGATATTACGGCTTATTGCCATGCCTAAGCCGGTTCCTTGTATATTCCGCAGGGTTGCGTCTTCCGCACGTTCAAATGGCTCGAAAACCTTGTGTAAGAAATCCGGCTTTATCCCGATACCATTGTCTATAACCGTAACCTCAAATAAACCATAATTACCATTTTTAATTGGCTTTTCCCGTATCTCAAGTGTTATTTTCCCATAGTCCGGCGTATACTTTATGGCGTTCGACAGCAAATTCAACAATACTTGCTGAATCCGTTGCACATCGCCAATCAGCTTTTCATGTTTGACTTGAAACAAGTGAACCCGGAAATCCTGAAACTTCTGACTGACCGAAGTCTGAACCATAGTAATTACGCTTTGCAATAACTCGCCCATATCGAACTCCTCGTCTGTCAGCAAAATATGTCCGCTCTCTACCTTAGACATATCCAAGACCTCATTGATCAAGTTCAATAACAATTTGGAAGAAACCATAATCTTCTTCAAGCAATCTACTATACGCTCCCGATCGTCGATATGCATACTGGCGATAGTGGTCATACCGATAATGGCATTCATCGGAGTACGTATATCATGGCTCATACGGGATAAGAAATCCGATTTAGCCTGATTTGCCGATTTAGCCACTTGTAGGGCATCTTGAAGTAATTGCCTTTGCCGCTCTTCCTCACGAACCTCCATAATATCGGTCCGGGTCAAAAGAAGTATATTCCTCTCCTTATCGAAAAAGCTAAAACGCATCTTCTTATCCCTAAAAACGCCATTCTCCATCACCTGACAGAACAAGACATACTCACGGGAATTTCGTAAGACAGATAAGACATGATCTAGGGAAAGATTTCGGGTTAACTCATCTCGCTGATCCTCCGGCACATATTTGTGGTGGAACTCGGCTACCTCTTTTTCATAGTCATTACTCGCTATCGGGGGGACCGGCGTCCCACTTTCACGATTGGAAGTATACATGACATAGCTATTCGTGTTTGCCTCTATATAAACGACATAATCATACTCAGTCTGAACGGCAGCCTCTACGATCTGTGCCTTGCGACAATGATTCACATAGCGGCTGAAAAGAATGACACGATCCGGAATTCCACTCTCATCTTTCAAGATACGAATAAAAGCCTCATGCCACTCAAAACCAAACAAATCATTACAGAAACGCATGTCGAACTTCTTATTCGCTACGCCGCTAGCCGCCATTTGCCGCAATGAATTCAAGGATAAGATCTCCTCCCATTTCCCTAAATCCGCAGGATATACATATTCTTGAATGTAAGTCTGGCAAAGTTCTGTATAATCCAAACATTCTCCTTCCCTTTCGGGAGTCATCGAATCTTTGATTATCTCAACCTTTTCATTACCTAATGTGACGATCCAAAGCGTATCGACTAGCTCGTTTACACCACAGAGTAGTTCTTCCAAATTTAAAGTAGTATTTGTCATTTTCAATGATATAGATTTAATTAAGAGGAATAGAGATCCTATGATTTTGAGAGTATTTCATCAAGCCTCCCTCTCCAATCCTCTCCATTCAAAGGCTGATAGGTATGGAACCCTAGTTCCTGCCCCACTACGATATTATTCTTACCATCATCTACAAATAATGTTTCCTCTGGTCTGATTCCTGAATCCAAGACCATGCGATCAAAAATTTCACGATCCGGCTTCGTGACACCGATCTCATAAGAGAGATACAATTTATCGAAATAATCATTTAATGGACGGCCCGCCGGCGTAAACTCTTTTGTCTGTGCCCATTCAAGCTGTATGATCGGATTTGTATTGCTCAATAAATAGACTTGATATTTCTCACGGAGTTTTAATATGTAGTCCAATTTATATTGGGGAACGCCGCCAATGAAGCCAAACCAAGCCCAACAAATATCCTCATAAGAAAGGTCTTTACCCGTATACTTCCGTAAATAGCGACAAAACTCCTCTACTCCGATCTTTCCGGTCTCCAGATCTTGAAAAACCCCTTTTTGTTCGTAAGGATCTATCAATCCATCGGCATCTTTGACCCCAATCTCTATTAAACGGCGAACAGGTTCATCCCGGTCCAAATCTATGATAACGCCCCCCAGATCGAATACTATATTTTTTATTTTACCCATTGCGATACTATTTAAGTCCCAAAGATACAATTTATTCCGTATATCTAGGTTACAAGGATAAAAAAGGGTATAATCTTCAACGATTATACCCCAATCCAAAGCTATATTTATGTATATAAGACTTAATCCAATTTATGGATCACCAAACCGGAGCGAAGCTTCGGTTCGAACCACGTCGTCTTCGGCGGCATGATATTACCCGTATCGGCGATATCCATCAATTGCTTCATCGTAACGGGATACAAAGCCAAGGCAACCTTCATCTCACCGCTATCCACACGGCGTTTCAATTCACCCAGGCCACGGATACCTCCCACGAAATCGATTCGCTTGTCCGAACGTAAATCCTTAATGCCTAAAATCTCATCCAGAATCAAGTTCGAAGAGATCGTGACATCCAATACGCCTATCGGGTCATTATCATCGTACGTACCGGGCTTAGCGGTCAAAGAATACCATTTCCCTCCTAAATACAGGGAGAAATTGTGCAAGGCACCCGGTTTGTAAATAGCAGAGCCCTTCTCCTCTACCACGAAGTTTTTCGTTAATCTCTCAACGAATTGTTCCTCGGTCAAGCCGTTCAAGTCTTTTACCACACGGTTGTAATCGATAATGGTCAATTGGTTGGCCGGGAAGCAAACAGCCATGAAATAGTTATACTCCTCGTCTCCCTTATGATCCGGGTTTTGCTTGGCCTTCTCCGCTCCTACCAAAGCAGCGGCGGCGGAACGATGATGTCCGTCGGCAATATACAACGCAGGCATCTCCCCGAATAACTCCGTGATGCGGGCGATGTCCTTATCCTCATCGATAATCCAGAACGTATGGCCGAAACCGTCTAATTTCGCCACGAAATTATATTCAGGCTCACGAGCCGTATATTTCATTACGATAGCGTCTAACTCTGAGTTGTCGGGATAAGCGAAGAATACCGGCTCGATATTAGCGTTGTTGACACGTACGTGCTTCATGCGATCCTCCTCCTTGTCACGGCGGGTCAGCTCATGTTTCTTGATCGTGCCATTCATATAATCGGGAACATAAGCCCCGACTACCAACCCATATTGAGTCTTGCCATTCATGGTTTGGGCATAAACATAATAGCATTCTTTCTGATCCTGAACCAACCAACCTTTTTCCTGAAAATTATTGAAATTGGCGGCGGCCTTCAGGTAAACAGCCGGATCATGCTCATCCGTCCCTTCTGGGAAATCGATTTCCGGTTTAATGATATGGTAAAGGGATTTCTCGTTTCCTTCCGCTTCCGCACGAGCTTCTTGCGAGTTCAATACGTCATAGGGGCGGGAAGCCACCTCCTCTATAAATTCTTTTGGTGGACGAACTCCCTTGAAAGGTTTTATTTTTGCCATGGTAATTAAATCTAATTGGTTTATGTATCAATGTAGAGACGGGGCGTACCCGTCTCTACAACCGGATATTCTCATTTATTAACCCGATACTTTTCATTGCCATTCACCAAGAAATCAACGATCTGCTTGGCGGCGGCGATACCAGCGTTGATATTAGCCTCGGCGGTCTGGGCACCCATCTTTTTCGGGGTGCTGAAATAACGACCGGCATATTTTTCGGCCAATTCCGCATGGATAGCGGGCATAATATCTGTCAAGTACTTGAAATCCGGACGCTCTTCCAACATCTTAGCGAGGCCAGCCTCATCCATCACCTCCTTACGAGCCGTATTCACTACGATAGCTCCCTTCGGCATGGAATTCATCAACTCGAAATTGATAGAACCCTTCGTCTCGGCCGTAGCCGGGATATGCAAGGAAACGATCTGGCAAGCCTTGAACAAGTCCGCCGTAGAAGCTACAGCCTTCACACCATCGGCCTCAATCACGGAAGCCGGACAGAACGCGTCATAAGCGTAAACCTCCATACCGAAGCCTTTAGCGATACGAGCCACGTTACGGCCCACGTTTCCATAAGCCAAGATACCCAATTTCTTTCCTTTCAACTCTGTTCCGGAAGTTCCGTTATAGAAATTACGAACCCCGTACACCAACATACCGAATACCAATTCGGCGACAGCGTTAGAGTTTTGTCCCGGCGTATTCATCACGCATACCTTATGGGCAGTAGCCGCATCCAAGTCCACGTTATCATACCCCGCACCGGCACGAACCACGATCTTCAGGTTCTTAGCGGCATCCAATACCTCAGCGTCCACCTTATCGCTACGGATAATCACGGCATCGGCATCCTTAACCGCATCCAGCAATTGCGCCTTCTCTGTATATTTCTCCAAAAGAGCCAGTTCCATACCAGCGCCTTCCACTACCTCCCGGATACCTTTCACAGCGACAGCGGCGAAAGGTTTCTCTGTAGCAACTAATATCTTTGCCATGTCTGAATCCTCCTTGATTAATGTTGTTTCTCGAACTCTTTCATGCAAGCTACCAAAGCCTCCACGCTGCTCTTCGGCATCGCGTTATAAAGAGAGGCACGGAAACCACCTACAGAACGGTGTCCCTTGATACCTACCATACCAGCGGCAGTAGCATATTTACTGAACTCGTCCTCCAACTCCTTATACTCATCATTCATCACGAAACAAACATTCATGATCGAACGATCTTCCTCCGCTACCGTACCACGGAACAACTTATTACGATCGATCTCATCGTATAAGATCGCCGCATTCTCAAGATCCTTCTTCTCCATAGCGGCGATACCACCTTGTTCCTTATACCATTTCAAGGTCTGTAAAGCCGCGTAAATAGGCAATACAGGAGGTGTATTGAACATGGAATCCTTTTTAATATGGGTAGCGTAGTTCAACATGGTCGGGATCGGACGGTCTACATGTCCTAAAGCGTCCACACGAACGATAGCCAAAGTCACGCCGGCAGGAGCCAAGTTCTTTTGAGCACCCGCATAGATAATATCATATTTGGAAATATCGATCGGACGAGAGAAAATATCGGAAGACATATCGCAAACCAAACGTTGCTTCACATCTGGATCCTTACGCATCTCTGTTCCGTAAATCGTATTATTAGAAGTAAAATGGAAATAATCCGAGTCATCAGCGATCGCATAACCCTTCGGGATGTAAGTATAGTTCTTGTCTTTGGAAGAAGCGACAACATCTACCTCCCCAAACAACTTAGCTTCCTTGATAGCGTTCGAAGCCCATGTGCCGGTATCCAAATAAGAGGCTTTCTTATTCAACAGATTGTAAGGAACCATACAGAACTGCATGCTGGCGCCACCGCCCATGAATACAACCTCATAGCCTGCCGGAACATCCAGTAATTCCTTGATCAACGCACGTGCCTCGTCGTTTACGGCTACAAACTCCTTACTTCTATGAGAGATCTCAAGAAGTGATAACCCCATACCCGCAAAATTTTCTACCGCAGCGGCTGTATTCTTAATTGTATACTCGCTCAAGATAGAAGGACCTGCATAAAAATTGTGCTTCTTCATACCAATGTCTTTTTAGAATGTTATTATAAATAAAGTAACTATTTTTTCAAAAACAGGCGGCTAATGTAACTATTTTTTCTCATTTGCCGACACTTTTCGAGCATTTTTTAATTTACAATCAGAATATGTCAATTAAAAACGATCTCCCCAAAGGCGCCTCATTTGCTCAATTAGTTTGTGCTCGGCCGGATTTTCCTGTCCTTTCCACAAACGTTCGCCCAAAATTTCCTTCGGAAGATACTCCTGCTTTACAAAATGATTTTCGTAGTCGTGCGCATATTTATATTCCTTGCCATACTCCAATTCAGCCATTAATTTGGTAGGCGCGTTGCGTAGATGAAGCGGTACGGGTAAATTCCCAGTCCGGTTAACAAGTGCCAAAGCGTCGTTGATCGCCATATAGGCCGAATTACTTTTCGGGCTGCAAGCCAGATAAACGGTCGTCTCGGCCAGAATGATCCGGCCCTCCGGCCAGCCGATCTTCTTCAAGGCATCGAAACATGCGTTCGCCAGCAAAAGCGCATTCGGATTCGCCAATCCGATATCCTCAGAAGCGGAGATCACCAACCGCCGTGCGATAAACTCAGGGTCTTCTCCCCCGGCCACCATACGGGCGAGCCAGTAAATGGCACCATCGGGATCGCTACCCCGGATCGACTTGATAAAAGCGGAGATTATATCGTAATGCATCTCCCCTCCCTTATCATACGCCGCAGGGTTCTCCTGCAACCTCTCCACTACCTTCTCATCCAGAATCTCAATATTGTCACTCTCCTCGGCAGACACCACCAGTTCCAGAATATTCAGCAACTTCCGGGCATCTCCTCCCGAGTAACGTAACATGGCATCCGTTTCCGTCAGCCTTATGTTTTTATCCTTCAGAACGACATCCTCGGCGATCGCCTTATGCAATAGCGTAAGCAAGTCATTCTTGTCCAGCGATTTCAACACGTACACCTGACAACGGGATAACAAAGGACGGATTACCTCGAACGAGGGATTCTCCGTGGTTGCCCCAATCAGCGTCACCACGCCCGTCTCCACGGCGTTCAGCAATGAGTCTTGCTGCGACTTACTGAACCGGTGTATCTCATCAATAAACAATATCGGCGATACCGTATTGAAGAAGCGGTTGCTCTTGGCCTTCTCTATCACCTCCCGCACGTCCTTCACTCCCGAACTGATCGCGCTTAACGTATAAAAAGGCGCATCCAACTTATTCGCTATGATCTGCGCTAAGGTAGTCTTCCCGACTCCCGGCGGCCCCCACAATATAAAAGAGGGAACCCGTCCCGCATCAATCATCTTCCTCAACACGGCTCCCTGGCCTACCAGGTGCTTCTGTCCAATATAATCATCCAACGTCTTCGGACGTAATCTCTCTGCTAATGGTTGACTCATCATGGAAGCAAAAGTCGGATATTTTATTTACTTTTCAAAGGATAAGTCAAGAAATTTATCGTATAAAAAGAATGTTAAACAACAGGAAATAGTGACATAATGAAAGAACAATCACTACAAATACACTTTTACCCATATAATATACTAACATTATGACAATGAAAATTTAACATTCCCTTAATTCCCTATCCTTTCTATCCCATACTTTTAGCGATATCTTCTTAACACATTATACCTTCTTTCTTGAAGCATTAAATATCTATCAACTGGTGCATGATCGTCCAACAGTTGGTGCATGATCATGCAACGTCTGTTAGATGATCATGCACCAATTGTTAGATGATCTATATTTCCATATAAAACCAATAAGCCTTCCAAGGAAATGGGATAAGGGAAGCTATCAAAACATGTAAGATATATAACAAAAAAAGATGCCCCTCCATAATCGGAGAGGCACCCTATACCTTATATTATATATGTTAGATTAGCGAGTTCCGCCAGCCCACCATACAGGCTCTGAATATACGTATTGACCGTCGCCATAAGCGGCTTTTACTTCCGGATTTGATACCACGTCACTATTACCATAAGGCATACGAAGAGGGAATTTTTTCGTATTCGCCAATGTCACGAAATTCTCTCCTAATCCTTTCATTCTACGGATATCATTAAAAGTCTCGGTAGCCTCTCCCGATGCCCCCCACAAAGCCAGATATTTCTGGATCATGGTCTCTTTCAAAGGATTTACAGCAAACAACGGTTTAACTTGGTTATCGAAATATGTATTGGCCGTCTCCTCTGTCATTTTTTCTGAATTCACGACCATTTTGCTACCCATATAAGTGATAGCAGAAGAGACACTTCTCTCAGCATTTGCGATTCCGGCAGCTACCGCCTCTTTCAACGCTTTCTCGGCGTCAGACGTACGGTTTAAGCGACATAACGCCTCAGCTTGCAAGAATTTCAACTCATGATAACTCATCAACATCGTAGGAGCCGTGTTTGAATATACAAAGGCGGAAACACCATATTTCTGCATATTCTGCTCAGGAGTACCATTCGGGGCCGGAACTAAGTTCTTATCAGCAGAGCCTGTAACCTGTACGCGTTTCTTGTCAGCCGTAGTAGGAGAAAGCATCACTCTTTCCAATCGAGGATCTTTACGCTCAATCAACTTGTCCGTCAAGCTCTGGCTATTGGCAAAACCAGCGCGAGAATCGAAGTAACCAAAGAATGGGTTGATATTATTCGCATCATAGACAGCGTATGCAGCCTCGTCATCCGCAGAAGTAAAAGATTTTGATACATAGTCCAAAACCTTATTCAAGTCAGCTTGCTTATCCGTGGAACGATTGATCAGACGCATCGTATAACGAGCCTTCAAACCATAAGCGAATTTAATCCATTTCTCGGCATCTCCATTATACAAATAATCATACGTACCAACCGGTGAACGATCAGACTGATTCAAATCCTCGATCGCCTTGTCCAAGGAGGCCATTATAGAGACATAAATCTCCTCTTGCTTATCTATTTTAGGATTCATATTCACCGGTGAGCCATTCTCATCCAATAAAGAAGCTTCACTATAAGGTGTATCTCCAAATATATCCGCCAATAGAGCGCCATTGTAAGCTTCCATGACCTCAGCGATACCTCTCGTCACTAAATTTCCCTCATCACGCTTACCTTCTTGACATTGACCGATAATAACACGAGCGTTCTTCAAGCTTGTATAAACATTTCCCCACGTATTCTCAAACGTAGAAGAGGCAGAAGGCTCATTCAAACGAATTTCCGCGTTATATAACTGGTTTTCGATACCCACTTCATATTCCACGTAGGAAGATGAATAGGTATTGAAGTCTCCGCTAACGTTGGAAAATGCAGTAGAAGTAATCAAGTCGGCCAAGATAAATTTGCCATCCACGCTATTTGTATGGCTCGTATCTTGGTTAATCCGATCCATTACATCCTCGGAACATCCAGCCAATGCCAAGGATACGGCCGACATAACAGCCAACCCTTTAAATGATTTTATTATTGTATTCATATATATCTGTCTTCTTTATAAATTAGAAATTTACGTTGACACCAAAACCGTAGCTAGATGTACCCGGTAAGGAGAAACGCTCGAAAGCGCCAGCCATATTGTTATTTCCTTGAGTAGCCTCTGGATCGAAGCCTTTTATCTCAGACCATACAATGATATTACGGGCGAAAACATTCACGTTTACATTCAAGTTATCTTTCTTATATACAGGATATGACAATGAAAGTTCACGCAATTTCAAGAACGAGTTGTCATAAACATAGGCTTCGTCAATGCCCCTCACGCTTTTGAAATACTCCTCTGCATCTGATCCTTTCACTCCACCCGTATAGGGAACATAGATAGGTTTACCATCCGCATCTACGCCCTTCTGTTCAACAGCAGCATAGTCAAAATGATATTTATCACTCTTACGAACCTCTCCAGATAACTTACTTGTACCATAGAAGTTCGTCTCACCAGCCGTACCACTATACATTTGTCCACCTTGCTTCCAGTCAAATACAGCAGCCAAACGGAATTTATACAACTCGATATTCGTATTGAAACCCAAACGGAAATCAGGAGAAACCTTACCGATTACTTGGGTCTCACCAGCCTCTGGTATACCTTTTTCGTTTACTACAATTCGTCCTTCGCCATCACGTTTGTAACCAACACCATAGATTACCGGGAATTTATCGCCGATACCTGCACGTACTTGAGGAGTCACGAAACCACCCAACATAATGCTCTCTACGCCCGGAGCCAACTCGTCTACATAATTGTCGATCTTTGAGAAGTTAAAAGCGAAGTCCAGCTTGAAATTCTTCGTATCAACCGGAGAGATACCTAATGTAATCTCATGTACGTTTGAGTGCATCTTTCCACCATTCATCATCATACTGGAAGCACCTGTGGAGCCAGCCAAAGGCACCTCGAAGATTTGGTCTTTCACGTTCTGACGAGAATACGTATAATTCAATGAAACTAAACCATTCAAGAAAGTCAAGTCAGCACCAAGCTCATAAGACTTCGTGTTCTGAGGCTTCAAGTTCGGATCATAAACCACGAAATAAGGAATATACGCCATATTTCCATTAATCGGATACATAATAGGTGTTCCCTGGAAGAAACCACCACCATAACTTGGCGTATAATAATAAGACGGCACATATTCTCCTGCCATACCTACCTCTGCGTAAGAGCCACGGATCTTACCAAATGTCAAGATATCATTCTTCAAGGCTTCCACTTCCGTGAATACCCATCCAAGGGATACGGAAGGATAAAAGAACGAACGGTTATCTCTCGGCATAGAAGACACGATATCGTTACGTCCCGTAACATTCAAATAAAGCATATTCTTCCAAGCCAAAGATAAGCTAGCGAAGTTACCTACCGTACGTTTTCTCTTATACTCATGAGAGCTGTTGAATACAGAAGCGTTGTTCAAATGGTTCCAGCCCGGGAAGTTGAAGCTATATCCCACGGCTTGAGTATTACTGATTCGCTTATCTACAAGCTCATTACCCAACAAAGCATCGAATACGAAGTCCTCATTGATATTCCAGTTATACGTAAACGTCAACAATGAGTTCATCTCATTTACCGTAAAACCGTATTCGCTAGCATAACCATTCGCATAACCAGTTGTACCGTAGCCGTAAATATCAGAGTAATTGGTCGTATAAGCGTCATCACCAATTTGGTATTTCACATCCAATTTATGATTGTCCGTACCAAATTTAGTAGAATACTTCAAGAACGCATTCCCGAAGAAACGTTGAGATCTCTCCGTAAAGCTATTATTGTCGCACGCCCAGTTTCCATCATCGATCCAGTTCTCACGGAACGTATTCTGAGTATAAGGATCACCTTCGATATGGGAAGGTATGCCCGCCATAGTATAACTGATAGGAGCCGTATAAACCGTAGCGGTAACACCGTCATTAGCGGTTCCTTGCTTCTTGATCTTTGATGTCACGAAGTTTCCGTTAAAACCAGTCGTCCAGTTATCATGCAATTGCGCCTCACCCGACAGCTTCACGTTATAACGATCCATTCCCGTAGAACGAACGATACCATCAGAAGTCGTATTACCCAAAGAAAATGAATAGTTTCCTTTATCGAAAGATTGAGCTACATTTACAGAGTTACTCCAAGTAACGCCAGTCTGGAAGAAATCTTTCGCATTATTATAAGCTTGGGGAGTAGCCCATGGATCCAATCCTGCCGCAGCACGCTGAGGCACATAGTATTGTCCATTATGCAATCCACCTTCCGTATATTCATTTTGTACATTACCGCCATATACAGGATCATTCGCCAAGTCAGAGATAGACGGTCCCCAGCTAAATCCCGAATATGGGTTATAAGCACCTTCATTACCTTGTCCATATTCAGTTTGTAACTCAGGTAATGTAGAAACCTTATCAAACGCAAGATTCGTGTTGAATGAGATCTGAGGTTTTCCTTTACGAGCACCTTTTCCGCTCTTTGTAGTAATAACGATCACACCATTAGAAGCACGCATACCATACAACGCAGAAGCGGCTTGTCCTTTCAAGATGTTGATACTCTCGATATCGTTCGGATCTAAGTCTACGGCACGGTTCGCATAGTCAGCTCCACTAACACTACCATTATTCATCGTATCCGTATTAACATCCGCCGTAGAAGCGATCGGCATACCATCGATCACATACAAAGGAGAGTTATCCCCTGTAAATGAACGGGCTCCACGGATCATGATCTTGGAAGATGCGCCTGGCATACCCGATGAGGAAGCGATATCGATACCGGATACTTTACCTTGCAAAGCCCCAGACAAACTAGTGTTAGCACCTTGTGTTAACTCATCCGATTTTACATCTTGCACGGCATAACCTAAAGCTTTCTTTTCCTTTGAGATACCCATAGCCGTAACCACGACCTCATCCAAGTTTTGGGTATCAGACATCAATGTTACATTTACATTGGGAGACACAACTACCTCCTTGGATTTCATACCGATGTATGAAATAACTAATTGCTTACCATCACTAGGAACATCCAAAGTAAAATTACCGTCAAAATCCGTAACTGTTCCCACAGTCGTTCCTTTTACGATAATGGACGCACCGATCACCGGCTCACCATCTTCTCCGACTACCTTACCGGTAACCTTCGAGGTCTGTGCCGAAACTACTCCTACGCTCATCGCAAGAAATAGTAGCACAGAAGTCAACTTTTTCTTCATAGACACATTCTTTTTATTTAAACTAAACTAGAAATTCAATTAAGCTTTCGTGGACTATAGTTCATACAGAACTACCAATTTTCAATATTTTATTTAGTGTAGTCATATGAAAAAAAAATTATCATATAAGTTTAGATCTATTAAAATTCTGTAATAAATATATTGGATTTGAGAGATATTGTTTATCAGCCATATTGGGAGGATAAGAAAAGCCAGCCGTTTTTCACAAATATCTACATAAAATAAAGTTGTAAATATTTTTAGTGATAAGCTATATGCTATAAAATATCCAGAATAAGTTGATATCAAGTCCAATATCATGCCTATAAAGAGTAAGCTCACTATTTGTTACGATAAAATTAAGATAAAAATAATTTTTTTATTTGTCAAAAAGAAACTATCGGCAGTGATAACTCATTGATTTGTGATACGATCATGTTACCTGAGTCGATTTAGACAGTGGTTATATTGCAAATTGACAGATTTAACAATTAAGAAAACAAAGGAAATATATCACAATAATAATAATTTGTTGTTTTTTTCAGGTATAATTTATAGTTTTGCAACCGTTTTTCATTTAATAGGTATGTCGTAAAACATAAAATGGAGTAGTTCTGTATGAACTTAGTTAATCAACCATTAAAATGCAGAGAAAACATTTTTA
>NZ_QTLZ01000019.1:57427-99884 GCF_003635425.1 Parabacteroides sp. AF27-14
GTAGTTCTGTATGAACTTAGTTAATCAACCATTAAAATGCAGAGAAAACATTTTTAAGTATATAGTTAATAAATAAGTGTGTTTATGAAGAAAAAGTTGACTTCTGTGCTACTATTTCTTGCATTGAGTGCAGGTGTGGTTTCAGCACAGACCTCGAAGGTTACCGGTAAGGTAATTGGGGAAGATGGAGAGCCGGTGATCGGAGCCTCCATCATCGTAAAAGGAACCACTGTAGGAACAGTGACTGACTTTGATGGAAACTTTATCTTAGATGTGCCTCACGATGGTAAGCAGTTAGTAATCTCTTACATCGGTATGCAATCTCAAGAGGTTGGAGTATCCTCTAAGGTAAACGTCAGATTGATGTCTGATACGCAAGACTTGGACGAGGTGGTTGTAACCGCCATGGGTATCAAACGAGATCGTAAAGCCCTAGGTTATGCTGCACAAGACTTGAAATCGGATGATTTGAATAAGAGTGGTACGACCTCTTTGGCGAATGCCATCCAAGGTAAATTGACAGGTGTGGATATTCGCCAGTCTTCCGGTGCTCCGGGTGCTTCCGCGCAGATCACGATCCGTGGTGCTCGCTCTTTCGACGGCAACAACCAACCGCTGTATGTGATCGATGGTATGCCTATCAATACAGCCGCGGATTTCGATACGGGTGCCTCTGTGTCTGGAGCCAACTATGCGGATCGTAGTATTGACATCAATCCTGAGGATATTGAGACAATCAATGTATTAAAAGGACAGGCAGCTTCCGCCTTATATGGTATCCGTGCATCTAACGGTGTGATCGTAATCACCACGAAACGCGGATCAAACCAGAAGATGGGTCGTCCTCAAGTGACTGTATCTACGAACTTGAGTGCGCAGCGTGTATCTCGTAAGTTCGAACGTCAAGATGTCTATGCGCAAGGTAACGGCATTAGTGCCTACGACCCTACAGCTTCCATGACTTGGGGTCCGAAAATCACCGACTTAGCTAACGACTCCAAATACGGAGGTAATACAGACAATGCTTATACGAAAGCGGACGGCATACATCAAGGTATGTATTACAATCCGAAACGTGCGGCAGCCGGATTAGATGGATGGACTACTCCTCAGATATACGATAATGTAGGCGACTTCTTGGGAACTGGTTTCACAGAGAATACGAACTTCAATATCTCACAGGCGTTGAACGGCGTGAACTACTCTGTCGGTATTAACAACTCCCATCAAAAGGGTATCATTCCTTCTACAGGTATGGATCGTTGGGGCGCCCGCGGTTTGGTAGACTGGAAGATCAATAACGAATGGAAGTCCGGTTTCTCCGCTAATTATTCCTCAAGTAAGATCACGAGTGCCCCGGGCGCAAACTCTGGTATCATGAACGTGGTTTATTCCGCTCCTTCCGAATACGATTTAAAAGGTATTCCGTTCAATGTTCCGGGTGATCCGAGCAATCAGGTCTTGTTCCGTTCGACTAGTTTCAATAACCCCTATTGGTGGGCAGAGAACGATGAGTATCGTCAGCACACCAACCGTGCTTTCGGTAACGCTTACGTAGAATACGAGCCAAAGTTGGGTTGGGGCGATAATATGTCATTACGTTTCCGCGAACAAGCCGGTTTGGATATCTGGACTTCCGACTATGCTGATATCGCCGAGATCGGTTCCGCAGCCAACACGAAAGGACAGGTTGATAACTATGGGTCTCAACACAATGTGTTCAATAATTTGTTCACGGCCAACTTCGACGGTAAGTTTGGAAACGAGGATGAGTGGGGTGTAAATGTCGTATTAGGTAATGAGGTAAATCACGAGAATATCCGAACATGGAGCTATACCGGTACGAATCTTAATTTCTATGGTCTACCCACAATATCTAACGCAACCTCGCTTTCCGCTTATGAGTACGGCCGTCAAGAGCGCACGGTAGGTTTCTTTGGTAGCGCCTCTGTTTCTTGGAGAGACCAGCTGTATCTGACCGTCACCGGACGTAACGATTATGTATCTACCATGCCTCGTGGTAGCCGCAGCTTTTTCTATCCCTCCGTATCACTGGGTTGGGAATTCACAAAGCTTTCTTTCTTGGAGAACAACAGCGTATTGAACTACGGTAAGTTACGCGGATCTTTTGCTCAAGTAGGTCAAGCCGGACAATATTATAAGACTTATTATACCCAGCCTGGGTACGGTGGTGGTTTCTACCAATATACACCGGTTGCTTATCCGTTGCCTAGCGGTGTGTCTTCCTATGCGCCGTCATCAACGTTCTATGATGAGAACTTGAAGCCTCAGAACACGGCCAACTGGGAGGTCGGTACAGATTTGCAATTCTTCGGTGGTCGTATCAAGGCTGAATATACCTATAGCTTGCAGAACGTGACGGATCAGATCTTTGCCGTTCCAGTTGATGCTACTACGGGTTATAGCCAGATGTTGACTAACGCTGGTAAAATGCAAACAAAATCACATGAGTTGTCTTTGAACTTTGCGATCTTGCAAGCTAAGGATTATGACTTGAATCTAGGTATCAACTTCACTCGTATCAGCAATAAGGTCATCGAATTGGCTCCGGGTGTCGAGTCTATCATGTTGGGTGGATTCGTTGAGCCGCAAATACGTGCACAAGCCGGTTGTAATTACCCGAATATCTACGGTAATGCGTTTAAGCGCGATGAAGCCGGTAATCTATTATTGCTGGACGGTCTGCCTCAGGTAAGCGGCGCTATGCAAGACTTGGGTAACTGCGCCCCTGACTTCACCACTGGTTTCACTTTAGGAGGCCGTTACAAACGAGTATCTATCTCTACGACATGGAGTTGGCAGCAGGGTGGTAAGATGTACCACGGTACGAACTTAACGATGAACTATTTCGGTGCGACAAAAGAGTCTTTACCTTACCACGAGGGGACAATGGTTGCCGAGGGTATCGACGAGGCTACCGGCGAGAAGAACACGGTAGAGGTTAGCAAGCAAGACTATTGGATGTCTTATAACGACGTGACCGAGGCTGGTATCTATAGCACCTCGTTCTTGAAACTGCGCGACTTGACCTTGACGTATCAGTTGCCGAAATTTTGCGGCGTAGACCTGTCTGTTTACGGTTTCGCCCGTAACATCCTATTGTGGGCAGAGCTTCCTAACTTTGATCCGGAGTCTTCACAGGGTAATAATAACATGAGTGGTTACTTCGAGCGATTCTCCGTGCCTAATACATCGAGCTTCGGTGGAGGATTAACAGTTACATTCTAAACATTAAAAATTAATCAGTAATAAAGAGTTATGAAGAAAAACATATATATCGCACTGGCAGTGGCGATGATGGGATTTACCGCTTGCTCTGAGGATACGTTCGATTATATCAATAAGGACACCTATCATCCAGCTCCAGAGGTAGTACCTGCCTATTTGCAATTGAGCGAAGCTATCATGAACACCGGCTTCAGTACGGTATCCGGAGATTTGGCATTCTATCTTTCCTCATTGAACGAGCAAAATATCGGAGTAGGTAACAATCAGCTGATGAAAGCTGAGTTACGTAATTCCATTGAGTGGGCAAACTCCTCTACATTTAATAACGTATGGTCTAGCACGTATGGAAATCTACTGAACATCCAACAGATGATAGACAAAGTAGAGAATGGCGTGACTGGCAACGAGGGACACTATGACGTACTAGGTATCGCACAGGTATTGAAAGTAATGGAATTCGGTATTTTAACCGATATGTTCGGCGATATTCCTTATAGCGAGGCCTTGAAAGGGCAAGAATGCCTGCAACCGAAGCTGGATGCACAAAAGGACATATACGCTGACTTGTTGGTTACGTTGGATAAGGCTATCGGTAATTTAGAGACAGCCGTAAGCGAAAAGTTGAACAATGTAAAAGACCAGGACTTGGTGTTTGGCGGTGACATGAATCAATGGTTGGCTAGCGCATATGGTTTGAAAGCACGTTACTTGATTCACCAAACTGCGGTAGATAAGAGCGTATTAGCCTCTGCTGCCTCTGCCGCACAGAAGGCAATCGATCTAGGTTTCACGGGCATGAAGATCAAAGAATTCAATGGTGTGACTTGTGACAATCCTTGGAGCGCTTTCATCTGGAGCCGTAGTTATATCGCTTCTTCTGCTAGAGTAGCAAAAATGATGGAGGCAACTGGCGATCCTCGCTTAAATGCTTATACCGCTAACGGTCAGGCTACGTTGGTTGAGCCGGGTGATGCGGAAGCCGCTAAGGTGATGGATGGTAGCTTAGGTTATCCAACTTGGTACGACTTGGGTTCACAACCAATCCACTTATTGAGCCAATCTGAGATCTATTTCATTCTTGCCGAAGCCCAATTGCGTCAAGGCCAAGATGCTACGGAGGCTTTCCAAGCAGCTGTTACTTCTGCAGTGACAGATATTTTGACAATTATAGGAGAAGATGCTAGTGGTGCTGGTGATTTCGCAGCTTCTCTAGGCAAGCCGACATTGAAACTTCTTTTCGAGCAGAAATATTTGGCTCAGTGCGTGGATGAGCAGGTAGAGACTTACAATGACATCCGTCGTTGCGAGGCTATGGGTGAGCGTCACATTACTTTGACTAATCCGTATAATACGCAGGGCGGTATGAACCGTGTGCCTAAACGTTTACCATACGGTAACGACAGCGTATTGAACAACCCGACAATCGCCGAGGCGTACGGTGACGGTTTCTACGTTTACGACCAACCTGTTTGGTGGGCGGGTGGATCTCGTTAAAAAAAGTAATACCAAAAAAGGGGAAGAATATCTTAATGATATTTTTCTCCTTTCTTATAAATCCACATTCTAGCCGAACTTCAATCGTGTCTCAATCTTCTCAAGATCACGGACAATTGTCATATCCATGATATTACTATATATCTCGGTAGTACGAACGCTTTTATGCCCTAACAACTTTTGTACCGTAGTTATATTCGCTCCATTATATAATAATAAGGTAGCATTTGTATGCCGAGCCGTATGAAAAGATACCTTCTTATCAATACTTGCCAATTGGCTGATTCGGCGTAATTGCTTATTCACGTTTGAATTAGAGGATAAGGGAACACCAAACAGGGTTCTCGGCGCATTCTTATATCGCTCATAGATAGGTAAAGATTTACCCTCGAACAAGAGGAATAGCGGCAAACGGACACTCACATCTGTCTTCACCGATGAATAAACCAGCCAAACCTTATCATCAATAATCAAAAAGTTCTCTTTCGTTATACTTACTATGTCTGAGAAACGTAATCCCGTGTAGCAACTAAATAAAAACATATCCAGACACCGGCGCAATGTACGCTGCCCATCCAGCTTTAAGTTTTCCAAACGACCTAACTCCTCAGGCGTTAAATGAGTACGCTTACTCTCTTGATATTTAATCTTATATTTCCGAAATGGATATTTGTGCAACTCGAACAACTCCTTATTAATCGCCAAGTTGATATATCGTTTCAAATGCTTCATATGTTTAGCGATCGTATTTCGATGATACTCCTGCTTCAATAAGAAATATTCAAAATCGCATAAGAAATTGAAATTAATATCCTTAAACAGAACGTCCTTTTTATATAAGGATAGAACATGCAAAGTGGACAAATGGTTTTTTAATGTCGATTCTTTCAAATTACTATGTAAAATCTCCTCACGCATGAAAACAAGAAAAGAGGAAGACGTAGATGTCGAAGAAGCCTCCTCACGCAGATCCTTCAACGAAAAACCGTTATTCGCTTGTCTCTTCTCCAGCTCATCTCTCTCCAACTCCATAACATAGTTCTGAAGATACAGGTTTAACGCATCCATATTCGGATGATTCTTTATGGAACGTCTCTTGTTGTCCCATTGACAAGGTTTCACATAAACCTTCGTTGAAAAATACCTCTTTTGCCTATTCAAATAGGCCTCTACTTGAATCAAAGCTTTTCCTTCCGCATTCAATTGCTTTTTTCGATTAAACACTAAGTTGTAAATTACTTTTTCCATGATACATTTATATATTATCTGATTGTAAACACGAAGGAACAATAATAAGTTCTTTGTAGCACAATCTACAAACTAAAAGTTTGTTATCACGGATTACCTACTAATAAAAAACCATATATCCAAGTAAATAAAAAGGGCCTACCAAATACATGGCAGGCCTCTCCTACTTTTCGAGATATTAAATCATATCAATAATCTTCACCTTCCCAACCTGTTTTACGGAATCCCTTAACCGTCATCGACTTTCCATTTTGAGTCAAGGTAAATTCAATGGCATCCACTTTTGTATTGGCTTGAGTAGTATAACCATCCACAATTACTTTACCAGAGATATTGAAGGTTACAGTAGAATTTATACCATCATCCGCATGGAGCAGATTAGCGATACCATCCCCATCAAAAGATTTAGAAGTGACATCGCAATGAATCTTGCCACGTACTCCCCAGTCGTTTGTGGCAACACTCATTTTTATCCACATCTTATCCGTGGCATCATCAGTCGTATTGTAAGTATTGCAGGTCACACCTTCCGCCAAGACACCACCATCCTCACCTGTAACATTAACTACCCATTCGCCACATAAAGGGTAAATAGCCGTGTATTCTATCTCGTAATCACCATAAGTCTCACAAGAAGAAAAGGTGACCAACGCCAATAAGATAACCAGTAATTTATTTATCTGTTTCATATTCAAAAAGCTTTTCTGATTAATATACATTTATAACACCCATTTATTTATGCCACCATTGTTTTTCCGCTAACGGAACTACCGCCGGAGTATTAGGGTTATAGTCTGAAGATGACTTCGGATACAATAAACGACGAGGATATTCACCCGGAGCCAACGCAGAACCAATGCAAGGAGTCAACTGCCCCCAAATATATCCTTCCTCATCCACATGCTTTGTCCCTAAAACAGGAATACCGGTACGATTGATATCAAACCATGCGTCCCATGCTTGACAACGAGTGGAAGCGATCCACTTCTGGGTCAAAATAGAGGTAAGCATTGAATTTTGGTCCGTACTATCGAAAGCATAAGGAGCACCTTCCGAAACAAACTCGGCAGCAGAATACCCCCAACGTTCAAACGCATAATTCACACCTTGCTCATAAGCCACTTTCGCTTTAGCCACATCATTCAAACGAGCGTAAGCTTCCGCTTGCAGGAACGCTACCTCAGCAGCAGACATAAAATAAACAGGATCTGTAGGACCTAGCTTAGCCACAGAGATCATACGAGTTGTTACCGCTACCGAGTTTGGGCGGTCACCATACTTCAAAGCTGTTGTCTCGCCGGAGCCATCCGTATTAGGTGAATAAAAATCATTTAAACGAGGATCCTCATATTTTTTCAAATAATCGCAAACCGTAGCGCACGCACGAATATTTACAGTTGAATTCAATTTACGACGGTCATTCTCATACAATGGATTTGATTTATTTTCCAAATCTTGAAAACAGTCCATCTTAGCGTCTACACTCAGCAAATCTCCTTCGTCGAGCAATGCCTTGATAGCAGCTTTATTCGTATCGAAATCACGCATCAACAATTTTAGCTTTAAACTCTTCGCAAATTGAATCCACTTATTCACGTCACCAGCGAACACCAAGTCTTGTTTTGTAACCGAAGGCAAACCACCTGCGGTAGCTTCCGCTTTTTTAGCGATAATCTCGTCCAACATCGCTAATAATCCCGGATAAACCACAGTCTTACTGTCATCATATTTCGGTGTAGTATTCTCATTCCCAAGAATAGCTTCTGTAAAAGGAATAGAGCCATAAGAGTCCACTAGGATATGATACATAAAGGCAGTCATAGTCTTACCCATTACCCAATAATTCCATTCTTGAGCCGATTCAGAGCTTTTGATAACCAAATCCAAGTCTGGCAGTGCTATTGAATAAGGTATAGACCACAAACGAGAATCGGATGCGTTAGTTATCGTATAGTTAACCAATGTATTATACTGGTTGGATGTATGTCCCTGCGTACATTGCTGAGACCACATGCTACCATATAATTCGTAAGTACCACCTACAATACTTGCTACTCCTGCGATACCAGAAGGAAGCAAAGTAGAAGAAGAGGCTTCCGTTGGATATTCCGGATTCTGGTTAATATCCAAATAATCGGAACAAGCTGTAGTCGCCATCAACAAGCAGCTAACCAGTCCTGTATATATTAAATTGTTTCTTTTCATACTATCTTTACTTTTTAAAGTTACTTATTATAATACAACTTTAATACCACCACCAAACGTACGGTTTGTCGGAGCCGCACCAAATTCACCAATTTCAGACAAGATGTCATTACCATAATTCGTACCTTCCGGATCTACGTAGTTGTTCTTTTTCGGGGTCCACATAAATAAATTACGTCCGATCAAACTAACTTGAACCATAGAGAATGGGGTTTGTTTCAACCATGCTTTCGGCAAAGAGTAAGAAAGTGTAATCTCTCTTAATTTCAAGTAATCTTTAGGTAAAATCCAATTTCTATACTGAGCGTAGTTGGAGGCGTTATTATAGTAGGTATTAACAGCGCTAGAAGCACCTCCCCAATGTACGATAGGTATATCATTCTCTACGTATTGACCATTTACGACTTTCACGGAATTAGGAACCACAAATGGTTCACGATTATTAAACACCGTATAAGTAGAGTTTCCGGCAAATGTAAGCAATTGAGAGGTATATGAATAGAACTCACCGCCATTACGCCAATCTAATACCGCTGATAAAGTAATCCCTTTCCATGTGAAATGCGTATTAAAGCCCATCAAGAAATTAGGTGTAGACGTTCCTACGATCTCTTTCTTGCTAGCATCAATTGTCGGCATACCGTTATTATCAACGATCACCTTACCATCATCAGTCGTGGCCAAAGCCGGAACCTTGAAAACGCCCAAAGGCTGACCTACTTCCGCAACGAAATCCACTTGATAGGAACTTGTCAATTTATACTCAGTTACATCATCCCATAACTCTTTCACCTCACTCCAGTTCTTACTGAAAGTAAAACCTAATCCCCACTCGAAATCTTTCGTACGAACAGGAATGCCATTCACTGCCAACTCGACACCTTGATTCGCAATCTTACCTACGTTGCGGGTCATAGACGTATAGCGAGACTCCGGAGCCAGACTAGCAGATATTATCTGATCTTTCGTACTCTTATTATAATAAGCAGCATCAATATCCAAGCGATTGTTAAACAGATGCGTTGTTAAACCGAACTCCCATTCTGTCGTGATCTCCGGACGAAGATCCATACTCGGCAAACGATTATACTCTGTCAAGCCTAATGTATTATTAATAGGTAAATATAAATCTCCAAAACCTAAACTGATTTGAGTCGGTGTAAAATAACTGCTAGTACGGTAAATCGGAGCATCGTTACCAGTCTGTCCCCAAGCTGCACGAACCTTCAAGAAATTCAGATAATCAGATTTCAAATCCTCAAACATATCCGTGATGATCAATGAAGTATTCACGCCACCATAGAAAAAGCTATTATTTCCTTGAGGTAAAGTAGATGACCAGTCGTTACGAATAGAAGCATTCACAAACCAGAAATTCTTGTAACCAAACTCACCTTGAGCGAACAAACCAACCAAACGGCGTCTATCAGAGTAAGTCGTAGTCATGGGCTTATCAACACCATTCGCTAAGTTAAACCATCCCGGTTGCTCCAAACCATACAGATAAGATTTCAAATAAGAACTCGTTTGTTGATTCAAGTTCCATCCAATCATACCATTCAAAGCGATATCCTCACCGATTTTATAATCCGCGTTTAAGAAAGCGGTCGCATCAATTTGCTCCACCTTGTCACGACGTTCCGTATAAGTACCGGGCTGCTGCTTCTTACCACCTAATTCACTCCAAGACCCTGAAGCGAAAGTCACTTTTTCATTCCATCTCTTTTGAGTAGCGTTCGTAAAGTCACCACCTAAACGTCCAACCGCCTTCAAACCTTTCATAATCTCAAAAGCAAGCTCGATCTTACCATAGACACGGTCATCTTGATACTTATTACGATTATGATCTAACACCCAATATGGATTCTCCGCATAAGCTGTATAGAAGTTATCCGTATTAAAATAAGGATTCGTATAATCTTTCATTGAGCTAATATCTACATCCACGGCATGTTGCAAAATCTCAGAAAACATCGTTGCACCATCATCTCCTTGGCCAGCAGCAGCTTGTGTGATATCTTTACGGACATAGTTCAAGTTTAATTCCGCAGAAAAACGTTTATATTTCATATTACCTCTTAACGAGATTGTATTACGAGCATATGAATCAGCGTCACCCGGTAATACACCGTCAGACTTCACATTACCATAGGAGGCAACAAAACCAAGTTTATCATTACCCATACGAATCGAGACGTTATTATTCGTCTCAAAACCAGTTTCATAAAAATCACGAAGATTGTTCTTTACATACGAGAAAGGCTTAGAAAGCGGAGTTAATAAACCTTCTGAGCCGTCTGAGTAAGGTCCCCAGATATGATCACGACCATCCAAAACCGGTCCCCAAGAACCATTCTCCATAGGTCCGAAAGATCCCCATCCTTGTCCGAAACGATCTTGTGTTTGAGGAACACGCAATACGCTAGATCCCATAAATGAGCCATCGTACGTAACAGAAAGCCTCTCAGCCCCAGCCCGTTTTGTTGTCACCATGATAACACCATTAGCAGCCCGGCTACCATAAAGGGCAGTAGCGGAAGCACCCTTCAAGACTGTTACAGACTCAACATCCTCTGGGTTAATGTCATTAGCTTGGTTACCAAAATCCACGGAGTTAGAGAAAGAATCCTCACCTTGGAAATCATTCATAATAGGCACACCATCCACCACATACAAAGGTTGATTAGCACTGAAAGAACTGATACCACGCACGATTACTTTCTGAGAAGAGCCTGTAGCACCACCGCTAGTAATATTCAAACCCGCAACCTTACCAGTCAAACCTGACATCACTGATCCAGACTTAGCGGCATTCAAATCTTCACTCTTCACAGTAGAGGCTGCATAGCCCAACGCCTTTTCCTGCTTTTTCATACCAATCGCAGTTACGACAACCTCCTCAAGATTCTGGGTACCAGACTGAAGGACTACCCTCAACACATCTTGTACCGGAACCTCACGAGCAATCATACCCACATAAGAAATTACCAGAGTCTTCGCGGAACCTATGAATAATAGGTTATTTTTTATTATTACTTAGTTTTCGCGGAACCTTGTCATTGCTTGTGATTATTCAGTAACGCTCAAGAAATAACTTGTTACAATTTTCATGCGATCATTTCTTTGCGGATCGGATTGCGAGAAGGCATTGGCTACTTATGCGTAAATAATTGAAAATAAGCGAATAATAATAACGACTATCGGCTACTCAAGTGAATAACTAACGGCTATACCTAGCCGCTAACTAACAGCTTGGGAAGTGAATAACTAATCACTTGAAAAGCCTTTCCTAGGTCTTTGGGTATTGTAGAACTTATGACTTATATCGGAGCCGTCCTAAGTTATTTTTTAATGCATACCTAATATATATTCCTATTTTTCAAAATGTTAAAAATATGGTTCTTTGTTGATGATCTAAGCTGTAATATTTGGTGTACATATTACGGCATTTAAATTGTGGTTGAAAAAGTCTCCATATTTTCTACCCATTAGCCTTTTCTTGTTGTTTTATTGAAATTTTTTAATTATTTATTTGTTATAATAAATTTATTGTTACATTTGCATTCATACGACCCTTAAAATATAAGTCTTTGAATATCTATTGCGAATATATTATATAAGTTAAACAAAAAAAGAGTGTGTCTATGAACAAGTTGACTTATCTTTTACTTTGCCTAGTTTTAGGCATTGGATTGGCCACAGCTCAGACGAGGAAAGTAACAGGTACTGTTATTTCCGCCGAAGACAGTGAACCGATTATTGGTGCGTCTGTAATAGTCAAGGGTACTACTACAGGTACAGTAACGGATTTTGATGGTGTGTTCAGTTTGGATGTACCAAGTTCCGCGAAGACTCTGGTATTTTCATACGTCGGAATGGTTGCGAAAGAAGCTCCAATCCAAGATGTAATGAAAGTTGTTTTGAATACGGCGGCGACAGAGCTGGATGAAGTTATGGTTGTCGCTTATGGTACGGCGAAAAAATCATCTTTCACGGGATCCGCTAAAGCGGTAAACGCAGAAGATATCGTAGCTGGCTCCAAAGAGTCCTTGGATAAGGCTCTTTCTGGAAAGATGTCCGGTGTTCGCGTAACCTCCAACACTGGTGATCCAGGAGCTCCCGGTGATATCAATATCCGTGGTGTCGGCTCTATCAGCGCAGCCAAGTCTCCTCTATATGTCGTGGATGGCGTGCCTGTAAAATCAGACTCGGATATGGCATACTACGGGAAACAGTCCAGTTTGCTAAGCTCCTTGAACCCTGATGATATTGAGAGCATGACGGTGTTGAAAGATGCCGCAGCAGCTTCCTTGTACGGCTCTCGTGCAGCGAATGGCGTTATCATCATTACGACCAAAGCCGGAAAAAGAGGCAAGACGAAAGTAAGTTACAATGGCGAGGTCGGCTGGAGCAATATGGCTGTAAAACAGTACGAGACAATGAATGCCTCCGAATTGCTCCTGTACGGAAAAGAAGCGATTTCCAATTATTATATCCTAAACGGACTCGCTGGCAACCGTGATCAAGCATACGCCTTGATTGACAAGGAAGGCGACATGGAAGCATTCTTCAACGACCCATCGGGTAACACGGATACCAATTGGCGTGATGAGGTTTACCGTACAGCCTTGACGCATAACCATCAATTATCCGTAAACGGAGGTAACGACCGTACACAATTCTATGTAGGTCTTGGTTATAATAATGCGGAAGGTATCGTAATCGGTAGCGATTTCGAACGTTTCTCCGGTCGTATCAATTTAGATCATCAAGTAAATAATTGGTTGACTATCGGTGTTAAGCAAATGATCGCATTCACTACCCAAAATGGTTTCCGTGATCAGCAAAATCAAGATCAAGGTATCGGTACTGCTTCTCCACTGAGCTTGGTGTACTCCTCAGACCCGACGGCTCCCGTAAAGAATCCGGACGGTACATACAACGCCGACTCAAACTGGGGTGCCGCTTCCAATCCGCATCTAATGTTGGGCAAGGAACAATGGATTAAATCCCGTGTAATGCGTAGTATGTCTAACATTGATTTAGGCGTAAAATTCTCCAAGCAATTATCGTTCAAGACGATTTTTGGTTACGACTATATCGATACGAAACACTTTGAGTATTGGTCTCCCAACAGCGTGGACGGTAAGGCCGTAGGCGGCTTGGGATCTCGCTATACTTACGAGAACCGCAATTTAACAAGTTCTTCCACGTTACGCTACGCTAATACATGGAACGATGTTCATAATTTTGACATCCTAGGTGGTTTCGAGGTAACAGAAGACGAACTGACAGCCATCTATACTACGGCAAAACAATACTCAACCGACAAGTTACCGGAATTAGGAAACGGACAACCAGATGGCGCATCCAGCGAAGTATTTGGCTCCGGAATCGTATCCTACTTGGCTACCGGCAACTATAATTACGACAATAAATACTATCTGTCTGCCAGTTTCCGTCGGGATGGTTCTTCTCGCTTGGGAACCGATAATCGCTGGGCGAATTTCTGGTCCGTATCTGGCGCATGGCGCATCAGTGGCGAGAATTTCCTTAAAGACAATGAATTGTTCTCTGATCTAAAAGTTCGCTTCTCTTACGGTACAAATGGAAACTTGCCGGGCTCATATTACGCGAACCAAGCGTTATATGCGTTCTCTGGTGGTTATGGCCCCTCTTCCGCCATCTATTGGAATCAAGCAGGAAATGAGGAATTAGGTTGGGAGAAGTCCAAAAACATGAATGTGGGTTTTGACTGGAACTTATTCAACCGAGTAAATCTGACAGTAGAATATTACAACAAAACAACGACCGACCTGTTATTCGAGATCCCGACTTCTATCGTCACAGGTTTTGAGAAAAACTGGCAAAACCTTGGTAAGCTACGCAATAGCGGTATCGAGATAGAGGTAAATTCCCAAAACATCAAGAATCAGCACTTCTCATGGGACACGAATTTCAACCTTACATTCCAGAAGGCGACGATCAAGGAATTGCCGAACCATAACGACATCGAATATGGAGACGGCGATATGTATCTGCACCGAGAGGGAGAATCCATGTATACTTTCTATCTGCCGGAATGGAAAGGCGTGAATCCGGATACAGGACTAGGAGAATTCTGGAAAGATCCAAACGATCATAGCAAAGGAGTAGTGAACAAGTACGATGAGGCTGAAAAAGGAATCGTAGGCAAAGCTATTCCCGACGTAACGGGAGGTTTGACAAACACGTTCCGGTTATATGATTTCGATCTTTCATTCTTGATTACCTATCAATTTGGTGGCGATATATTCGATTATCCGAACTACTTCTTCCATCATGACGGATTCCGTTTAGGTTCATTCAACCTAGAAAAGAGCGTAGCGGGTAATTATTGGATGAACCCGGGCGACAACGCCTTATACCCGAAGCCTATCTACCAGAATCCATATCGCTCGGATCGCTTCTCCAGTCGTACCATCGTATCTTCTGACAATATCCGTATGCGTGAAATCACCTTGGGATACAATGTACCGGTATTGAAAAACATATTCAGTAATCTGCGTGTGTACTTCCGTGCGAATAATCCGTTCATGATCTGGGCAAAGACAAAAGGCATCGACCCGGATGTTCCCTTGAATGGTTATCGCCAGGTAGATACCCCGGTCTCTAAAAGCTTTGTCTTTGGTGTAAACATCACATTATAATTTATTAAAATAGAATCTATATGAAAAAGATATATTTAGTAGGTCTAGCGTTCGCCTTATTAACGGCCTCCTGCGATGATGTCCTAGAAAAGACATCATCTACCCAATTACCTACGATAGACGCAATCTCTTCCGTAGCCGATTTGACAAATGCCGTGAATGGCGTATACGAGCAACAGGCTACAGAGGTAGGCTCGTATGGAGCGGAATTCACATTGCTGGCCGATTTACGAAGTGGGGATTTCCAATCTATCTCCACGGTGAATCATGCCGGCCCCATGTATCGTTACCAAACAGGTAAAAACGATGAGATGGTTTATAGTTTCTATAAATTATTCTACAATAGTCTAGCTCGCCTTAATAATGTATTAGCCGCCGCCGAGAATCTTGAAGGTGCGGATGTAGACATATTGAAAGGAGAACTATACGCTATGCGCGCCTTGTATCATTTCGATTTAGCCAGAGTATTCGCTAAATTACCATCAACAACAGATATGAACGATCTGGGCATCGTACTCTCCACAGAGGTTTATCCCACGGATTATATCGGGACCCGGGCAACCTTACAGCAGACATACGACCAGATATTGAAAGATATCGAGACCGCATTGCCTCTTTTGAGTAAAGATAAACAAACCGGACACATCAATTATTGGGGGGCTTTAGCGATCCGCGCACGCGCTTACCTTTACTTAGAAAAGAATAAAGAGGCACTGGCTGACTGTAAGGAGATTATCGCTTCCTCTCCTTATAAGTTATACACACGGGATGAATATATAGGCGCATGGGATAAGGAAGGAACGAACGAGGCTATATTCGAGATCTTAGTTACCCCAAATTATAACGCGCAACGTAACTCTATCGGTTATTTTACACATGCCTCCGGCTACGGTGAATGTGCCGCTACTGAATCTTTCCTGGAAGAGCTGGCTAAGCATCCGGGAGATATCCGTACGGAATTATTCGCAAAAGAGACCGATAATGGCTATGACGGGACCTATCCGCAAAAGTATAAGGGACGTGACGGGCAAATCTATGTAAACAATCCAAAGGTCGTGCGCCTTTCCGAAGTTTACCTAATAGCGGCCGAGGCCGCACTAAAAGCAGGGGATACCTCCGCGGCCGCCGGATATATGAATACGTTACGCAAGAATCGTATTGAGAATTATACCGATGTCGCTTCTATCACGTTGGATGATATCTTACTGGAAAGACGCCTAGAATTATTCACGGAAGGACATACCGCTTGGGACGCTTGGCGTAACGGCAAGTCTGTCAACAATAAATTCGTAGGTGAGGTTAAGCCGGGCGATTACCGTACGATCATGGCAATTCCTATCGGAGAAATCACCGTATCAAGAGGTCAGTTGATACAGAACCCAGGATATTAATCCTTTATCCATAAGTATTTATTGATTTTAGAGGATGTGCCACTTCACCACGGCACATCCTCTTTTTCTTTGTACGCTCACGAGTGCTTCACTAGCTCGAACCGCTTGTCTACACAAGCAGGTAATTCATGCGGGTAATGGGTTACGTAAATCAAGGTTTTTCCCGGGCGATCGCAGAATTGCTCGATAATAGCAGCCGCCTTTTTCTTATTGCTCACATCCAGACCGTGGAGAGGCTCATCTAATATAATTAAATCGGGATCTTTCACGAAAGCTCTCGCTAATAAAGCCAAACGTTGTTCTCCCGATGATAAGGTCAAGAATAAACGGTCTTTCAAATGTTCGATGCCAAAAACTTTCATCCACTCCAAGGCTACCGTTTCTTGCTCCGCATTACACTTACGAAACAAGCCGATCGAATCGAAAAAGCCGGAACCGACAATATTCAAGGTAGGGACATTCTCCTTATAATATAAGTGCATCTCCGGCGATACATATCCGATACGCTTCTTGATATCCCAAATACTTTCCCCGGAACCTCTCTTTCTATCAAACAAATACAACGTATTCGCATACGACTGGGGATTATCCGCGTAAACCAAACTCAGCAAGGTAGATTTACCAGCGCCATTCGGACCGAATAACGCCCACTTCTCCCCGTTCTTGATTTCCCAATCCAAATCTTTCAAGATCGTACGGCTACCATAGCGTATTTTCACATGCTCCATGCGTAAAGTCACCTCATGTAAAGAGGCTATCTTGTTCATATCCACAGGTAAACGAACCTTACCAACTTCCTCGCATGCATGAATGCCTTCCGTTGGAAAAAGACGGGCGATTAATTCCGTATCCGACATAAACTCCTCTCGAGTCAGCGGAGGCAGGCAAGTACGATCATGGATAGGCAATACATGCGTGATCATTGCCGGTATGTCATTGGGGTTAGATAATAACAAGACAACTTGAACGCCATTCAATTTTGTCATTTGCCCCAGCATCTCTACCAATAAATCCCGGGATGGAGCGTCTAAGCCGATAAAAGGATTATCCAAGATCAAGACACGAGGACGGCTAAGCAACGTCCGGACAATCAAGAATTTTCGTAATTCACCACTTGATAAGAAGATCAACCGCTTAGGCAATAAATCCTCTATACCGAAAAGAGTCAATATCTTCGCTAAATTATCAGAGCCGGCATATTCCTTCAACAATTCCTCGACAATAGGCATCTCCTCCGTCTCTGTTGAATGCCAACGCTGTTGGTAATAAGAATTCCGGCAATCCGCCAACGAATAAATATCCTTAAACGCTATACTCTTGATAAAGTCACTCACCTTACCATCCCCGGAGAACACGACCTCACCTTCCTTAAAAGCGAATTTACGCTGCATAATATCCGCTATCAAGGTTTTACCAGCGCCATTCGGACCGACCACAGCCCATTGCTGCCCTTCATCAATTCTCCAATTCACGGGTGCCGTAAACCGCAATTCCGGCAAACGAGTAACGATATTCTTAATATCGACCACCATCATTCCTTCTTTTTCCATCTTTTTTCTAAATAAGCCGGACAAAGGTACATAGTTTATTTAAAAATGACAGCATAATGACAAAAAAAGGGGCCACTCATCACGAGCAGCCCCTCTATAGTATACAGGCACTTGGTATGTCTATGTTAACTAGTAGTTAATGAACGCCTGTACGTGTATCCCACCACATTTGTTTACCCCACAAATTATCCACGACTTCCGCATCGAAGGGAGCACAATTCGCATTGTTCAAATTACGTTCCTTATCAGGATACGGAGAGCGGAATGGAGGTACGTTATGATTAGAATAGTTTGCCGGACGGCCCGGAGCCGGATACAAGTTGTCTGGCACGCCTGTACGGCGATACAATGACCAACCTTCCATTCCTTGCTTGAACATGGCAACCCATTCCTCATAATAAATCTGTTTCTTATCATTCGTGAACTTACCCGCGTTCGCAAGGTAATCCGCTATATCTTCGGCAGATACGCTATTCTCTTCCATGGAATAGGTAACAGCCTTATTGTATGCGTCCTCTGCGGAGATTCCGGTATTCCATCCCAACATAGATGCCTCAGCGACACAGAACCAAGGCTCAGCGACACGCATATAAGGAGAAAAACCAGCCAAGTCCGTAAAGAAACGTGCTCCCCAAATGGAATATTTAGAAGCTACCGCATTCGCTTTCGCCCCGATCGTATAACCTACATACTTAGGCTCACCGGCCTCCACACTTTCTTTTGTGGGTTGGAAATAAGATGAGCAACGAGGGTCCTCACGTGTATTCATATGATCCACGATCACGTCTGCGGCACAATACTCCGTCTTACGTGTACGATAACCGTCTGCCATCGGTTCGTAATAGTTGGGGTCTGTTCCGATCCACCAGAAGAAAGCATTATCATCGTTGCTTTCCATGATCGGATACTTAGTGGGATTACCCATGACTTCCTCTACGGTCTCCTTAGCCAACGCCGGGGAAACCTCTGAGATACGCATCGCTAAACGAAGACGCATAGAATTACAATATCTCTGCCACTTCTCGATATCACCACCGAATAACAAGTCTCCCTCGCCTAAGTCATCACTACCACCATCGGCAAAGCCATCCGCAGCTTCCTTCAACGTAGCCAATAAGCCCGGATAAATATCCTCTTGCTTATCGTATTTCGGCTGCAAGACCCCATCTGTCATCTTAGCGGCATCCGTATAAGGGACATCCCGCCAACGATCCGTGGCTACCTGCATCAAATGAACCTGCATAACCTTCGATACGTTCAGCATATTAGGAGTCTCATTAAACGTGGCACGCTTCTCGATATCTTTTAGGTTATTCAATATACGATACAAATACTCCCAGTTCGTATCCTGTACACCCGTACGGAAATTATAGCGGGACTCGTCGATATAAGTCATCTTCGAAGCATATCCGCAGAAAGTCATCGGCTCATCCATCGCGAACCACCGATCATACAGACGATAGGATGTGTAATATAAAGAATACGCCAGAAGATTCGTCGTAGGCACATCCGTAGGGCTATCCGGGTCTGTATTGACCTCCTCAAACGAATCGGTACACGAACTACCGAATACAGTAGCGCCGACCATCATAGCCATCATGAAATTCTTGATATATCTTTTCATATTAAATTCCTCAGATTAATGTTGATTAAAATGTTACACCTAACTTAAGACCAAAGCTACGAGAAGGAGGATAAGAGTTGGACTCAAAACCTACACCAGAGTTGAATCCTCTGCTTGTAGCCGTAGTCTCGGGGTCATCGCCACCGGTACTTGTAGACTCCGGATCAATATGAGCGATATTTGACTTATGCACCCAAAGCAACGCCAAGTTCGTACCAACCAATGATACATGAGCGGCCTTGATACATTTAGTCTTCTCTAGAATTGATTTCGGGAAATTATACGTCAGGTGAGCCTCACGCAATTTCAAGTAAGAACCATCGAATACCGACATCTCACAAATCGTATAATAATTGTAGAAGAAGTCCTCCGCGTTGACAGCGACATCATTAATCTTACCATCAGCGGTCTTGAAGACCTTGTCCGTCATATAATTCTGGCCAAGTACGACGCCATTCTCACGCAAATCGCCTTCTGCTGTGTGTTTCAAGATACCTGTCTGAGAACCGAATGCTTGTGTAACAGAATATACGTCACCGCCCAAACGGAAATCCAATAAGAAACCGAAGCTCCAATCCTTATAAGAGAACTCATTGCTGAAACCAGCCAACCACTTCGGCGTAACATCACCGATCTCTTTTCCAGCCTCGTAGACAGGAATACCATCCTCTACCAAGATCGAGCCATCCTCATTATATACGTAACCAGTACCTACCAAAGTACCCCAGCTTTTACCGACCATCGCATAGTTCTTCACGCTCCAGCTACTACCGATTTGGTAAGCGTCCAAAGACTGTCCGGTAACGGGATCTGTATAAAGCTCATCGATTCGGCTCTTATCCTTCGCCCAGTTCAACGTAGCCGTCCAGTTGAATCCCTTCGGATTCTTGATGATATCACCGGATACCTGCAACTCGACACCCTTGTTGCTGATCTTTCCAGCGTTGATATACATAGAGGTATAACCGGTAGAGGTAGCCACGTTCGCATTCATGATCTGATCGCTCGTCACCTTATTATAATATGCGGCATCAATATGCAAACGATTGTTGAACAAATTAGCCTCAACACCAACTTCCCAAGTCTTTACGCTCTCCGGACGAAGATTTGTAGGAGGAAGGATTGTCGGATTATAGAACAATGTAGTACCATTGAACGAAGAACTGATCAATGAATAATAAGCGTTCGAACGATACGGGTCCGTTGCGGAACCGATCTTTGCCCAACCACCACGCAATTTCAAGAAATTCAAATAATCGCCATTTTGCAATCCGGGGAATGTCTCGGTCAAGATCCAGCTACCACTGAAAGAAGGATAGAAGAAAGCGTCCTTGATCGTAGAGTCCCAGTCATTACGGACACTGACCTCGGCATAAGCCATATTCTTGTAGCCGATAGAGGCATTAGCGTATACAGAGTTTGAACGACGTTTCTCATGGTCGTTCAAGGTGTACGGGGTTCCATGAGCGTTCGCTACGGTAAACAATCCCTCCGCGGTCAATTCGTCCGCACCTGTCCCCATGATAGCTGTTTGATAATCACGATAGTTGGCTCCTGCCAAACCATTCAAGGCCCAATCACCGAAGTTCTTGTTCACGTAGGCGATAAAGTCCGCGTTAAACTCAGTCATCGAACGGTCGAAGCTACGGAAATATCCATTCGGATAGTCGATATTCCATAAAATACGAGAGAACTGATTAGAATCGTAATGATCCAAGCCCATACGACCTTCAAACTTTAACCAATCGGTCGGTTTGATATACAAAGAGGTCTTGCCATAGAAACGATTACGATCATAACTATTGGTATTCTTATTCAATGTCCAATACGGATTCGCATGGAAAGACTGTATCCAGTTATAATGCGTATATTTTCCATACTCATCCACTTGATCCCAATTATTCTTCAAATCCTTCAAATCAACTTGACGACCAAACCACTGCATGATAGACTGCAAAGCATTCGTACTGTTATATCCCGTACCCGGCAAGTTTGCGCTTTTCGTGCGAATATAATTCGCGGACAAGTCGAAATCAATATACTTATTAAACGTCATTTTCGTGTTCACCGCCATAGCATAGCGCTTCTGATCAGTGTTCGGGGTCGTACCGCCTTGATCACGGAAAGATAAAGACGCGCGTGTAGACGTTTTATCCGTAGAGGCAGACAAAGCCACCGTATGATTCATAGAATAACCCGTTTGGAAGAAATTCTTGATATTGTCCGGGCTGGAAACCCAAGGAGTAGCCTGACGCACGCCATCGATCACCGGGCTATTGTATTGCGGCAAATTCAATCCGATATCCAAGCGAGGTCCCCAAGACTCATCTGCGTTATCGTTGATACCACTACCCATACCATCTACATAATTGTAACCATTCTCCAAGGCAAAAGCTTGATAATCGCCAGAATATCCCCCCGCTTGCGCTTCCTTCCAATCATACTCGGAAGCGTAATAGCCTTGTCCGTACTTATTCTGCAATCTAGGCAAATTATAAACCCGGTCAATCGTGATATCACCCTCATAAGAGATAGATACACCCTTGTCTTTCTTACCGGATTTAGTAGTAACCAAGATAACGCCATTACCGGCACGCATACCATACAAAGCGGCAGATCCACCCTTTAACACAGAGATAGACTCTATATCCTCCGGATTAATATCATTCAAGCCGGAACCCAAGTTTACAGTGGCACCTTTCGCGTTATCATTAGCGATAGGCACACCATCCACAACGATCAACGGTTGGTTATTACCAAAAGAGGAATTACCGCGAACCACGATATTCTGCGACGCACCAACCTGTCCACCTTGAGAAGTAATCTGCACACCGGCGATCTTACCGGAAAGTGAGGTCGCCAAGCTCTGTTGGCCAGCTTTTGTCAACTCATCAGATTTCACCTCTTGCAGGGCATAACCCAAGGCTTTCTTCTCACGAGTCAAACCCATAGCGGTTACAACCACCTCATCCAACGCTTTTGAATCCGAGTCCAAAACAACGTTGATCACGGATGCCACAGGTACTTCCTTCGTTTTCAATCCTACATAAGAAATAAAGATCATCTTAGCGTCTCTCGGTACATCTAAACTAAAGTTTCCCTCAAAGTCCGTAACCGTACCAATCGTAGTGCCTTTCACAACGACAGCCGCACCGATCACGGGTTGCTGATCTTCCGATGATATAACATTACCTGTTATCTTCATCGTCTGTGCCGTTGCGACTCCTATGCCTATAAACAAGCATAATAACAAAAAAGTCAACCTTCTCATAAACACACTTTTTGTTTAACAATTAATTATTTAAATCAAAATTCACACATAACTTACCATAGTTTACGAAGAACTTAGTTTAAAACAGCAGGATTATACATGCATATATTTAAAATTACATTAAAATATTCACTTTACTTTTACATACAATCATACATATACCTAATCTTCACACCGCAAATATAAAGAATATTTTCTGTTAAAAACAAATAATATAATAGTTTTATGTCATCAAAACAGTCAAATATATTTCACAACGTCATTTTTAGACCTATTAAATGCATATTTTGACACACAAGCAATATCATAATAACACAAAACCAATCAAGCAATAGGTAATTTTCAGTTAATCTATTTTACAACAATAAAGATTATACAAGATTTTAATATCATTTTAACAAACTATTTGATTTTTGATAAAAAAAGAAGATTTCCTTAAGAATCATAGCATTTCAACCTATTTCGCTTTCACTTGTAAATAAAATCGTTCTTCGTAGACTATGTTCCTTCCAAAATAAATGAATACATTTGCCTCACGTAAATCTTTAAAACTAATAGCATGAAACATTTTCTTTTAGCCATGGCTACTTTATGGTGTGTGGCAGGTACATTCTCCTTATTCGCGGCGGATAACAATAAATGGAAGCCTCTCTTCGGTAAAAATCTGGAAAACGCCAACTACAATCCGGAAGTTTGGAGCGAGACTGATGGCGTGTTAGGTGCCGTGAAGGACGAGTCTATCTGGACAAAGGATGAATATGAGAACTTCGAGCTGGATCTTGATTTTAAGACCGACGTGGGCACGAACAGCGGAGTAGTCGTTTACTGTACGGACACGAAGGACTGGATACCCAACTCGGTAGAAATACAGATAGCGGACGACCATTGTGAAAAATGGGGAAACGGCAAGCCGTATGAGAAATGCGGAGCCATTTACGGACATCTAGGCGCCGTGCAAGACAAGGTTGTCAAAAAACCCGGGGAGTGGAATCATATGCGTATCAAATGCGCCGGACAACATATCATGGTTATCCTCAACGGAAAGAAAGTTACCGAAATGGATATGAGCAAATGGACTTCCGGCACCAAGAACCCGGATGGAAGCGATATCCCAAGCTGGCTGCCCAAACCTTTCGCCGAATTACCGACAAAAGGATTTATCGGATTACAAGGAAAACATGGGGATTCATTAATCTGGTTCCGTAATATCAAGATTCGGAGTCTTTGATAGACCTATTATATAATGTACGTGAGGGGCCATAAACAGCCCCTCATTTATTTAAAAGACTCTCGTCCCTTTTCCTTGGTGAATCTCCGAGGCTTGCGTAATAATCACTTGCTTCACCCCGGCGTCTATCGCTTGGTAAGCGTTTTCCAGCTTTGGGATCATGCCCCCTTGGATAATTCCTTGTTCTACATATCCCTTAAACGCTATACGATCGATTTCCGGTATCACGCTCTCATCATCGTTCTCGTCCAACAAAACGCCTTTTTTCTCGAAACAGAACATCAATGTCACCTCAAAATGTTTCGCCAACGCTTTAGCGGCTTCTCCCGCTATCGTATCAGCGTTCGTATTCAACATATGGCCTTGCTTATCATGTGTAAGAGGAGCCAGTACCGGCACGATACCTTGATGGATAAGAGAGGCTAGCAAATCGGCATTCACCTCTTTCACGTCGCCTACGAAACCATAGTCTACATCCTTCACGGGACGTTTATCCGAACGCATCAAGTTCATGTCCGCACCGGTCAAGCCTAAAGCGTTCACGCCCAACGCCTGCAAGCCCGCTACGATGTTTTTATTCACCAACCCGCCATAGACCATTGTCACGACCTTCAAGGTCTCGGCATCCGTAATACGGCGACCGTTCACCATCTTGCTCTCGATCCCTAATTGGGCTGCAAGCTTGGTAGCCGAGCGTCCTCCCCCATGCACCAAGACCTTATATCCCTCGATAGCAGCGAAATCGTTCAATAATTGACGAAGCGTTTCTTCTTCCTCAACGATCTTCCCTCCTACCTTTATCAAGACTAGTTTTTCCATACTTAATTCTTTTTTATAAAATTTTCTCGCCAAAGTTACTAAAAAAAGAAAGATTTGTATACATTTGCACTCGCAATGCGGTAGTAGCTCAGTTGGTAGAGCATCAGCTTCCCAAGCTGAGGGTCACGAGTTCGAGCCTCGCCTACCGCTCTATCAGGCATTAGGCGATTATCCAAATAAGGATGGTCGCCTAATTTTGTTTTATCTCCTCAATGCTCCTTCTAAAAGCAACGTCCGTTTCTCTAGCTAGAAACTAGAGTTTTGTGCAAGGGAAACTTCTGTTTCCTCATAGGAAAACTTTTGTTTTCCTTAGAAGAAACTAAAGTTTCTTAAAAAAAATCCACAAAAAACTGCAACACTCTTATAATCAAAGATATAACCAAGTTTCCTTTTCCCTTTATAATAAAAACAAAGTTATCTCTTTTCTCGACATAAAGCCATATGTTATGCTTAAACGATCTATACTGTTTAAGAAAAATAATCTACCTTTGCGTCAAATAATTAAGAAGAGAATGACAAAAAGCATATTTCTATTCCTGCTGGGGATTCTTTCCCTATCGGCGATGGCGCAACCCAAACTGAGCGAGGAAGCCCGTATCAGTCTGATGACCAGCGCACCGTACGATGAAGAGGTATTCACCGTGTACGGGCATGCCGCTCTACGCATATACGATCCCAAGCAAAATATAGATTATATATTCAATTACGGTATATTTGATTTCTCCAAACCTAATTTTATCTACCGATTCGCTAAAGGAGAGACGGATTATAAACTGGGAGTAGCCGATTTCCAAGACTACGTGATCGAGTACCAAATGCGGGGCAGCGATATCACGGAGCAAGTATTGAACCTCACCCAAGAAGAGAAAGAGCATATATGGGATGCCCTGCTTATCAATTACAGGCCGGAGAACAGGGTATATCGTTATAACTTCTTCTTCGATAATTGCGCTACCCGCCCTGCCGCGATCTTGGAAAAGGAGATCGACGGGAACGTCGATTATCAGTATCCCTATCAATCCCAGACCTTCCGGGATCTTATTAATTATTGTACCCGAAACCATCCGTGGCTCACATTCGGATGCGACCTAGCGCTAGGCAGCCCCACCGACCGGGAGGCCACCCAGCACGAGATGCTCTTCCTCCCCCCTTATCTAAAAGAAGCGTTCGCTAAAGCCACCATCACGGGCCCGGACGGGACAATCCGCCCATTGGTGAGCGAGACCCACGTGATCGGAGCCGGGGAAGCCGACGAGCCGGAAAAAGATATCTGGGATTTATTCACCCCTTTAGTCTGCGCTTGGCTTCTGTTCGGAATCGTTTTAGGGTTTACTTGGATCGAATGGCGCAAAAAAAAATACTTCTTGTGGGTGGATTGTGTCCTTTTCTCGGTAGCCGGAGCCGGAGGTGTAATCCTCTTCTTTCTTAGCTTCATATCCGTCCATCCCTGCACGTGGCCGAACTGGTCTTTGGTATGGTTACAGCCGCTCGATTTGATCGCTGTTATTTTGTTTTGCGTAAAAAAGCTGAAGAAGGCTGCATATTACTATCATTTTATTAACTTTGCGGCGCTTACGCTGATGTTACTGGGATGGTATTTCATTCCGCAACATCTAAACAGTGCCTTTATTCCGCTTGTAGCCTCGATTTGGGTTCGTTCGGGTTGGGGTGTTTACAGAAAGATATGGAGAATCGGATGAGAAAAATTATAACGTCACTTATCGCTATCCTCGTGGTAACAAACCTTGAGGCGCAGCAACGTACCCCCAAATTGGTGGTATGTATTACTGTGGATCAGCTAAGGGGCGACTATATAGAATACTTTTATAATACATTTGGCGAACGTGGCTTCAAGCGTTTGATGAACGAGGGGTTGGTGTACAACAATATCCGCTTCGAGTTCTCGGACATAGACCAAGCCAGCGCGTTCGCGACTCTTTTTACCGGAAGCAACCCTTGCTTCAGCGGTATCGCGGGGGAGAAGACGTTTGATTTCGAGAAAGAGAAAGAGGTCTCGATCTTAAATGATCCCGAATATCTGGGTAATTACACGAAAGAGAATTATTCGCCCAAGAATTTATTCAGTTCCACGATCGGCGACGAGTTGAAAATCGCCTCTCAAGGAAGAAGCGACGTATATTCCATCGCCCCGGATGCCGAGAGCGCCATCCTTTCCGCCGGACATGCGGCCAACGGAGCTTTCTGGATGGATAACACCAACGGGAAATGGGCTACCACGACGTACTATAAGGGTATCCCTTGGTATGTAGACCGCTATAATAACGGCCCGGAATCCTTGGCGTCACGCTTAGAAACCATGGTATGGACTCCTACCCTTCCGATAGAGAAATACGATGCCTTTCCTTACGTATTGGATGATCTTCCTTTCCGCTATACGTTCAGCGAGAAGTTCGCGAACTGCTATCCGAACCTGAAGACCTCTCCGTTCATCAATAAGGAGATCAATCGCTTGGCCCTCCAGTTCCTAGAGTACGGAGGGTTTGGTACACGTAGTTGCCCGGATATGTTGTCTATCACGTACTACGCAGGCAATTACCGGGGTACGATGAGCAAGGAATACACCCGGGAGATTCAAGATACGTATTATCAACTCGATCAAGATATCGAGAAGCTACTAGATACGATCGACAAGAAAGTGGGCTTGGCCAATACATTGGTAGTCTTCACCGGTTCCGGTTATTATAAAAGCGAGGAGTCTTATCCGGACGGCCTGATGGTGAACGGTGGCGAGTTCCACCCGAAACGTTGTCTGGCCCTGCTTAATATGTACTTGATGGCCATTTACGGCCAACATACCAGTTGGGTACAAGGATACTACAATAACCAGATCTACTTGAACCGCAAGGCGATAGAAGACGCCAAGTTGGATTTGACGACTTTACAGAACAAGGCCGCCGAATTCATACAGGAATTTAGTGGCGTACAACTCGTCACCACGGGCAGGAGCTTGCTTACGGGCGACTGGAACGAGGGAACCGCCAAATTCCGTCAAGGTACGCACCATTTGAGACGGGGCGATCTGATCATCGAGTTGCAACCCGGTTGGAAAGTAAACCTCGACAATCCGAAAGAAAAAGTCAAGATTATACGCAATAATGCTGTTATCACCCCGCTGGTATTTATGGGCAACGGGTTGAAACCCCAACATATCTACCGCGAAGTCAAGGCCACTGAGGTAGCCCCCACGGTAACCCATGTGCTAAGAATCAGGCCACCAAACGCTACTCAAAGCCTACCGCTTTGGGAATTGAAAATTGGTAATTGAGAATTAAAATTATCATAGAAGGGAAAGGTAGGTGGTTCTCCCCTAAGTATTTTATCTGAATTCAAATAACAAAGTAATAACAGACGATGATTGCTCATTGACAATCGGAAGTTGAACTCTCAATTTTCAATTTTCAATTATCAATTATCAATTAACATAAGAATCATGGGATTTAATGAGTTTATGACGAAGCTGTTCGGCAATAAGTCGCAGCGTGACCTTAAAGAAATCACACCTTACGTAGATAAGGTAAAGGCCGTATATCCGTCAATCAAGGCACTCTCGAACGACGAGTTGCGTGCGAAAACAGATGAGATCAAACAACGTATCCAGGACTACGTAGCCGAGGAGAAAGCGCAAGTGGAAGAGCTTCGCAAAGGCATCGAGGATAAGGAACTGGAAGAACGTGAGGCGATCTGGGCCGAGGTAGATAAAATCGAGAAAGCCATTACGGACAAGATGGAAGTGGTACTGGAGCAATCCTTGCCCGAGGTATTCGCCATCATGAAAGATACGGCCCGCCGTTTCGCCGAGAATGAGGAAGTGGTAGTTACCGCTAACCAATTCGACCGGGATCTGGCCGCTCGTTTCGACTTTGTCCGCATCGAGGACGATAAGGCGATTTACGCCAACCACTGGAAAGCCGGTGGAAACGAGATCACATGGGATATGATCCATTACGACGTTCAGCTATTTGGTGGCGTCGTTCTTCATAAAGGTAAGATCGCCGAGATGGCGACCGGTGAAGGTAAGACCTTGGTGGCTACCCTTCCGGTATTTTTGAACGCCTTGACACGTAACGGTGTACACGTGGTAACCGTGAATGATTACTTGTCAAAACGTGACTCCGAGTGGATGGGACCGCTTTATATGTTCCACGGACTTTCCGTAGACTGTATCGATAAGCACCAGCCGAACTCCGAGGCTCGCCGTAAGGCTTACGAGGCGGATATCACGTTCGGTACGAACAACGAGTTCGGTTTCGACTACTTGCGTGACAATATGGCGATCAGCCCGAAAGACTTGGTACAACGCAAGCATAACTACTCCATCGTCGATGAGGTGGACTCCGTATTGATCGATGACGCTCGTACGCCGCTGATCATCTCCGGACCGATCCCTCGTGGCGAGGAACAATTATTCGAGCAATTCCGCCCGAACGTGGAGGTTGTCGTGAACGCGCAGAAAGACCTTTGCTCCAAATTATTGATCGAGGCCAAAAAGAAAATGGCTAGCGACGACCAGAAGGTCGTTGAGGAAGGCTCTATCCTTCTGTACCGCTCCTTCAAGGGATATCCCCGCAACAAGGCGTTGATCAAGTTCTTAAGCGAGCAAGGCGTAAAAGCTCAAATGTTGAAGACGGAAGAATATTTCATGTCCGAGAATATGCGCCATATGCACGAGGCGACCGATGAGTTGTATTTCGTGATCGACGAGAAGAACAACAGTATCGAATTGACGGATAAAGGTATCGACCTATTGACCGGTAAGACGGACGACCCGACCTTCTTCGTACTTCCCGATATCACTTCCCAATTATCTCAATTGGAGAACATGACAGGAACCGAGGAAGAGAAACAAGCTCAAAAGGACGAGATCTTGGCGAACTATTCCGTTAAGAGCGAGCGTGTACATACCATCAACCAGTTGTTGAAAGCTTACACCTTATTCGAGAAGGATGATGAGTACGTGGTTATGGACAACAAGGTCATGATCGTTGACGAGCAGACGGGTCGTATCATGGACGGACGTCGTTATTCCGATGGCCTGCACCAAGCGATCGAGGCTAAGGAACGTGTAAAGGTAGAGGCCGCTACACAAACATTCGCCACGATCACCTTGCAGAACTACTTCCGTATGTACCATAAATTATCCGGTATGACCGGTACGGCGGAGACGGAAGCAGGCGAGTTCTGGGATATCTACAAATTGGACGTAGTAGTGATCCCGACCAACCGACCGATCGCCCGTAACGATATGAACGATCGTATCTACAAGACAAAACGTGAGAAATATAACGCTGTTATCGAGGAAATCGTTCAGCTGACGGAGGCAGGCCGCCCGGTATTGGTGGGTACGACATCCGTAGAGATCTCCGAGTTATTGAGCCGTATGCTTACGATGCGTAAGATCCAGCACAATGTATTGAACGCTAAGTTGCACCAGAAAGAGGCCGAGATCGTGGCCTTGGCGGGTCAAAAGAGTACGGTTACGATCGCTACCAACATGGCCGGTCGTGGTACCGATATCAAGCTGTCCAAGGACGTGAAAGACGCAGGCGGTTTGGCGATCATCGGTACGGAACGCCATGAGAGCCGTCGTGTAGACCGTCAGTTACGTGGTCGTGCCGGACGTCAGGGAGACCCGGGTTCATCCGTATTCTTCGTATCACTGGAAGACGACTTGATGCGTTTATTCGCTTCCGAGAAGATCGCCGGCTTGATGGATAAGCTTGGTTTCAAGGAAGGCGAGGTTCTGGAGCACAATATGTTGAGCAAGTCCGTAGAACGTGCCCAGAAGAAGGTAGAGGAAAACAACTTCGGTATCCGTAAACGTCTGTTGGAATACGACGACGTGATGAACTCACAACGTAACGTAATCTACACCCGCCGTCGCCACGCCTTGATGGGAGAGCGTATCGGTCTGGACGTATTGAACACGATTTACGATACTTCTACGGCTATCGCCGATCAACACGCCGAGGACTTCGAGGGCTTCAAGTTAGAATTGTTCAAGACATTCGCCATGGAAAGTCCGTTCACGGAAGACGAATTCAAGAGCATGAAACCGGAGCAACTCGTAGAGAAATTGTTCGAGGAGGCATTGAAGACTTATAAACGTCGCATGGAACGCATGACGCAAGTCGCTCACCCGGTCATCAAGCAAGTGTACGAGAATCAAGGAGCGATGTACGAGAACATCATGATTCCTATCACGGACGGCAAGCGCATGTATAATGTATCTTGTAACCTGAAAGAGGCTTACGACACGGAATGTAAGGCAATCGTTAAATCCTTCCAGAAATCAATCGTATTGCATATGATCGACGAGGGATGGAAAGAGCATCTACGTGAGATGGACGAGTTGCGCCACTCCGTACAAAACGCTAGCTACGAGAACAAGGATCCTTTGTTGATCTACAAACTTGAATCTTACAACCTGTTCAAGACAATGGTAGACAACATGAACCGTAAGACAGCCGCCATCTTGATGCGTGGACAGATCCCGGTACGTGAGGAGCCGACCGAGGAGCAACGCCAAGCCATGCAAGCCCGTCAAGCGGCCGTAGCCCAGCAAGCAGCCCAAGCGATCGCCGAGGAAAGAGCCCGTCAACGTATCGCCGTACAAGAGGCCGCCCCGGAGAAGCACGAGGATATGAGCCGTTACCGCACGGAGAAAACAGACTTGAGCGGAAACAATACCCAAGCCGAGGCACCTCAGCCGAAGCAAGCTCCAGTCCGTGCCGAGAAACGAGTAGGACGCAATGATCCATGTCCTTGCGGAAGTGGCAAGAAATACAAGAACTGCCACGGACAAGGTTTATAAGGAACAAGAAATAAGATAAAAAAAGAGGGACAGAATACCAATCTGTTCCTCTTTTTTGTATATTGCAGGCATATAAACCCATTAAATGCTACCATTATGATTATTGGAATTCCAAAAGAAATCAAGAACAACGAGAACAGGGTAGCTCTTACTCCCGCCGGAGCCAAAGAGTTGGTGAAAAGAGGTCATACCGTGTATGTGCAACACACGGCTGGTATAAACAGTGGTTTCGCCGATGATGCCTATGTGGCGGCAGGGGCCCGGATACTCCCGTCCATTGAGGATGTATATGGAATTGCCGAGATGATCGTAAAAGTAAAAGAACCGATCGCCAGCGAATATCCCTTGGTACGCAAAGGACAGCTTGTCTTCACCTACTTCCATTTCGCATCCGACGAGGCTCTCACCCTTGCCATGATAAAGAGCGGCTCCATCTGTCTGGCTTACGAGACCGTGGAGAACCCAGATCATACGTTACCCCTTTTGATTCCTATGAGTGAGGTGGCCGGACGCATGTCCGTACAGGAAGGCGCTCGTTTCCTTGAGAAACCGCAAGGTGGCAAAGGCGTATTGCTAGGTGGCGTGCCGGGCGTGAAACCGGGTAAGGTATTGGTTTTAGGCGGTGGCGTGGTAGGCCACAACGCCGCCTTGATGGCCGCCGGGCTAGGCGCCGATGTCACGATCGCCGACATCTCGCTTCCCCGCTTACGCTATCTGTCCGAGACGATGCCGAAAAACGTGAAGACGTTGTTCTCTTCCACGCATACGATCGAACAGGAATTACCCACAACCGATTTAGTGATCGGCGCCGTATTAATCCCCGGAGCCAAGGCCCCGCACTTGATCACCCGGGATATGTTGAAATTATTGAAACCGGGCAGCGTATTGGTAGATGTAGCCATCGATCAAGGCGGTTGCTTCGAGACCTCCCACCCGACTACGCACGCCAATCCGGTTTATGAGATAGACGATATCCTCCATTACTGCGTAGCCAACATTCCGGGAGCGGTCCCGCAGACTTCCACATTAGCCTTGACCAACGCTACCCTGCCGTACGTGATCAAGCTTGCCGACAGAGGTTGGGAAAAAGCCTGCGAGGAAGATCCGGGCCTAGAACTGGGATTAAACATCGTGGAAGGAAAGATTGTCTACCCCGCCGTGGCTGAGGCTTTTCCTTCACTCAAAGCATAAGTTCCAAAGAATCTTTCATTAGTAGGGATTGCTTGCGGCAATCCCTTTTTTATGTTTTCTATTTTTATTGTTTTCTAAAAAACGTAAAATATCTTGGCTCCTTTTCCCGCACACCTTAACTTAGAGCACAAAATCAATTAAATTTAATAATTACCATGAAGAAAATTGTTTTATTAGTGGCTTTATGCCTATGTGTCGGAAACCTATTCGCACAAGACGCTGACAAATTAAGAGATGAAGGTGACGCTGCTTTGAAAGCAAAAGATTACGCTACCGTCGTAACAAAATACGGCGAATACTTGAAACAAAACAATTACCAAGACACCGCCCGTATCTTCAATTGCGGATACGCCGCTAATCAAGCGAAGAACTACGCCGAGGCCGCCAAATACTTCGACATGGCCGTTAAGATGAACTACAACGTAGACGACTCTTATGTAGGCGAGGCTATGGCTTACCGTAACTTAAACAAGACTGAAGAATTCCTGACTACGGTAAAAGAGGGATTAAAAGTGATTCCCGATGGAAACAAGAATAAGACCAATCTGGAAAAGTTGCTTTACGGTTACTGCATCAAACAAGGACAAGCCGCCCAAAAGAAGGGAGATCTGGCCGGTGCCGAGAAAATGTACAAAGAGGTCCTAGCCGTATCGAACAAGGATTACCAGAGCAACGCTTACTACAGCCTTGGCGCCATGCTGTATGGCAACGGAGCGAAGATATTACAGGCCGCTACCCCGATCGCTACTTCCGAGCCGGATAAATACAACGCCGAGAAAGCGAAAGCCGACAAAGACTTCAAGCAAGCGAAAGAATATTTGACAAAGGCTGTCGAACTCGACCCGAAAGACGAGAACTCCAAGAAGATCCTCGCTTCTATCAATGACATCCTGAAATAAGAAAGAGGACTTTATTCATACAAAAAAACCTCCCGGATCACATAGAAAAGTGATCCGGGAGGTTTTTTGTATCTAGTTGTAGAGACGTACGTTACTTGAAGAAGAAGCGGAAGATGTCATTTCCATTCGCATAGATCAATAAAGCGAACAGGATAAACATACCTGCCATTTGGGCATACTCTAGGAATTTATCGCTCGGTTTGCGACGGGCCACTACCTCATAGATCAAGAACATCACGTGTCCGCCATCCAAGGCCGGAATCGGCAAGATATTCATGAACGCCAAGATGATAGATAGAAAAGCCGTACGTTCCCAGAAAATCCGCCAATCCCACACAGACGGGAACAATCCGCCGATCGTACCGAAACCGCCCAAACTGGAGGCACCTTCCTTCGTAAACACATATTTCATGTCGTTCACATATCCCTTCAAGGTATTAATACCTAATTTAATACCGGCGGGGAACGACTCGAAAAAGCCGTATTTGCGGGTCACGGTCTGATAGAGATCCGTAGGCAACATCACCGCTACGCCAATTTTCCCGGCCGAGTCCGTCCTCATGGTCAACGACTCCAACTGGCCGTTCCGGTAGAAATCTACTGTCACCTCTTCGCCCTTATTCTCTGACAATAACCCGGAGGCATCATAAAACGTCGGGGTAGCCACACCGTTAATAGCCACCACGCTATCCTTCGGCAGCATGCCGGCAAGAGCCGCCGGGGCATTCTTGTCGGGAAGTTCACGAACGACCATCGGGATACGCAAAGGATCGGCGAAGCCTTTTCCGTCACGCATGCAACGTTGCATCATATCCTCCGGTATGGAGATCACGGTCTCCCGCCCGTCACGGAGCACCGTCACGGTCTTCGCCTCCACCACCTTGCGGAAACTGTCGCTACCGAAACGCTCCAACTCCTCATTGTCCGCTCTCAGCAAGATATCACCGTCCTGAAAACCGACGTTCTGGAACGTCTCGCTATAATTCATACCCATCTTCATGTTCTTCAAAGGCAAGTACGTATCGCCCCACGTAAACAAGATCATGGAATAAATAAACAAAGCCAGCAAGAAGTTGAACACCACGCCCGCTACCATAATCATCAAACGCTGTCCGGCCGGCTTGGAGCGGAACTCGTAAGGCTTGGGCGGCTGGGCCATCGCCTCCTTGTCCATACTCTCGTCGATCATACCGGAGATCTTACAATATCCTCCCAACGGAAGCCAGCCTACGCCGTATTCCGTGTCACTGTTTTTCGGCTTGTACTTGAATAGCGAGAACCACGGATCGAAGAAGAGGTAGAACTTCTCTACCCGCACCTTGAAAATCCGGGCAAAGATAAAATGCCCGAACTCGTGGACAATCACCAGTATCGATAAGCTCAAGATAAGCTGTAACGCCTTAATCAAAAAAGTTTCCATCTACTATTGTTTGTTCTGTTTTAAATTATTTCAAAATAACTCGGCCGCCAACCGCCTAGCCTCGGTGTCGGTAGCCACGTAATCCTCATACGAGGGATTGACGATAAACGAGGCTTTCCGCATGGTCTGCTCGATCACGTCGCTCATTTGCAAGAAGCCGATACGATCTTGCAGGAAAGCGGCCACCACCACCTCATTGGCGGCATTCAAGATACAGGGCATATTCCCTCCTTGGCGGGCCGCCTCGAAAGCGAAAGCCAAGTTGCGGAAACGTTCCATATCCGGCTCCTCGAACGTCAAGGTCGAATATTGGTTGAAATCCAGACGGGGCGCCATGCTCCTCATACGTGTCGGGAACGAGAAAGCGTAGGCGATCGGCAATTTCATGTCGGGAATTCCCAGCTGGGCGATCACAGCGCCATCCTCAAACTGCACCATCGAGTGGATCACCGACTGCGGGTGCACCACCACCTGTACCTGATCCGGCGTGACATCGAACAACCATTTCGCCTCGATCATCTCGAAGCCCTTGTTCATCATCGAGGCCGAGTCTATCGTGATCTTCGCCCCCATCGTCCAGTTCGGATGCCTCAAGGCCTGCGCCTTCGTCACGGTAGCCAGCTCCTCCAGCGTCTTCCGCCGGAACGGACCACCGGAAGCCGTCAGCAAGATCTTCTCGATCGGATTATCATACGCACCTGTTAAACATTGAAAAATGGCCGAATGTTCCGAGTCCACCGGCAAGATAGGCACCTTATGCTCGGCGGCCAGCTTCATGATCAGCTCGCCGGCCACGACCAATGTCTCCTTATTCGCCAAGGCGATCGCCTTTCCCGCCTTGATCGCCGAGATCGTCGGTCGCAAGCCGGAATAGCCCACCATCGCCGTCAGCACCATATCGATCGGCTCCGACTGCACCATCTGGGCGATAGCGTCGGCACCCGCCCATACCTTGATCGGCAGGTCTTCCAAGGCCTCTTTCAGCTCGGGATATTTCCGCTCATTGGCGATCACCACCACCTCCGGCATATATTTCCGGGCCTGATTGATCAATAAGTCCACTTGGTTATTTGCGGTCAAGGCATACACCTCGAAAAGATCGGAATGCTCGCTCACTACCTCCAAGGCTTGGGTCCCGATGGAACCGGTCGAGCCTAATATCGCTAACTGTCTTTTTTTCATGGATTATCAAAAAGCTATATATTCTTCCGGATTCACCGGATTGCCCTTATACCACAACTCGAAATGCAGGTGCGGTCCGGTAGACAACTCTCCCGTATTCCCGACCAGAGCGATCGCCTCACCGGCTACCACATGGTCTCCCACCTCTTTCAGCAACAATTCGTTGTGCTTATAAACCGAGATGAATCCGTTCTTATGTTGTATTTGAATTACGTTTCCGTGGTTCGGATCGAAACCGGTATAGATCACCGTACCATCCAACGTAGCCAAGACACTCTCCTTCGGGGCCGCGGCCAGATCCACGCCATAATGATGGACATCCGTCTCATAATGAGAGGTGACCACGCCATTCACGGGCTTATAGAAAAAGACCCCCTCGGTCGGTACCTTGCCCGGGTCGGTCAATACCGATAAATTATATTTCTCCTCTTCCTCGTAATCTTTCACGAAGCGAGTCTCTTCCTTGCTACGAGGAATCTCATAGTTAATATCGTTGCTAGCCAAAGAATCTATCTGACGGATCGAGTCCAAGGGCATCGTACCGGAAAGGATTCCGGCCACGTTATCCAGATAAAGGGACTGGATCTCCATCATACGCTCCAACGAATCCGCCCGCAAGGCATTCTGCATAATCTCCTTGCGAACCTCCACGTCGAGATAGCCCGGCAAGTAGTTGCGAATCGGTGTCTTGATGATGATAAAGGCGGTAACGGCGATCAAGAAAAAGGCGAACACCGCCAAAGTGACAAACGCCGATAACTGCGAAAGCCGGAAAGACCACACCTCCTCCAACGTCCCCTCATTGATAAAGGAAAGTTTATATTTAAACCGGATCCGGTGCCAAAACGATTTCGTATTCTTCTTTTTCAACCCCTAATTTTCAATTATCAATTATCAATTCTATAAATCCCTCCGGCAAAGACACCGTGAGGCTACGGGCCTCATGGTCGGCCTCGGTGATCAACTCCTCCACGGCGGGGATCAACAGCTCCTCGCCTTTATGATCGACACGCAGAAGGACGTTGATTGTCGTCTCATCCACGTCTGTTATCTCTCCTAAATAACCTTTCTGTACGTCCGTCACGGTATAACCGATAAAACTGTCCCACGTCATATCCCCCACGAGATCCTCCTCGTCCACGGCGTCCAAAGGATAAAACACCTCCTTGCCCACAAACATGCGGGCATCCTCCTCGGAATTCACGTCCTCCAGTTTCACCAAGACCACCGTATCGGTCTTATAGCGGAAATCCTCCACGAAGAACGGTACCAAGATACCATCCATCTCGCAAACAATGTACGGGTCCTCGGCATCTTCCAGCACATCGCTGTTCGTCACCAACGACAACTCCCCCTTGATACCATGGGGCTTGGCAAACTGCCCGATCTTGAAAACCTCTCCTTCTCTAATCATCGCCTAAAATCTTTAAATCCTCGTGATACGTGCCCCGATCTGGTTCAATCGCTTATCGATCCCTTGATATCCCCGGTCGATCTGGTCTATATTATGGATCGTGCTGGTACCTTCGGCGCTCATAGCGGCGATCAGCAAGGCGATACCCGCGCGAATATCCGGGGATACCATCGTAGAGCCCCGTAGCTTGAAGCGGTTACCCAGCCCGATCACCGTAGCCCGGTGCGGGTCGCAAAGGATGATCTGGGCTCCCATATCGATTAGCTTGTCCACAAAGAACAAGCGGCTCTCAAACATTTTCTGGTGGATCAGCACGCTCCCCACGGATTGCGTAGCCACGACGAGAAATACGCTCAGCAAGTCCGGCGTAAGCCCCGGCCAAGGAGCATCAGCGATGGTCATGATAGAACCATCGATAAACGTATCGATCTCGTAGGAATCATGCCGGGGGATATAAATATCATCGCCTCGCTGCTCCACGGTAATACCCAAGCGGCGAAAAGCGTCCGGGATGATCCCCAGCTTATCATATCCTGTATTCTTGATGGTGATCTCCGATCCGGTCATAGCGGCCATACCGATAAAGCTACCCACCTCGATCATATCGGGGAGGATGGTATGCTCCGTGCCGGAAAGCGACCGTACACCTTCTATCGTCAATAGGTTAGAACCGACACCTGAGATTCTCGCTCCCATGCGGTTCAGCATCGTGGAAAGTTGTTGCAGGTAAGGCTCGCAGGCGGCGTTATAGATCGTCGTCACCCCCTCGGCCAGCACGGCAGCCATCAAGATATTCGCCGTTCCGGTCACGGAAGCCTCGTCGAGCAGCATATAAGCGCCTTTCAACTGGCATGCCTCTATCTCGTATACTTGCCGCCCGGCGTCGTAGCTAAAGCAAGCGCCCAGCTTCTGGATTCCCACGAAGTGCGTATCCAGCCGGCGTCGCCCGATCTTGTCGCCACCCGGTTTCGGGATCAGCGCCCTGCCGAAGCGGGCTACCAACGGGCCTACGATCATCACGGAACCCCGCAGGCTACCACTCTTGCGCAGGAACTCCTCGGTACTCAAATACTCCATGTCCACGTCGTCCGCCTGAAAGGTATAGGTATCGGCGGACGGATGCTCCACCTTGACCCTCATATCCCTAAGGAGCTGGATTAAGTTATTCACGTCCAAGATATCAGGCACATTGTGTATGGTCACCTTCTCCGGTGTTAGCAATGTCGCGCAGATCACCTCCAACGCCTCATTCTTGGCGCCTTGCGGAACGATCTCGCCGGACAAGCGATAACCACCTTCTATAACGAACGAGCTCATCTGCCTTTACGCGTAAAGTTCCTTTTGTTGCCGCCACTGTTATTACGGGCCAAGATATCACGGCTCTCGGCCAATTTGTGTTCCTCCTCGCTCAATACGATCTTGCCGCTAGACAGCTCGTCCAGATCCTTGAAGATCTTACGGTCGTCCACGCTTTCCTTGTTCCAAGTAAGGAACGATTTCTTCATCTGGTTTGCCAGCAGCCGCACGAGCTGGTCTTTCTCCATACCGGGTTGCAGCTCCGTGGCCTTGCGGATCATCAGCTCCAAGGTCTTTCCGTAATGGCGGTAGCGTATACGGTTATTGTTGTACGGGATACGAGGCGGACGGCTATACAGGTTCTCCTTCTTGATGATCTCGTACGGATAGTCTATATCGAGCTTAAAATCGGCCATGATCGCCAGATGATCCCAGAGGATATGCTTAAAGTCGTTTACGTCACGCAAATGCGGGAACATGTTTCCCATGATGTTGATAATCGTGTTGGCGCAACGCTTACGCTCTTCCCGGTCTTGGATAGTCACGCAATAGTCTACCATATTTTGGATATTGCGACCGTATTCGGGCAAAGTCAATCTTTTTCCTTCTGTATTGTATTTCATTCTTTACATTTTGTTTATCGCGAAGATAGGTATATTAATTGAGAATTGAAAATTGAGATTCGAAAGTTACCTCTCGTTAGGCTTAATTATCAATTCATAATCTACCACGTCCAGCCACCGCCCGAATTTCAGCCCTACTTTCTCAAAGTGGGATACTTTTCTGAATCCCAGCTTCTCATGCAGCGAGCAGCTAGCCTCATTCCCCTCGGTAATGCAGGCAATCAAGGCGTGGTAGCCGCCTGCCCGACATTCCTCGATCAGCCTTTCCATAAGCTGCCGGCCGATCCCCTTGCCCTTGTATCTCGGGGATAAATAAACGGTGGTCTCAAGCGTATATTTATAAGCTGCCTTTTCTTTCCACGCATGGGCATAGCAATATCCCACGACCTCATCATGATCTACGTATACCAGATAAGGATAACTCGCCGAGATCCCGGCTATGCGACCATCCATCTCCTCCACCCGCAAAGGTTCCGTCTCGAACGTAGCCACGCTATTCACGACATATTCATTGTATATATCCACGATCGCCTTGGCGTCTCGTGAACTCACATTTCGAATCATATTCATTCCGTTAAAACAATCCGATCCGGGAAAGAATCTCTCTCTGCCCGGACCGGATCTATCATCGAATCAAATTACTAATTTTTCGGCTTTCTACTCAGACAACGCCTTGATCACCTCTTGGTTCGCCTTGCGCACCTCGGCCTCATTGATCTTGATCACCTTGCGGTCGTAGGTCATAAGGCCGTTCACCTCACCTTCTACGTCCGTGGTTTGCGTATAGACAGCGGCGGAGAAGCCCTTCGGAACCATTTTCTTCAGCTCACGGGCGTACTTCACGTACTCGGCGGTCACCTCATCGCTATTCTTAAACTGTACATAGCCCCAGTTGCGTTTGTTCCACCACAAATGGTTCTCCACGGCCAAGCCGATACCACCATACTCGCCCAATACGTTTACACGCACCGGATCGAACAGGTACATCGCCGGGCCCGGGTAATTATGCAAATCCAAGATATCGCCGCACGCACGGAAATTACCGCCACTGGCCGGATTCACCAGACGGGAAGGATCGTATGTTTTTGTCCACTCGGCAGCCTTCTCGGTATCGAACTGGCCCCAAGCCTCGTTGAAGGGCACCCATACTACTACGCTAGGATTCGAGACGCACAGGTCCATGATCTCCTTCCACTCCTTGTAATAATTACGGATAGACTCCTCGGTACGCTCCTTGTCGGTTCCACCGTTATACGTATGAGGCGCCCATTGGTTACCCATGTCGCCGCTAGGCATATCCTGCCAAACCAGCATACCTTCCTTATCGCAATGATAGTACCAGCGGGCCGGCTCTACCTTCACGTGCTTGCGGATCATGTTGAAGCCCCACGCTTTCGTCTTCACGATATCATACAGCAACGCCTCGTCCGTGGGAGCCGTGTAAAGCCCGTCGGGCCACCAGCCTTGATCCAGCGGGCCGTATTGGAACAGGTTCTTGTTGTTCAAGCGCATACGCATGATGCCGTTGGCGTCACGCTCGGCGGATATCTTACGGAAGGCGGTGTACGATTTCACCTCGTCCACCTTCTTGCCATTCTTCGACAAGCTCACCTTCATATCATATAAATAAGGATTGGAAGGTTCCCACAACGTAGGATTTTGCACGGCCAAGCGTAATTCTGTCCCTTGTACGCCCTTGGCGGTAGCAACCACCTGCCCCTTATCGAGCAAGCTGACCTCCACGATGTCCGACACCGGGGAGTCGGAACAAGCCCCGACCGTCACGCTCATCACGCCATTATCGATATTCGGGATCGCCTTGATAGAGGTGATATGCGAGGAAGCGACCGGCTCCAGCCATACGGTCTGCCAGATTCCGGTGACCGGCGTATACCAGATTCCCTCCGGGTTGGCCACTTGCTTTCCACGGGGTTGGTAGCCTTTATCGCTCGGGTCCCATACACGCACCACCAGCTTATGCGTACTTTTGCCATTCAGATAGGGAGTGATATTCAAGGAAAACGGGGTAAAGCCTCCCGTGTGGGAACCGATCAAGATATCATTCACGAATACGTCCGCTTTCCAATCCACGGCGCCGAAGTTCAACAAGATATCTTTTCCTTTCCATGAGGAGGGCACCGTAAAGGTTCGTTTATACCACAACTCATTCTTCTCCCCCACTTCTTTTTGCACGCCGGACAAGGAGGATTCCACGGCGAACGGCACCAAGATATTCCCATCGAAACTCGTCGGCTCTGCCTGTCCTTTTGGAAGGATAGCGTATTCCCACTCGCCGTTCAAATTCTGCCAATCCGCACGTTCCATCCCGGGGCGTGGATATTCTGGCAATACATTCCGGGGATCTACTTTCTCAGCCCAGTCCGTCTTGATCTTGTCTCCGGCGGGCTTCCACTGCGCCCCGGCGCTACAAATCGTTGCGAACGCACAAAAGGCTAACAATAATTTTCTCATGATATTATTTACATTTTGAATTGATAATACACTTTCAAGTGACAAAGATAATAGAAAAATTCAAACGACAACCTGCCCCCGGTTCCCCTTCTCCTTATAAGACAAGTGCAAGAATTTCTTTTTCCTGTACACGATCGCTTGGTCGAACGGCAATCCGCTATCTATCAATACTTCCAGCAATCGCTCCGGGCCGCAGGCGGCGTAGCAATCGGCGGCCTCGCCCCTTGTGTGCTGGGAGTTGACGACACCGCCTACCAAGCGATTCACCTCCGGGCAACGATAGCCGCTGGTAATAGCGATCGGCTCACCGAGGCGGTCTCGCAAAGGCTGGATCAATTGCGTGATAAGCAGCCGGATAGC